>JBGSYJ010000318.1:0-20637 GCA_041750915.1 Thermoanaerobaculia bacterium | reverse complement strand
CCCGATGCGAAGCCGGATGCCGAGGCCGGCCGGGACTCTGAACCGGACAAGTGACCGGCGATCAGAACATGCGCGTCGCCGTGCTCCATGACTGGCTCACCGGGATGCGGGGCGGCGAGAAGGTCCTCGAAGCCATCCTGGAGCTCTATCCGTCGGCGGAGCTCTTCACCCTCTTTCATTTTCCCGGCAGCGTTTCTCCTTCTATAGAAAACCGCACCATTCACACCTCGCGGTTGCAGGGTCTGGCATCCTCGGTGTCGAACTACCGGACGCTTCTGCCGCTGTTTCCTGCGGCGATCCGAAATTGGCGCTTCGATGAGTTCGATCTCGTGATCTCGTCGAGCCACTGTGTCGTCAAGGGTGCGAATACGGGAAAGACGCGGCACATCAGCTACTGCCACACTCCTATGCGATACATATGGGATCGCTTCGATGACTATTTTCCCAGGTCGCGGCCACTGCTCCGGCTTGCGGGCGGGACCGTTGCGCCGTCCCTGCGCCGATGGGATCAGCGGACAGCCGCGGGCGTCGACCTTTTCGTTGCGAACTCGGAGTTCGTACGAGGCCGGATCCGGCGACACTACGACAGAGATGCGGTGGTCGTGCATCCCTTCGTGGACGACGTGTTTCTCGAAGCGCCGATGCCCCTGAGGAGAGACGATTTCCATCTCGTCGTCTCGGCTCTCGTGCCCTACAAGAAGGTGGAGCTCGCGATCGACGCGGCGCAGAATTCCGGCAGGCGGCTCGTCATCGTAGGGATGGGCCCACTGGCGAAAGAGCTCGCAGCTCACGCGGGCCCCAACGTAGAGCTTCGAGGATTCGTATCAGAGGGAGAGCTCATCGACCTGCTCGGGCGCGCAAGGAGTCTGATTCTCCCGGGCGTCGAGGATTTCGGGATCACCTGTCTCGAGGCGATGGCCATGGGAACGCCGGTAATTGCCTACGGAGAAGGTGGCGCGCTCGATAGTGTCATCGAAGGAGAGACGGGGATTTTTTTCGGACCGGAGCACATCAAGACGTTGCCGGAAGCGATGGAGGGGGCGGAGCGGATGAATTGGGACCGGGATAGAATCCGCGCCAGAGCACGTGAGTTTTCGCGCGCGCGTTTCCTCGCGGAATTTGGAAAACTCACTCGAACATGATCCAGCGGAAGCACCAGAGTCTGGCTACGATACAGCTTGCATTCGATGTGGTTGCGTCGAATCTCGCGATGCTGGCTGCGTGGTATCTGCGCTTCGCGCTCGAGGTCGTTCCCGTGACCAAGGGCCAGCAGGACCTCGATACCTACTTCCAGATCCTGCCGCTCGTATCAATCGTCTTTCCCCTGGCGTTCGCGATTCAGGGGCTCTACCGTCCGCACGCGCCGCGATCCGAAGAGTTGATGAGCGTGCTGACGGGAACTCTTCTGGGAACGGTCGTGCTCTCCGGAGTCCTCCTCTGGACTCGGCCCGGCAATCCGGAGGAGTTCTACTCGCGCGCCACTCTCGCGATCTTCGCGTTGTGCGAGGTGCTGCTCGTGATGTTCGGAAGGTCGATCATCCGCTGGTTCGTTGAGAGACGGCACAGGGCGGGCAAGGAACTCGACCGCGTACTCGTTGCCGGCGGCGGGGAGCTGGCGCGCGCAGTAGCGGAACGGATCGGCCGGCAACGGGAGCTCGGGTTCGAGCTTGTCGGTTACGTTGCCGAGGATCCGAACGGTCCGCTCGCGCCATTGCCGAGGCTTGGCAATCTCGCGGATGCCGCGCAGGTCGTGCGGGAGCAGAAGATCGATCACGTCTTCGTGGCGTTGCCTCAGAGCTCTTCGGGGTCGATGATGGCGCTGCTGGACGATCTGGTACGCGAAGTCGTCTCGATCCACGTCGTTCCCGATCTGCTGCAGTTCATGGCGCTCCGCTCGAGAGTCGGCGATCTCGACGGCCTTCCGACGATCAATCTGTCGGACACGCCTCTGATGGGATGGAGCCGATTTCTGAAGCGTTCGTTCGATTTTGTCGTTGCGCTTGTGGCGCTGGTCGTGCTCTCGCCGCTGCTCGCTGTCATCGCTCTCTTGATCTATCTGGAGGATCGAGGTCCGGTCCTCTACCGGCAGATCCGGATGGGACTCGACGGCGCCCCGTTCGAGATCCTCAAGTTCCGATCGATGAGAGTCGAGGCGGAGAAGGAAAGTGGAGCGGTGTGGGCAGAGAAGGACGACCCGCGGCGCACCCGAATCGGCCGGATCATCAGGGCGTGGTCGCTCGACGAGCTTCCACAGCTATGGAATGTGGTGCGGGGAGACATGAGTCTTGTAGGCCCTCGCCCTGAGCGACCGCATTTCGTCGAGCAGTTCCGCACCGAATTTCCCCACTACATGCTTCGCCACAAGGTCCGGGCCGGCATTACCGGCTGGGCACAGGTCCATGGTTGGCGCGGCAACACTTCAGTCCGCATGCGAATCGAGCATGATCTCTACTACATCGAAAACTGGTCGCTGATGCTCGATCTGAAGATCCTCGCCATGACGGTGAGGCATGGGTTGAAGCATGAGAATGCGTATTGAGGGGACAGTAGACAGTAGACAGTAGACAGTAGACAGTAGACAGTAGACAGTAGACAGTAGACAGTAGCCCGCCCCTCTACTGTCTAAATCAACGCAAAGCCTCCAGACGTGGATGGAAAAACCTCGCGTCAGGCCTCGGAATGACGGGCGGACTCGATTCCGGGCGGGGGCTACTGTCTTCTGTCTACTGTGTACTGTCTACTTTCCGGTAGTAGAACTACCGCCCAATCGCACCTATAATCCCTCCCCCTATGGGCAAAAAATCGGATTCCCTCTTCAAACGCGCACAGGCGGTCATTCCCGGCGGGGTCAATTCGCCGGTGCGTGCATTTAAAGCCGTCGGCGGCACACCTCTCTTCATCGAACAGAGCCAGGGCGCTCGAATTTTCGACGTCGACAATCTTCAATACATCGACTGTGTCGGATCGTGGGGCCCACTGATCCTTGGACATGGACATCGTTACGTTGTGGAAGCGGTCAAACGTGCAACCACGCGTGGATTTACATTCGGTGCGCCGACCCTCGGCGAGATCGAGCTGGCGGAACTGATCTGTGAGGCGGTTCCCAGCATCGAGATGGTGCGGCTCGTCACATCGGGAACAGAAGCGACGATGAGCGCGATCCGTCTCGCTCGAGCAGCGACGGGTCGCAAGAAGATTCTGAAGTTCGACGGCGGCTATCACGGGCATGTCGATTCGTTGCTCGTGAAAGCCGGATCGGGCGGCGCGACGCTCGGAACCCCTGATTCAGCGGGCGTTCCGAAGGAGTTTTCGCGGCTGACGGTCAGTGTGCGCTACAACAGCCTTCAGGCGGTTCGTGAGGCGTTCGCGAAACACAAAGACGAGTTCGCGGCCATCATCGTCGAGCCGGTTGCAGGAAATATGGGCTGTGTGCCTCCGGTCGACGGATTTCTCGAGGGGCTGCGCGAGATCTGCGACGAGGCGTCAACGCTGCTGATCTTCGATGAAGTCATGACGGGCTTCCGTGTTTCGTACGGCGGCGCGCAAACGCTTTACGGGGTGATGCCGGACATCACGACGCTGGGCAAGGTCGTGGGCGGTGGTCTGCCAATCGGCGCGTACGGCGCATCGAAGAAGATCATGGAGCTCGTATCGCCGCTGGGGCCTATGTATCAGGCCGGGACGTTATCGGGGAACCCTCTCGCCGTCGCAGCCGGCAAGTCGACGCTCAGCGTTCTCAAACGGGCGATCTACGACGACCTCGAAGAACGTTCACGCGAGTTCGAAGCCGGTGTGATCAAGGCTGCGGCGGCGCATCAGGTTCCGATCGTCCTCAACCGTGTCGGCTCGATGTGGACAATTTTTTTCACGGACCAACCGGTGACGGACCTTCAGTCCGCGAAGAAGTCAGACACCGAACGCTTCGCGAAGTTCTTCAACCTGATGCTGGGAGAGGGCGTTTACCTTCCGCCGTCGCAGTTCGAAGCGGCATTCTTTTCATCCGCGCACGCAAAAAAAGACATCGCACAGGTGGTCGAGCGTGTGGACAGGGTGATGAAGAAGGTTGCGAAGGAAATTGAGAGGTGAGTGGGATAGTAGACAGTACACAGTAGACAGGAGACAGTAGCCCGCCCTCCCTCCCTGTCACTAATGGCGACACCCCGTTCCGATATAAGCAATGACGCCATTGCCTCCTGTCCCCTTGTTGAATGGAGGATCGCAGGGACGTCGAGGGATGAAGAACCGAGAGATTGCGGAGGCAGGGAGATTTCGATTCGACAGTGGGGAGTAATCAGTAGTCAGTAGCCCGCGCCTGAGCATTGGTGAAGGGGCGGGCGGGCTACTGACTCCTGACTCCTGACTCCTGACTACTCCCCGTCACGCAAACGGCTCCGGCGGCGTCTCCCTCAACGACAGCCAGCTTCCGATCAACCCGGCAAACATTCCCCCCGCGACGAGGGCGAGCGACTTCTGCCAGGGAAGGAACGTCAGCAGAAATGACGTCCAGAGGCTCGCGCCCTGCTGCGTGACGAGATATCGCGCGCCTTCGAATGCGCCGTAGAGGACGATCACCGCAAAGATGCCTCCGATGATGCCCTGAATCAGGCCTTCGAGGAGAAATGGACCGCGGATCGTGCGCTCGGTCGCTCCGACCAGGCGCATGATCTCGACCTCCTCACGATGTGCGTACATCGTCAGCCTGATCACGTTCGCGATCATGAACGCAGCTGCGACGGCGAGGATGCCGCCGATGATCATTCCCGCCGTATTGATCATCCGGACGAGCCTCCGAAGTTGCGCGACCCACATCCAGTCGAACTGGACTTCTTCGACCTCGGGCATCGCCCGGAGCGCGCTCATCTGTTGGTTGAATCCGCTTTGCTGCACGACTTCGCTCGTGACCTCGATCTCGAACGAGGGAGGGAAAGGATTCTCGTTCAGATCGTCGATGACCCCGGAAAGACCGGCGAAGCCTTCGCGGAATCGCACCATTGCTTCTTCCTTCGAGACAAAGACGTGATTCTGCAGCGCAGGATCGTTCTCGAGAACGGAACGAACTTTGTCGATGCCGCCTTCGGAGACTTCGGGAGTAAAGAAGACGGTGACTTTGGACCTGCCCTGCCAGCGGTCGATTGCTGCAGTCAGGTTCTCGGAAACGAGCAGAAACGCGCCGAGAATCGTCAGCGCGAGAGTGATCATGGCGATGGCGACGGAGCTCGTACGCCGCGCTACCCAGATTCTCCGTGACGCCTCGCGGAAGAAGTAACCGAGGCTGGAGAGGAGCGATCTGCTCTCGCCTGAGGTTCGGTTAGACACTCATCCCCACGTTATGAATGCCGTCTTCTCCTTTGAAGGAGCGGTTTCAGCCGTCGGGGTCTTGTGCTCGACGATGCGGCCCTTGTCTAGGATCAACAGCCGTTTCGCAGCCTGCCGGATGAGCTCGCGGTCGTGAGTCGCGACGATGACCGTCGAGCCGCGGACGTTCGCGTCGATGAAGATCTGCATGATCTCTCTGGAGAGGTCTGGATCGAGGTTTCCGGTCGGCTCGTCGGCGATGATGATCATCGGATCATTGATGAGCGCGCGTGCTATGGCGACGCGCTGCTGCTCACCGCCGGAAAGCTGCAGCGGATAGGCATTGAGTTTCTGGGTGAGATTCACGGCCTTCAGCGTGTTCATCACGCGAAGCTTGTGCTCACGCGGCGGAACGGAGAGTACGGTCAGGATGAACGCGAGGTTTTCGAAGACGGTCATCCGTTCGATCAGTTTGAAATCCTGGAAGACCATCCCGATCTCGCGGCGGAACATGGGGAGGTGCGAACGCTTGATCGCCGCGAGGTTCCGTCCGTTGACGATGATCTGTCCCTCGGACGGACGCGTCTGCCGGAGGATCAGCTTGAGGAGCGTCGACTTTCCGGCGCCGCTCGCGCCGGTGAGAAAGACGAACTCACCCTTCGCCACGTGCAGGTTCACATCCTGGAGCGCCACCGACTGCCGGTCAAACCTCTTGGTGACGTGGTAGAACTGAATCATGCCTCATTGTAAGCCTAGAAAATTGAGAAATGAGAGTGGGAGTAGACAGTAGACAGTAGACAGTAGACAGTAGCCCCCTCCCAAAGAAGGGGAGGCCGGGCTACTGTCTACTGTCTACTGTCTACTGACTTCTTCATCTCCACCACAATTCCCAGCAGCAGCTCGCAGAAATCCTTTTCCACTCGTGCGGTCGTATCCATGACTTCTTCGTGAGTGAGCTTCTGCGGGAGAATGCCGGCAGCCATGTTTGTGATGCAGGAGATTCCGAGAACCGGAATGTTCATGTGAGCGAAGACGGTCGACTCGGGAACTGTCGACATACCGGTCGCATCGGCGCCGAGAACGCGAAGCATGCGGACTTCGGCGGGAGTCTCGTAGGTCGGTCCGGAGAGCGCGAGATAGACACCCTCCTGCACAGGAACATTGATCCGTTCGGACACCAGGCGTGCAATGCGACGAAGCTCTGCGGGGTAGACGTCCGTCATATCGGGGAAGCGCGGACCGAGCTCCTCGAAGTTCTGCCCGCGCAGCGGATTCGTACCGAGCATGTTGATGTGATCGGAGATCAGCATGAGATCGCCGGCCGCGTATGAAGTATTGACGCCGCCAGCTGCATTCGTCACGACGGCTGCACGCACGCCCAGCCGTCCGGCCACTCTTGCGAGAAAAACGACCTCGTCCATCGAATAGCCTTCATAGAAATGAACGCGTCCCTGCATGACGAGCACCGGCACGCCCCCGGCCCTGCCGATGATCATCCGTCCCGAGTGGCCTGCAACGTTCGAAGCGGCAGCGTGCGGGATCTCCCGGTAGGGAATTACAACGTCGGCCTCGACCCGATCGGCGAAGCCGCCGAGTCCGGAGCCGAGAATGATTGCGAACTCCGGCGTGAGAGTCGTTCGCGAGCGGATGAAGGCGGCGGTGGCGTTGATTTTGGAGAGCATGATTTTGTGAGTAGACAGTACACAGTAGACAGAAGACAGGAGCCCGCCCTCCCGACTTCCGGCCCGCAAGTGCCTCGGGCTGACATGTTGGTGACTTCCGCGATTCGGGCGGCGGCTACTGTCTACTGTCTACTGTCTACTGTCTACTTTCCTGAGTACTGTCTACTTTCCTGAGTACTGTCAACTCTTAACCCTTCTCATACGGCATCCCCAGAGCTCGCGGTGCGCGCGAACGGCCGATGAAGCCGACGAGGACGATGATGGTGAGAACGTACGGAAACATCTGAATGAACTGCACCGGGATGCCGGCAACGCCCTGCATCTGGATCGAGACGGCTTCGGCGAATCCGAACAGCAGGCAGGCGAGCATCGTCTGCACGGGGCGCCACGCTCCGAAGATCAGCGCGGCGAGTGCGATGAATCCGCGGCCCGCGGACATATTGCGCGTGAAGAGTGATGACTGTCCGATCGACAGGTACGCGCCGCCGATTGCGGCGAGCGCGCCGGAGATCAGCACGGCGCGATAACGCATCGCCGTGACGCTGATGCCCGCGGTGTCGGCAGCCTCCGGGTTTTCTCCAACGGCGCGAAGGCGCAGTCCGAATCGCGTCCGGTTCAGCACCCACCATGTGATGGGAACCATCAGAAATGCGATGACGATCGGCGCATACGGCAGCAGGTTGCCCTGCGGGATCTGCGGTGTCGCGCCGGTCGAATCAAACAGCGCGCCGCTCATCAGCGCTGGGACACCGAGGAAGAGAATGTTGATCGCGGTTCCGCTGACGACCTGGTCCGCGCGGAACCGGATGCAGGCAACCGCGTGAATTCCGGCGACGGCCATGCCGGCTGTGATCGCAGCGGCGAGACCGATCCACGGATTTCCCGTGTAATGAGTGACCACAGCGGCAGTGAACGCCCCGGCGAGCATCAGTCCTTCGAGTGCGATGTTGATCACGCCCGACCGTTCCGAGAAGAGCCCGCCCATCGCGGCAAGCAGCAGGGGGGTCGCCAGCCGGACGGTCGAGAGGAAGAGCGCTGCGCTGAAAATCTCTTCCATGTCAGACCTTCGACCTCTTGATCAGACCCCATCTGCCGAACGGCCCGCGGAAGAGCGCCTCAGCGGCGACGAAGAGAATCACGACCGCCTGCAGCACCAGCACGAGATCCTTCGATACGTTCTCGGTGAAGATGTCGACGAAGAGCCCTCCGCGGAT
The DNA here is from genome assembly GCA_041750915.1 of Thermoanaerobaculia bacterium. Classification (GTDB taxonomy): domain Bacteria; phylum Acidobacteriota; class Thermoanaerobaculia; order Gp7-AA8; family Gp7-AA8; genus JBGSYJ01. The sequence goes on along the minus strand of JBGSYJ010000318.1, from coordinate 12,446 downwards.
CAACGCGCCGAAAAGAAGCGCGGACAGGATGACACCGATCGGGTGGTTTCGCCCGAGGAGAGCCACGGCGATTCCGGTAAAGCCGTACCCGGCCGAAAATCCGTCGTAGTAGCGGTAGCGATACCCGAGGACTTCGCTGATCGCAACCATTCCGGCGAGAGCGCCGGAGAACGTCATCGCGATGATGATCTGTTTCCCAGTGGAGATCCCGCCGTATTCAGCCGCGGAAGGGTTCGCGCCGGTTGCGCGAATCTCGTAGCCCCACTTCGTACGCCAGAGAACGATGTAGACAACGACGCATGCGAGGAGCGCGAGGAAAAAAGAGACGTTCAGCGGGATACGGTCCGGAAAGCCGGGAACGAAATCACCAATGCGCGCGATGTGCGCATTCTCGCCGATCGGCACTGTCTGCATGATCGGATCGCCTGGCGTCTTGAAGTGATACTGCGTGAAGTAGCTCGCCAGCGCCACGGCGATGAAGTTCAGCATGATCGTGTTGATGACTTCATGCGCGCCAAACTTCGCTTTGAGGACGCCCGGAATTCCACCCCAGATGCCGCCGGCGACCATCGCGGTCAGGCAGGCCAGTGGAACGAGCAGCCAGGGTGAGAGATTCGCGAACGTGATGCCGACCCACGCCGTCGCAAACGCAGCGATGTAGAGCTGACCCTCGGCTCCGATGTTCAGCAGTCCGCAGCGGAATGCGACGGCGACTGCCAGACCCGTGAAGATCAGCGGAGTGGCGTAAAAGAGCGTGTAGCCGATGCCATCCGGCCAGGAGATCGCGCTTCCGATCAGGAGCCGGTAGGTGAGGATCGGATCGTCGCCGACTGCGAGCACGACGAGCGCGCCGACGATGAATGCGGCGAGGACGGCGACGAGCGGAAAAATCAGGACGCGCAAACGGTTCATCGTGTCCAACCCTCTCCCCGTCGGGAACTGTGTTCACCTGCGCAGCCGGAAGTTCGGGGAGAGGGTGGCGCGCCCTCCGCGGAGCTCTTCCGGCTCGAGACAATCTCAGCGCGCCGGGTGAGGGGCGAACACGTAAGGATCTCGCGAGACGCAGCGCCGCTACCCCTCACCCGGCGCGCTTGAAGCTGCGCGGATTTCACGAATAGGTTCATTGCGCGCGCCACCCTCTCCCCGAATCTTGTTTTCTGCACGAGACGCAGTTTCGGGCGGGGAGAGGGGAGGACCGCCCTGCTTGTCGGTTTTTCATGTCGCCACCTTCCCGCCCGTCATCAGGAGCCCGATTTCTTCGAGCGTTGCCTTCTGCGGGTCGACTTCGCCGGCGATCGCGCCGGCGTGCATGATCAGAAGCCGGTCCGACAGCGCGGTGACTTCTTCGAGCTCCGAAGAGACGAGCAGAACCGCGCATCCGGAGTCGCGCAGCTCGACGAGCTTGCGGTGGATGAACTCGATCGCGCCGATGTCGACCCCGCGCGTCGGCTGCGCGACGAGCAGGAGCTTCGGCTTGTCTCCGAACTCGCGCCCGATGATCAGCTTCTGTTGATTTCCGCCCGACAGCGACCGCGCGGGCAGATCGGGATTTGGAGGACGCACGTCGAAGGCTTCGATCAGCTTCGTCGTCCAGTCACGGATCGCAGCGGAATCGAGCATCACGCCGGAGTTAACGGCCGGCTTCCGGTAGTGGATGCCCAGAATTGCGTTCTCGGAGAGGTCGAAGTCGAGCAGCAGACCGCGCCTGTGGCGGTCTTCGGGGATATGTCCGATGCCGGCTTCCCGCCGCTTCCTGACGCTGAGGCCGGACACATCCGTTCCGCCCAGCGACATCGAGCCGGTTCCGGGGCGCGCGAGACCTGCGATCGCTTCGATCAACTCGGTCTGCCCGTTGCCTTCGACGCCTGCGATGCCGACGATCTCACCGCTCCGGACCTCGAAGGATATGTTCTCGAGCGGGGTTCCGGATCCCTTCGAAGTCGAGGAGAGATTTCTCACCGTGAGGACCGTTTCGCCTGGGTCCGCAGGCGGCTTGTCGACGCGGAGCAGGACGTCACGTCCCACCATGAGCCGCGCGAGCTCGGCAGCGGTCGTCTCACTCGTGCGGACTCCGCCGACGACTTTGCCGTCGCGCATGACGGTTACTTCGTCCGAGATCGCGAGCACCTCCGAGAGTTTGTGCGTGATGATGACGACGGTCTTGCCCTGCTCCCGCATCGTGCGCAGGATCCGGAAGAGGCCCTCGATCTCCTGGGGCGTGAGGACGGCGGTCGGTTCATCGAGAATCAGGATCCGCGCTTCCCGGTAGAGCGCCTTGAGAAGCTCGACGCGCTGTTGCTGGCCGACCGAAAGCGTCTCGATGATGGCGCCCGGATCGACGGCGAGTCCGAACGAATCGGACAGCGCGCGGATCTTCTTCTCCGCCTCACCGAGGTTCAGGGCGAGGGGCGAGCCCCCCTCGGCGCCCAGAATGATGTTCTCGGTCACGGTCATCGTGTCGACGAGCGTGAAGTGCTGGTGAACCATGCCGATGCCGAGGTTGATGGCATCTTTCGGAGAAGAGATGTCGCGCGGCGTGCCCTCGACGAGGATCTCTCCGGAGTCGGCTGTGTAGAAGCCGTACGCGATCCGCATCGCTGTCGACTTGCCGGCGCCGTTCTCACCGACGATCGCGTGAATCGTCCCCGCAGCGACAGCGATGTTGACGCGGTCGTTCGCGGTGACGGCGGAGAAGCGCTTGGTGATGTTGCGGAGCTCGAGCATTTTTTAGAGTAGACAGTAGACAGTAGACAGAAGACAGTAGGGCCGCTTCACGTGCTGTGTGCTCATCGTCAATTGATTCGCCCTGTTCGTTCCATTCGCCAATAGTCGTAGAGTTCTCGAGAAGACGGTAGGATCTTGCCCGCTTTTCTACTGTCTCCTGTCTACTGTGTACTGTCTACTTTCCTCACTGCGCCATCGCGTCCGTAACCTTAATCTCTCCGGCGATGATTTTCTGCTTTGCTTCCTCGACCCGCTCGAGCACTTCCGCGGGAATCAGGTCGCGGTTGAATTCGTCGAGCGAGTAGCCGACGCCTTCGTTGTCGAGTCCGTAGACGTGAAAGCCGCCGTTGAACGTGCCGTTCACTTTGTCCTCGATGATCGTGTAGACGGCGTTGTCCACGCGCTTGACCATGCTGGTGAGGACATAGCCGGGCTTGACCCAGTTCTGGTTCGAGTCGACTCCGATGACGAATTTCTTGAACTGCTCGGCGGCGTCGAACGCGCCTAGTCCGGAGTTGCCGGCGGCGGTGAAGATCACGTCGGCGCCTTTGCCGATCTGCGCGACGGCGAGCTCTTTGCCTTTGCCCGGATTGTTCCACGCATGATCGGTGACGCCGACGAAGTTCGTAATCACGCGGACGTCGGGATCGACTGAGCGGGCGCCCTCTTCGTAGCCCTTGGCGAATCGGTGGATGAGGGGAATGTCCATGCCGCCGACGAATCCCAGAACTCCGGTCTGGCTCTTTTCGGCGGCGATCATTCCGACGAGATAGGAGCCTTCATGCTCCTTGAAGACGAGTGAGGCGACGTTCGGGAGGTCGATGACGCCGTCGATGATGGCAAAGTCGAGATCGGGATAATCCTTCGCGACTTGTTCCATGATCGGGCTCTGTGCGAAACCAACTCCGATGATGAGGTCGTATCCGCGTTCTGCGAATGCGCGCATGGCGGGCTCGAGAGAATTCGGATCTCCCGGCTCGACGTCGCGGACGACGACGGGAAGATCTTTCGCTGCACGCTTGACGCCTTCCCAGGCTGCCGCGTTGAAGGAGCGGTCGTCCTTTCCTCCGATGTCGAAGACGATTCCGACTCTGAGGCGTCCTTCCAGGTCGGCTTCCTGTCCCGGTGCGCATGAGAGCGCAAGCAGGCCGGCAGCGAGAATCGTCGTTACCAGAGCTGTGCGGGAGAACGGGTACATGGCCGAGTGCGGGCGATTCTAGCCGATCTGGGAAAAATGAGTAGTCAGTAGTCAGTAGCTTGCGGCACCCCATGTGGCAGGGCCCTCCGAGGCCCTGCCTCTTCCGAATCGTAATGAGGCACGGCATTTGGAGCATTCATCCCGCTCCCTGACTCCAGGTGTCGTACATCGTCACTATCCTGAAGAGGCAGGGCCTCGGAGGGCCCTGCCACATGCGGACCGCTTCAGTGGAGGCGCTCCGGGCGGGGTTACTGACTACTGACTCCTGGCTACTGACTACTTCTCTCGGCCCTGCCACATGCGGTCATCAGTGCGGCGAAGTCTTCCGGCTGGGGCGAGTCGAACGAGACCTCTTCGCCGGTACGAGGGTGGGGGAAGGCAAGATGAGTCGCATGTAGTGCCTGGCGGGGAAACGCGGCGAGCGTCTTCTGAATGCGCTTGTCGGGGATTCCTTTCCACTGCGGCCCCGAGTAGACCGGATCGCCGACGATTGGATGACCGATCGACTTGAGATGCACGCGGATCTGATGTGTACGGCCGGTCAGCAGCGTGCACCGGAGGAGCGACACGTGGGCGAGTCGCTCGACGAGCGTGAAGAGCGTGATCGCTTCACGTCCGGCCGGAACGATCGCCATCCTTCTGCGACTCTTCGGATCGCGTCCGATCGGTTTTTCGATCCGGCCACTGTCGGTTCGGGGGGCCCCATACACAAGTGCGAGGTACTGCTTTCTGACGGCCGGCGTTCCCCATGCGCGGGTGAGCGCCCGGTGCGCTTCATCATTCTTTGCGACGACCATCAGGCCGCTCGTATCCTTGTCGAGCCTGTGGACGATGCCGGGACGGAGGACGCCGCCAATCCCGCTGAGGTCTTTGATGTGGAAGAGAAGAGCATTGACGAGGGTCTGGTCGGAGTGCCCGGCTCCTGGATGGACGACGAGCCCCGCAGGTTTGTCGATGACGACCAGATCGCTGTCCTCGAAGACGATCCTGAGCGGAATCTCCTGCGAGACGGCCTCGAGGGGAGTTGCGTCCGGGATGTCGATCGAGATGGTCTGGAGAGGTGACACCGCGCGGGAGCGTTTCATTGCCGGCTCCCCGTCGACGAAGACGAGCCCCTCATCGATCAGCTTTGCCAGGTAGCTGCGGGACCGATCTGGAAGGAGATCTGCAAGGGCCTGATCGAGGCGCCGCGGCGGGCTGTCGGCGTCGAGAGTGAAATCCATAGGGAGGGAGTGTATATCCGGCCGGGCCAGGGTCGCAGGGCGAGAACCGCATAAGTCATCCGCGAGGCGGAGCGTGTCATCCTGAGCGAAGCGAAGGATCCCCTGATTCCCGCGGCAGAGCGAGTCCTGAGGGGATCCTTCGCTGCGCTCAGGATGACGCGGTAGCTTGCGCCCAATGTTTCATCAAAACCGTTACCCGGACCTCGCTTTGAATGGTTTACAATCGCGTAAGCGGAACAGGAGCACGTTTCGTCGAATCTCGCAGGCAGTTCCGCAGTCAATCTAAAAACAATAGGGGATCAAGCATGTTCAATTACAGGCGTATCGTGCTCGGCGCGCTGCTGACGCTTACCGCGATGACGGCATCCGCAAACAACTTCCGCGCGGCCGACCTCGTTTACCTCACCGCGATCGCAAGCGCTCCCGGCGGCGGAGGCTCGTTCTTCAAGACGGATGTATTCATCAGCAACCTCAGTACATCCACAGTGGACGTCGACATCGCATTCGCACCCACGGGCGGTGGCGACAACACCGAAGCGCTGCTGCCGGCCAACATGCGGCGGGTCACTCTTGCTCCCGGAGAGCGCCGCGAGATCATCGATATCCTGAACTCGCTGTTCGGCCGGACCGGCATCGGACAGGCTCTGTTCTTCGCCTGTCAAGCGGGTGGAAACTGTGCCGACTGTGACGCCGACTCGAGCGATTGTGAGCTGATCACCGTCCAGGGACGCATCTACACTGAAGGTGGCGGCGCCGCCTGCCCGGGCAATGCTGCCAACTGCACCTTCGGCCAGCTGTTCTCGGGGATTCCCTGGTACAACTTCGCCTCCGGCGACGCCCTGTCCACCGGACTCAACTATGACGAGGTCTTCATGGCCGGCATCCGGCAGACCACAGCGTTCCGGAGCAATGTGGGTGTGACCAACGCCTCGACCGACTACTCGATGGTCCTCCGGGTCCGGCTTTTCTCGAACAGCGGTCAGCCCGTCGGATCGACGAATCTGACTCTCGGGCCGCTGGGACACATCCAGGCCAACGTCGCGAACCTCTTCGCCGGCTTCACGGGGAATGGCTACGTCGTCGTCGATCAGGTCAGCTTTAACCGCGTGACCCCGGTGACCGAGCCACCGGATCAGACGCCGATTCCGGGCTTTTTCGCATACGCTTCGATGGTCGACAACGTCTCGAACGATCCGACGACCCTCGAGTCGCAGTTCATCAACGAGCTTCCGTTCGCATGCGTTTACGGCGATTCAGCCAAGGGACCGATGGTCCGTCCGGCCCGCCGTCCAGCATCGAGGTAGAATGACATCGTGCCGGGAGGCCATAACGGCCTCCCGGACACGCTGAGGGCCCGTATTTTGCGGTCTTCCGCGGTTGCCGGTGTGGAATCGGCTCCCGGGGAGAGCTGTTGTACGCTCCGGTGACGCGTGTTACCATTCGACAGCTTTCGAAACATTGATCGAAAGCGGCCGACAGGCCGCTTTTTTTGTTGTTACGGGACTTTTTCGTAGTCAGGGGTCATGGCAGCGCTTCCGGAACAGGTCGAGCACGAAATCGAGAAGATCGTAACTTCTGAAAATCTCGAGCTCGTCCATATCGATTTCAGGACCCAGAGTGGCGGAATGCTGCTGAGGGTCGATATTGATAAGGAAGGCGGCGTGAACGTCGATGACTGTGTGTTGATCTCGCAGCAGATCAGCGCATGGCTCGATGTGGAGGATCCCCTTCCAGGGGAGTACGAGCTGCAGGTGTCCTCGCCCGGTCTGGACCGAAAGTTCTACCGGGAAGCGGATTACCGGAAGTTCATCGGGCGGCTGGTGCGGGTCAGAACTTCGAACATGGTCAAGGGTTTGTATGTGGTCATCGGACACCTTCGGGAGTACGACGGCACGAAGATCGTCGTGAACGATCCACAGAGCAAGAAGGACTACGAGATCGAGATGGGGAACATTAAAGAGACCCGTCTCGAGGTGGAGATGTAGAGCAAAGATGAAGGATGAAAGATGAAAGATGAAGCGGTGTCATCCTGAGCGCAGCGAAGGATCCCCTCGACATGCACGGTGTCGTCAGTCGGCATGGGATCCTTCGCTTCGCTCAGGATGACACTCGGTGCTCCAGACACCGCGGTCATCTTCAGTTTTGATCTTTTGAGGAGCAGGCAGACATGTTCAGTGAGAACGTAAGCAAAGACATCAGAGCCCTGGCGCACGAGAAGGCGATCGACGTCGAACGTGTGTTCGAGGCACTCGAGGACGCTCTCGCTACGGCCGCCAGGAAGTACTACAAGACGCGCGAGCCGATTGAGACGATTCTGGACCGCAACGCCGGCGGGGTAGAAGTCTACGTGGTCAAGGAAGTTGTTGAGACGGCCGAAGAGGTCGAGGATCCGCTCGCCCAGCTGACGATCGAGCAGGCGCGTGAGCTCGAACCGACGGCCGAAGTCGGCGGAACGATCCGCCTGAGCTACATCACCAAGACCGTCGTCGACCTCGTTGACGACCCGCTGACCGAGATCAGAACTTACGAAGCACGGAAGATCGACTCGGAAGTCGAGCCTGGCGACACGGTGAAGATTCCGCTCACCAAGCCGCCCGAGGAATTGGGCCGCATTGCGGCGCAGTCGGCAAAACAGGTTCTCTATCAGAAGGTCCGCGAAGCCGAGCGTGAGAAGGTCTACGTCGAGTTTGCGAACAAGCTTGGTGAGCTCGAGAACGGTTACGTCAAGCGTTTCGAGCGGGGCGACATGATCGTCGACCTCAATGGCAAGACCGAAGGCATCATCCCGCGCTCTCAGCAGTCGCGGGCCGAGCGCTACTCGCAGGGCGACCGCATCAAGGCGGTGATCATCGACGTGCACACGCAGCCGAAAGGCCCGCAGATCGTGCTGTCGAGAACCGACCCGAAGCTGCTCATCAAGCTCTTTGAGATGGAGGTTCCGGAAATCTATGACGGAACCGTGGTCATCAAGGGTGCCGTGCGTGAGCCGGGCGAGAGAGCCAAGATCGCGGTTGCGTCGCGTGAGCGCGATGTCGATCCGGTCGGCGCCTGCGTCGGCATGAAGGGCAGTCGCGTGCAGTCCATCATCCGCGAGCTGCGCGGTGAAAAGATCGACATCATTCCCTGGAATGAGGACATCGTCATCTTCGCCCAGAACTCGCTCGCGCCGGCAAAGATCACCCGCGTCAGCGTGACCTCCGACGAGCAGGCCCACCGGCCGAACCTCGACGTCATCGTCGACAACGACCAGCTTTCGCTCGCGATCGGCAAGCGCGGGCTGAACGTTCGGCTCGCCGCGGAGCTGATCAGCGCGAAGATCGATATCAAGTCGGAAGAGGAAGTCAAAGGCGAGGTCGCCGACGCTCTCAGCGCCATGCTTCAGGTGGCGATGGCAGAAGCGCGGGCCGCCACGGTTGTCGCCGACATCGACGGGATCGATCCGGAAGTCGCGCGTCTCCTCGATGAGGCCGGTTACGACGATCTCGATTCCGTCCTGAACGCTACGGTCGAGGATCTCACGCAGATCGAAGGCATCGACGAGGAAACGGCTGCCAACGCCATCGAGCTTGCGCGTACGCATGAGCAGATGGTCGTCGAAGAGGATCAGGCAGCGTTCGCCGACGACGAAGAGGACGAAGGCGAAGAGACAGACGAAGAGTACGACGAAGAAGACGAAGAGCTCGATGAAGAAGCTGAAGCCGGCGAAGAGCTCGAAGCTTCGGACGAAGAAGAAGCTGTTGAAGCATCAGGCGAAGCGGACGAACTGCCCGCCGATCCTGAAGCTGTGGAAGAAGAAGTCGAGCAGAAAATGTAAGCGGTTGAAGCGAATCAGGAGCGATATCGAATGGCAAAGGTTCAGGTCCGTGACCTGGCTAAACAGATGGGCATCCCCGATAAGGATCTCATCTTCAAGCTGCAGTCACTGGGAGTACAGGTCGAGAATGCATCCGCTTCGATCGATCATGAGGTCATCGTAGCGATTCTCACCGGCAAAAAGCTGGCTACCCGTCCGCGGAACGTCATCATGCGCGACGAAAAGCCGAAGGTGGAGAAGGAGCGGAAGGAAATCAAGCCGCCGCGCCCCATCGTGCGTACGACGAAGAAGTCGGACGCGACACCTGCGAGCCAGGCTGCGCCTCCGCCTCCCACCGGGCCGATCATTCCGGAGTTCGTCGAAGCTGCTGAGGCCGAAGCTGCCGAGCAGGAAAGGGCGGCGAGAGAGCCGAAACCCGCACCGGCTCCACGTAAGAAGCCGGCTGTGGCCGCAGCTCCACCGGAAGAAGCTCCCGAGACCGCAGCGGCTCCGCCAGTTTCCGAGCCGCCCTCCGAGCCTGCTTTGCCGGCGGCTGCCGCTTCAACCCCGGCATCATCCGACCGGCCTTCGATCTCGGGTCCGACGGGCCCCAGGGCAAATCGTGCTCCCGCTGCACGGCCGAACTATACCGGTCAGCAGCAGACACAGTATCCACCGCGTCGCGATGTGCGCCCCGGCGCGCCGCGTCCGGGACAGACAATGCGTCCGGGAGCTTCAGGGCCCGGCGCCCGTCCGTACACACCCGCCGGTCCCGGCAGCAGACCGCTCGATCCGCGCGGTGCGCGGCCAGCGGGTCGCCCTGACAGTGGTCCTCCGGGAAGATTTGCGCCAGGCGGCCGTCCCGGAGCGGGACGAATCGGAGGCATGGTTCCCCCGCCACCAACCGGGATGATTCCCGATCCGGGGATGCGCCGGAAGAAGGCCATTCACGAAGACGATCGTCCGGAGAAGAAGAAGACGACAGGAAAACGCGGCAAGCGGACGAGCGCAGGTGCGGAAGTCGATCCCAAGCTCTTCACAAAGGGCCCGTTTTCGGCGACTGCGGTACTCGACGATGATCTCGCTCCGGGGGAAATCGTGCCCCGCAGTATCGGCGAGACGGATGAGTCGGGCGAGCCGATCCACACGCCGTCTTCCCGCCGCGATGCTCGCAAACAGGCAGCCCCTGTCTCAGGCCGCGTGCTCGAGTTCAAGAAGCCCGAAGGGAAGGTCACTCTGACTGAAGGTGTCACTGTCAAAGAGCTCGCAGACAAGCTCGGAGTCAAAGCAAACGATCTGATGAAGCACCTGATGATGAAGAAGGGAATGATGGTTTCCATCAACGCCCCCCTCGGTCAGGACCTCGCTGTCGAGATTGCGCGCGGACTCGATATCGAAGCTGAGGTCGTCTCTTTCGAAGAGGCCCTCGAGCTCGAGACGATGGAGAAAACCGGCACGACCGGCACTGTTCCGCGCGGCCCGGTCATCACCGTCATGGGTCACGTCGATCACGGGAAGACCTCGCTGCTCGACGCCATCCGCGAGACGAATGTCGCTGAAGGCGAGGCTGGCGGAATCACCCAGCACATCGGCGCCTATCACGTCGACAAGCGCGATCGAAAGATCACGTTCCTCGATACGCCCGGTCATGAAGCATTCACGATGATGCGTGCACGCGGCGCGAAGGTGACGGACATTGTCGTCCTCGTTGTTGCAGCGGACGACGGCGTCATGCCGCAGACGAAAGAGGCCATCAGCCATGCAAAGGCCGCCGGTGTTCCGATGGTCGTTGCGATCAACAAAGTCGACAAGCCGAACGCGAACGTCGACAGGGTGCGCCAGGAGCTATCGGGTGCGGGCGTTCTCGTTGAGCAGTGGGGCGGAGACGTGGTCTCCGTCGAAGTCTCAGCACTCAAGAAGCAGGGGATCGACGATCTTCTCGACATGATTCTGCTGACCGCAGACATCCTGGATTTGAAGGCTTCACCAGAGATGCCTTCGCGCGCAGTCGTACTCGAGGCGAAGAAAGAAGTGGGACGCGGAATCGTCGCAACGGTCCTCATCCAGGACGGAACGCTCCGTGTTGGAGATGCGTTCTTCTCCGGATCGACTCACGGCCGTGTTCGCGCCATGAGCGACGAGCGGGGAGCGCGGATCAAGGAAGCCGGGCCCTCGACACCCGTCTCGGTAACCGGCTTCGATGACGTTCCCAATGCAGGCGACATGCTGCAGGTGGTCGACGAAGAGTCGGAAGCACGCATGATCGGTCAGATGCGGCAGGACAAGGCGCGTGAGACGAGCGTTCAGAAATCGCGCATGTCGCTCGATCAGCTGTTCCAGAAGATGCAGAGCGGCGCGGCGAAAGAGCTGAACATCATCCTCAAGGCTGACGTGCAGGGATCGGTCGAAGTGCTCGTCGACACCCTCGGCAAGCTGTCCAACGATCAGGTCACCGTTCGTGTGCTGCATTCCTCAGTCGGCGCAATCACCACGAATGACATTCTGCTCGCCTCGGCGTCCGACGCGGTCGTCGTCGGCTTCAGCGTCCGACCGGAGCGCGCTGCAACGGAGCTGGCCGAGAAGGAAGGCGTCGAAATGCGCCTCCATACGGTCATCTATCAGCTCACGGACGAGATCAAGCTCGCAATGACAGGGCTTCTCGAGCCGACTCTGCAGGAAGTCTTTCAGGGTCGCGCCGAGGTGCGCAATACGTTCAAGGTTCCGAAGGCGGGGACGGTGGCCGGCTGCATGGTCACTGAAGGCGTCATCCCGAGAACGGCGAACATCCGGCTCCTTCGCGACAATCGCGTGATCCTCGAAGGCAAGATCGCCTCGCTGCGTCACTTCAAGAACGATGTCTCCGAAGTCCGCTCCGGTTTCGAGTGCGGTATCGGCATCGAGCGCTTCCAGGACGTGAAGGTCGGCGATGTCATCGAGGCATTCAAGGTGGAGAAGCTGGCGGGCGTACTTCAGTAATACGAGTTCTGAGTTGTGCCCGACGAGTTGTGAGTTGTGAGTTCTGAGTTGTGAGTGGGACCCGGGAGCGGAGCTCGTGTCATCCTGAGCGAAGCGAAGGATCCCCTGAAGACTTGCCGTATCGCCTCGAGGCGGGGGATCCTTCGCCTCGCTCAGGATGACACGCGTTGCCTCGCTCCACTCACAACTCAGAACTCACAACTCAGAACTCGTCAGCTGGCTCACAACTCAGAACTCTCATGCTAGTCGGTGTCGCACTCTTCGAAATCCACATCGGGCACGCGCAGTCTCTCAAGGAGAAGCGCGCGGTGGTGAAGAGTCTTCGTGAGAAGATCCGGCACCGGTTCGAGATATCAGCAGCCGAAGTGGGATTGCACGATCTGCATCAGCGGGGAAGGATCGGCATATCCTTCGTGACGCTGGATCAGCAAGGCGCGGACAGGATGTTCCAGTCCGTGTCGGAGTTCGTCGAGGCCAGCAGCGGGGCGGCGCTTGTCGGCTGGACCCAGGAAGTTCTCGAGTTCGACGAGAC
>JBGSYJ010000317.1:0-10094 GCA_041750915.1 Thermoanaerobaculia bacterium | reverse complement strand
CCGTAGGCCATACCGGGCGTCGCGTAGAACGGCTTCGGGGCATCTGGACAGATGAAACGAAAGCCGGATCCGGAATCCACCGCGGGTGCAAGCCCGGCCAGGTCCATTCCGTTGCTTCCACGACCGTGCAGCGTGATTACGATGGGCATTGCATCCGTCGATGGCCGTCCGCTCGGAATGACGTCAACGTGGGTAAGAGAGAGTTTGTCGCCGTGTTCAATTTTCGTAGTCATCGGCCCCTCAAACTGTACTGCGGGCCCCTGCATTTCGCCCCTCGATGGAATCAGAGTAAAATAACCCGACCGGAATCGTCTCCAGATTAAGAAAAAGCCAAACGATGTCGAGGTGATGCGTTGCATATCAATGACCTTTTGAAGATCGCTGCAGAGCGGAGGGCGTCCGACCTCCACATCAAGGTGGGCTCCCACCCGGTCATACGCGTCGATGGCGAGCTGATTCCCCTGGTCGAGCTCAAGCGCCTCATGCCGGAAGACACGATCGCCATGGCGTTTTCGATCATGTCGGCCCGGCAGAAGGAAAAGTTCAAGAATAACTACGAGATCGACGTGGCCTACTCGGTTCCCGGCCTCGGGCGATTCCGCTGCAACATCTTCCAGCAGCGGGGAACTGTCGGCCTCGTTCTCCGCGTCATTCCCGTCAAGATACTCTCGATCCGCGAGCTGATGCTGCCGATCGTGATCGAGCGGATCTGCGACGAGCAGCGCGGACTGATCCTCTGCACGGGAACTACCGGCTCGGGAAAATCGACAACGCTGGCGGCGATGATCGACTACATCAACGCCCATCGTACCGAGCACATCATGACGGTCGAGGATCCGATCGAGTTTCTCCACCGCGACAAGAAGTCGATCGTGAATCAGCGCGAGGTCGAGGTCGATACCAAGTCATTTTCTCAAGCGCTTCGATCTGCGCTCCGCCAGGATCCCGACGTGATCCTCGTCGGTGAGATGCGCGACTACGAGACGATCGAGACGGCGCTCACAGCCGCCGAGACCGGGCATCTCGTGCTCTCGACGCTTCACACGATGGACGCGACGGAAACCGTCAACCGCATCATCTCGGTCTTTCCGCCGCATCAGCAGAAGCAGATCCGGCTGCAGCTCGCCGCCGTGCTCAAGGCGATCATTTCCCTGCGCCTTCTTCCGCGTGCCGACGGCCTGGGACGCGTTCCGGCGGTCGAAGTCCTCATCTCGACGAACTACATCCGTGATTGCATCGAGAACAAGGAAAAGACCAAGCTCATCAAAGAAGCCGTCTCACAGGGAACATCGCAGTACGGGATGCAGACGTTCGACCAGTCGATCTACACTCTTTACAGGAACGGCCTGATCACACTGGACGAAGCGCTGAGAAGAGCGTCGAATCCCGACGAATTCAAACTCAAGATTCAGGGCATTCAATCCACCTCGGACGTCTCGCGCGAGGAGATGGAATCGAAGCTCAGCGTGCCGGGCGACGCAGATCCGTTCAGCGACGAGTCTCCGTTCGATTTTTCGAACTCGTTGTAGGCGAGCGGCTGCCTCCGTTAGCGACAAAGGGTGTCATCCTGATCGCAGCGAAGGATCCCCTTATTGCTTGCGGCAGGAGCGAGCCCTGAGGGGATCCTTCGTTGCGCTCAGGATGACACGTGCTCATGCGCCGCTCGAGCGCATTGTCCCGACGGCTTCTCTCGTCTCCGAAGAACGATCACGAAAAGAGATACGACACCATGAAACGCAATCTCACTCTCGTTCCCGATGAGGCCGATGCCTGCATGACGGCGGCCCTGAAGGCCCTGCGCAGCCGGTGGCAGGGCGAAGCCGAGCTCGCTTCAAAGCTGATTGAGAAGGGCTATTCGTCCGACGTGGCGGGCGGCGTCATCGAGAAGCTCCGCGCGGACGGCTGGATCGACGACGACCGGTTCTCGGAGACTCACGCTCGTGCCCGGGTCAGGAAAGGCTTCGGAAGTCAGCGGATCCTGCGGGAGTTGCAGGGACTGGGAGTGTCGCGGGAAACCGCCGCAGCAGCTGTGGCAGCGGTGCTTCCTGAAGACGCCGAGCGGGAGTATCTCGTTGAGTTATGCCGCAAAAAGATGAGAATGATGGCCTCGCGGCGCGGCTCTACATACCTGCTCGAAGATGACGGGCGAAAGAAATTGACCGGATATCTGTTGACTCGGGGGTACGACTACGGAGAAGTGTCCGCGGTCATCCAGCGCGAGCTGAAGACGATAGAAAAGGATCAGGCGTAATCCATGCTCACCACGAATCAGATTCGCGAAGAGTTTCTTCGCTACTTCGAGTCGAAGGGTCACCGTCGGGTGCCCAGCTCATCGCTCGTCCCAGGGGGCGATCCAACTCTGCTGTTCACCAACGCTGGCATGAACCAGTTCAAGGACGTCTTTCTCGGACGGGAGAAGCGCGACTACGCACGCGCAACGACATCGCAGAAATGCGTGCGTGCGGGCGGCAAGCACAACGATCTCGAAAACGTCGGCCGGACCGCGAGGCATCACACGTTCTTCGAGATGCTCGGCAACTTTTCCTTCGGCGACTATTTCAAGCGAGATGCGATCCAGTACGCATGGGAGCTGATCACCGAGACTTACGGGCTGGAGGTCGAGCGCCTCTGGTTCAGCGTATTCGAGGGTGATGAGAGTGTTCCGGCGGATGAAGAGGCCGTCCAGCTCTGGATCGAGGCCGGCGCGTCGCCAGACCGGATTCTCCGGTTCGGAAAGAAGGACAACTTCTGGTCGATGGGCGACACCGGACCGTGTGGCCCGTGCTCGGAGATTCATTACTTCCGCGGAGACGATCTGTCGAAGAACACGGCCGACCTCGTGAATGGCGAGGGCGACGACACGATGGAGATCTGGAACCTGGTCTTCATGCAGTACGACCGCGACTCGTCCGGAGTCCTGACTCCGCTGCCCGCCCCTTCAGTCGACACCGGCGCAGGGCTCGAGAGGATCGCTTCGGTTCTGCAGAAGGCAGACTCCAACTACGACACCGATCTCTTTGCGCCGCTCCTTCGCCGGATCGAACAGCTCGGAGGTCGCGCCTATAGCCGATCGATGAGCGATGAGCTCGACACCGCCATGCGTGTTCTCTGCGATCACGCCCGTTCTTCGTCGTTTCTGATAAGCGATGGTGTGATCCCGTCAAACGAGGGGCGAGGTTATGTGCTTCGCAGGATCATCCGGCGAGCAACCCGCTTCGGACGGAAGCTTCCGGAGCCCGTTGTGCTCTCGAGCCTGGTCGACAGCGTGATCGAGTCGATGGGTGAAGCGTGGCCGGAGCTCGCCGCGCGGCGCGCTGCAGTCGTCGACACTCTTGAGTCCGAAGAGGAGCGATTTTCCAGGACGCTCAGCACCGGTATGGAGCGCGTCGGTGACGTCCTCGACGAGATTCGCAAGCGTGGGGAACGAACTCTGGGCGGTGCAGAAGTGTTCCGTCTTTACGACACGTATGGCATCCCGATCGATCTGATCAGCGAGCTCGGTGAGGAAGAGGGTGTGTCGATCGATCACGAGGGCTTCGACGAGCTGATGAAGTCGGCGCGAGAAAAGGCGAAGGCGTCATCGAGGTTCAAGGCCGGTGGTGACGCTGCGCTCTATGCATCGATCGCTGAGCGGGCGGGGGAGACCGAGTTTGTCGGCTACGACTCGCTCTCAGAAGTGCAGTCCCGAGTACTTGCGCTCGTGGCCGATGGCGGTGAAGTCGAATCGATCAGCGAAGGGTCGGAAGGTGAGGTGGTTCTATCGCCGACTCCGTTCTATGCAGAGTCGGGCGGACAGATCGCCGATATCGGCTCACTCGAGTGGGACGGCGGCCGAGCCGAAGTCACCGATACGCAGAAACCCGTCGGGGAGATGGTCGTTTCACGCGTGAAAGTTCTCGAAGGAACACTAAAAAAAGGATCGGGGGTCCGTGCGTCCGTTCCGGTGGAGCTGCGCCTGGACACGACCGCCAATCACACGGCTACGCATTTACTTCACAAGGCGCTCAAGGACATTCTCGGAGCCACCGTGCAGCAGGCAGGCTCGCTCGTCGCTCCGGATCGGCTCCGTTTCGATTACACATGGAACCGGCCGCTCGCCGATGAGCAGATCCGCACCATCGAAGAAACGGTAAACGATCAGATCCGCCGGAACCTCGAAGTCACCAAGAAGGTCATGTCTCTGGCCGAGGCGAAAAGCTCCGGCGCCGTAGCGATGTTCGGTGAGAAGTATGGCGAACGCGTACGAGTCGTTTCTGCGGGAGACTACTCGAGCGAGTTCTGCGGAGGGTGCCACGTCAACCGCACCGGTGACATCGGACTGTTCAAGATCGTTTCAGACCGCTCGCTTGCTGCCGGCGTCCGGAGAATGGAAGCGCTGACCGGAAGGAAAGCCATCGAGCACTTTCAGTCGCTCGATGCATCGACACGCGCGTTGCAGCAGCAGCTCAATGTGTCACCGGCTGAGATTCCGGCGTTCGTACGATCCATTCAGGAGCGGCAGAAGGCTCTCGAGAAAGAGCTCCAGTCGCTGAAGATGAAGATGGCATCGGCGGGCAACGGCGGCGGCGCGCGGAACGTCGAGGATAACGGCGTCGAGGTGGAGGGCGTGCGGCTGATCGCGCGTCTCGTCGACGATATGTCGGGCGGAGATCTGCGAAACCTTGCGGACACGTTCCGGCACAAGATCCGGAGCGGCGTCGTATTGCTGGGAAGCGCGTCCGATGGCAAGGCCACGTTGCTCGCCGCAGTCACGAGCGATCTGGTCGACAGGATTTCTGCACACGCTGTCATCCAGAAGCTCGCTCCGATCGTTGGAGGCAGAGGCGGAGGCAAGGCCGACCTCGCACAGGCTGGAGGAAAGGATCCCGAGAAGCTCCAGGAAGCGATCGACAGCGCCCCGGAGGCGTTGCGGGAGATTCTGACATCGTAGCGCGTCGGGGATGCCCTCACCCCTGACCCCTCTCCCGCCGGGCGAGGGGCACCACCACCCGCGGTAAAGGCGGCGATTCCCCTCTCCCGGCGGGAGAGGGGTCAGGGGTGAGGGAGCTTCCTCAATCAACAATGTCAGGTAATGTCTAAATCCATCATGACTGAAACGAAAACCTACGCATGGGGCACGATGGCCGAGATGTTCGGCCCCAGGCACGAGCATCGTCTCGCCATGATCCTCGCCGAGACCGCGGCGATTCCTGAAGGCACGCTCGTTCTGGAAGCTGCGATTGGTCTGGGACAGCTGGCAGGACGCTTGCGGGATCAGAATCTGAGAGTCATCGGCATCGACGGCTCCTTTGAGGCCGCTCTCCATGTGCGGCGGACGAGTCCCGTGCCCGTCGTGATGGGAGACCTGACTCGAATGCCGTTCAAGTCCGGCGCCTTCGGCGCAGTTACCTCAGGGGAGACTCTGGAACATCTCGATGACGATGGATCCGCGGTTGCCGAGATCGGGCGGGTACTCGAGCCAGGTGGTCGCTGCGTGGTCACCGTGCCGGCCTGCGAATCACTCCGCACCGAGTCCGACACCTACTACGAGCACCGGCGGCGGTATTCGCGGGAAAGCCTGACCTCGCTGTTTCGCCAGCGCGGCTTCGAGATCCGCCGAGCGACCTACTGGGGATTCCCGATCGTGTTGATCTACGACACGCTGTTCATTCTGCCGATGAACCTCCGGAGGCGACGCCAGTCGGTCTCCGACGATCCGGCTCTGCGCTCGGTGGCACGGGCGGGTCGGTCGCGCTTTCTGGTGTCCGCCGTGAAGGCGATCTTCTCGATCGACCGGCTTTTCTCTTTTGTTCCGTATGGCCCGGGGCTGTTGATGGTGGGAGAGAAGAAAGGAATTAAGAATTGAGAATTCAGAATTCAGAAAGGGTGAGCGAGCTTTTTCTGAATTCTAAATTCTTAATTCCCGAAGGGTTGTGATGGCCCGTCCTGATTCGTTAGAGTGGCTTCCAGCGTGCAGGAGCCAGTGCAGGACAAACGCCGGATGCAACTGCGGCGCTTTACGGAGATCCTATGAGCCGAAATGAAACCGATGTAGCCGAAAATAAGAGCGTGCCGCCCGTTCCCGGTGACGATGAAACGCAGCTCTCACTCTTTTCGAACGAAGCGCTCTCGCGCGTCGAGGAGCACGACGCGGCGTGGCGGGCGGAACTTCACGACCCGATCGTCCGGAAGAAGGGTCCCTGGAAGAAGGACTTCACGACCGTGAGCGGAATGGCTGTGAACCCGCTTGCGACTCCTACCGACGTACGCGACCTGGACTACGATCGCGACCTGGGACTCCCGGGCGAGTATCCGTTCACGCGCGGAGTCCATCCGACGGGTTATCGCGGAAAGCTCTGGACGATGCGGCAGTTCGCCGGCTTCGGTACGCCTCGCCAGTCGAACGAGCGCTACAAGTATCTGCTCTCCCAGGGCCAGCACGGCCTCTCCATCGCATTCCACCTGCCGACTCTCTACGGCTACGACTCCGACCACGCCGAAAGCCTGGGCGAGGTCGGCAAGTGCGGCGTTGCCGTCGACACCCTGGCCGACATGGAGACGGTGTTCGACGGCATTAACCTCGAGGATGTCACCGTCTCGATGACGATCAACTCGACCTCGCCGATTCTCCTCGCGATGTATCTCGTCGTCGCGGAAAAGCAGGGAGCTGACTGGAAGAAGATATCCGGAACCCTGCAGAACGACATCCTCAAGGAGTACATCGCGCAGAAGGAATACATCTTCCCTCCTCGGCCTTCGATGCGTCTGGTGACCGACATCTTCAGGTTCTGCGCGGAGAACGTTCCGAAGTACAACTCGATCTCGATTTCCGGCTATCACATCCGGGAGGCGGGCTCGACGGCGCTCCAGGAGCTCGCTTTCACGCTCCGCGACGGCATGGAGTACGTCGAGTACGGAATCCGCGCTGGACTCGACGTGGACGAGTTCGCGCCCCGGCTGTCGTTCTTCTTCAATTCCCACAACGATCTGTTTGAAGAGGTGGCGAAGTTCAGGGCGGCCCGGCGTGTGTGGGCGAAAGTCATGCGCGAACGATTCGGCGCTAAGGACCCGCGGTCCTGGATGTGCCGGTTTCACACGCAGACGGCCGGATGTTCGCTTACTGCTCAGCAGCCCTACAACAACGTCGTGCGTGTCACCATCCAGGCGCTCGCCGCAGTTCTCGGAGGAACAAACTCGCTCCACACGAACTCGCTCGACGAGGCGCTGGCGCTTCCGACCGAGCAGGCCGCCCGCATTGCCCTCCGGACCCAGCAGATCATCGCCCACGAGTCGGGCGTCATCAACACGACCGACCCGCTCGCAGGCTCGTTCTTCGTCGAGGAGCTGACCAATAGCATGGAGAAGGGATGCTTCGAGTACTTTGACAAGATCGATCAGTTCGGGGGGATGGTCGAGGCCATCGAAGCCGGCTTTCCGCAGCGGGAGATCTGGGATGCCTCTTACCAGTACCAGCGCTCTGTCGAAGCGAATGAGAAGATTACGGTCGGAGTCAACGCCTACCAGCTCGAGGTCGAGGAGCCATACGCGGCGCTCTACATCGACGAGTCGGTGACGGCCGAACAGATCCGCGACCTGGAAAAAGTCCGCAGCACACGCGACTCGAAAGCCGTGACCGAGTCTCTCGACCGACTGCGCAAAGCGGCGGCCGAACAGGAGACGAATACGATGCCGTTCATCATCGACTGCGTGCGTACCTACGCCTCGGTGGGGGAGATCTCGGACGCCCTGCGCGACGTGTTCGGCACGTATCAGGAGCCGGCACTGTTCTAGGTGACCTCCATGTGGCAGGGGCCTCCGAGCCCCTGCCGGAGGCTGAACCAGTGTCATCCCGAGCTTGGTCGTGTGGGCGGGAGGGGCGAGGGAACTCTCGCGATGGCGCATAAAGGCCTCGAGGAGAGATCAGCACCTCGACTCTCTTCGGTGAGAAATTCACTATGTACCAGCGCCGGAGTTCCCTCGCCCCTCCCGCCCACACGACCAAGCTCGGGATGACAGTATCGCCAGATCTCTGTTTCATAAGATCCTTCGCTGCGCTCAGGATGACAACGTTTCAGCTCCACCCGGAGAGGCCCGAGATCCCCCTCCGGCGCCCGCCTTGCATCATCTTCCCGGCAAACATTAGCAATTGTCTGATAAACTTTTCAGACTGAGAGGGAGAGGGCGGGTGTGATGGAGCTGCTTCAGTTCATGAAGAGCCGGCGGGGCGGAGAGATGATCGGTATCGTCATCCTCGCCTGCGGCATCATTGTCGGCGCCTCTCTGGTCACCTACCACCCGAGCGATTCCTCCGCCTTTTACACATCTATCACCGGAGAAGTGTCGAACTCCATCGGCTACTACGGGGCGACCCTCGCCTGGATCCTCGTTGGCTTTTTCGGCCTGGGTTGCCTGGTGTTTCCCGCGTCCATGCTCATCGCAGGCTGGAACCGGTTCTGGGGACGGGACATCGAGTATTTCCACACGAAGCTTTTCGGGCTGCTGGTGATCATCGCCTCGCTTCCTCCTGTGCTTTCGCTGTTCTTCGACCGTATCTGGTTCCGCGGGGCGCTGCTGTCCGCCGGAGGATATGTCGGTGAGGAGATCAGGAAGGCAGCGTCTACCAACCTCAACGACGTAGGTGCTGGCATCGTCTTCGTCACGGCGCTGCTCATCGGGATCCTGCTGGCGACGCGCATCAGCCTCGCCGCGATCTTCCTGACGATCCGCGAGTGGCTCATGAGCGCAGGGCAGGTGGGCTCGATTCGCTGGGCCAGATTCACCGAGCGCCGCAGGAAAGAGCAGATGAAGACTTCGGTCGTGCGCAAGCATCTTGATCGCGCCGAGGATACGAAGACCCGCAAGGCGGATCTGCGACTTGTTGAGGAAGAGCAGGCGAGCACACCGGGAAGCCTCATGGTGCGCGAAGTCGCAGGACATGGCCGCTTTCAGATTCGAAAAGTTACCAAGGCGGACCTGCGCAAGGCAGCGGCGGAGCTCGAGGGCGGGGTCGATCCATCTGAGCTTTTCGACGAGCCGAAACCCCTGCGGAAGAAAGCGCCTGAGCTGTTCGACTTCGAAGATCCTTTCGACGAGCCGTCTGTAGCCCTTCCTCCACGACGCAGAGGTCAGCCGCCTCCACCGCCGATGCGCAAAGCAGCAGAGATCCCGAAGGCACGGCCGGCGCCGCGAAGGCTGACGTCCGACAAGCTGCCGTCGCTCGATCTCCTGACCGAAGGTCTGCAGCAGGGCCCGATCAACGAGGAAGTGCATCGCAAGTTTCTCGAGATCGGACGTCTGATCGAAGCGCGGTGCCGTGAGTTTTCTGTCGAGGGCGAAGTCACCGCATACCATCCGGGGCCTGTCGTTACCACGTTCGAATTCAAGCCGTCAGCAGGCGTAAAGTACGCTCGCGTCGTCAACCTCGGCGACGACCTTGCGCTCGCCCTGAAAGCGGAATCGATCCGCATTGAGAGAATCTCGGGATCGTCGACGGTGGGCATCGAGGTTCCGAACAAGGTTCGTGAGCTGATCACACTTCGCGACATCATCGATACCGAACCCTTCGACAAGTCGGCCTCGCTGCTGACGCTGGCGCTCGGCAAGGACATCCACGGTGAGGCGATCGTCACCGATCTCGCGCGCATGCCCCATCTGCTCGTCGCCGGCGCTACAGGCGCAGGCAAGTCCGTAGGTCTGAACTCCATGATCGTTTCGCTTCTCTACAAAGCGCTGCCGACACAGCTCCGGATGCTCATGATCGATCCGAAGATGGTCGAGCTGAAGATCTACGAAGACATCCCTCATCTTCTCCATCCGATCGTCACCGATCCCAAGCTGGCATCGCACGCGCTGCTCTGGGCGGTGCAGGAGATGGAGAACCGGTACCGGACGCTTTCCGAATGCGGGGTTCGCAACATCGATCAGTACAACGCGCTTCTGAAAGATCCTGACGCGCACCGCCGGGCAAGGAAAGCGTCGCCGGAAGATCAGACGCCCGTACCGCAGCCTCTCGAGTACATCGTCATCATCATCGACGAGTTCGCCGATCTGATGATGGTCGCATCGAAGGATGTGGAGGACTCAGTGACTCGTCTTGCGCAGAAAGCGCGCGCAGT
>JBGSYJ010000316.1:0-5970 GCA_041750915.1 Thermoanaerobaculia bacterium | reverse complement strand
TCTTCTTCTTCGCTTTCGCTTTGCTGGTGGACTTTGCTTTCGACTTCGCAGCTGGCTTTTTCGCTGTCGCCATTGTGCTCACCACCTTTCATGCCGTACGGGACCTCACGGTCGCGCCTATTTGGCAAATGACGCCGGAGTTATCCGACGAACTCTTAAACAGGTTTATGTGGGGGAGGAAAATCGGGAGGGGACAATGCTGACTTGCAACGTACATCTTCACAGATATAGCGAGTAACGTAGCAGTCATGTGCATTCAATATGGGAGCGATACACAATATTGTCAAGGGTTTTCTCTGCTTTAAATAGCCACCTTTAAATTTGTTCCACGGTGTTTCACGGATCGGGCGATGCGCGCACGACTTCGCGATACACATTCAACGTCGCGATCGCGCATCGTTCCCACGTGAATTGTCGTGCCCGAGTCACGCCGGCAGCGCGAAGTGATGCGCGTTGCTCGGCATCGTCCGCGAGTCGCAACATGGCCGCGCCAATCGCGACAGAATCGAACGGGTCGACCTTCACGGATGCCGCGCCGGCGACTTCTGTGAGCGCTGCGATGTCCGAACAGATGACTGGAGTTGCTGACGCCATCGCTTCGACGACCGGCAGTCCAAAGCCTTCCTCGATGCTCGGCTGCACGAGAACCAGCGCGTTCCGATAGAGCATCGCGAGCTTCTCGATCGGAATCAGGCCCGTAGCGATCACGCCGGGTGGAAGCTCTGCCGCGTTCCAGTCGCCGCCTGCCAGCACCAGCCGCAGCGCGGGACGACGTTCACTGACGCTCATCCAGGCGGCGAGCAATCTCTCGACGTTCTTGTGCGGCTTCCGGTTGCCGACGAAGAGAACGTACTCGTCGGGAGAGAGTCGGAGCGATTCGATGAAGGGGAGGTCGGCGGCTTCCCGCGGCCCGTGAAAGATCGGATCGACTCCGTTTGGAGTAACGGTGATCTTCTCTTCGGAGCCCCGATAGCGCGCGGCGAGCTCGTCCTTCACCGCACGGGATACGGTCAGAATCCGGCGGCTTTTCGACACCGCTCTTCCGATCATCCATGACGCGTAGACGCGCTCCATCGGTCGTGTCGCGGGCAGACGTAGATGAATCAGATCGTGGATCGTGACGACGAGGGGGACGCCGGTGAACGGGACGACGTAATGCGGGCAGTGGAGCAGATCGAGCTGGAGTCGCCGGGCCGCGTTGCCGAGCGATGTCAGCTCCTTTGCAGAGTAATGTGGCGCGTCGAAGTCGACGAGCTCGGTCCTTGAAGAGCGGGGCAGAAGCGGGTGCAGATCCGAAGATGCAAGCAGAACGAACGTCTCGTTCCCCGGCAGATCGGCCAGGGCATGGGTGAGTCCGCGGACGTAAGTGCCGATGCCGAAGTCGGCGACCTTGCGGCAGTCGATACCGATGCGCACGGAATCAGTGTAAAGACAAATGGACAGGATGGCAGCGCGAAGACATGTGGCAGGGCCCTCCGAGGCCCTGCCTCTTCCGCGAGGTAACGATGTACGACACCTGGGGTCATCAACGGGATGGTCGCTGAAGCCAGGTGTCGTACATCTTCACTACCCGACAAGGCAGGGCCTCGGAGGGCCCTGCCACAATCGCTTCAACGCTCCGCCACGCGCGCAAACAGCTCGTCCATCAGCCTCGCGGAGCGTTGCCAGCTGAAGCCGGCCGCCTGCTGAATTCCTCGCGACTTCAGTTCCCTGCGCTGCGCCTCGTTCGCGGTGAGCCGTTTGAGAATTCCGGCGAGCTCCACGACATCCCGAGGTGCGAACAGCTCCGCGCCGTCGCCCGCGACTTCCGGAATCGCTCCCGCGCGGCTGGCGACGACTGCTGCGCCGCAGGCCATCGCTTCGAGCGGCGGCAGGCCGAACCCCTCGTAGTGCGACGGGTAGACGAACAACAGACAGTTCCGATAGAGCTCGCGGAGGGTTGCCAGGTCGACGAAGCCTGTGACGACCACCTCGCTCGTCGCCATGAAAGGCTCGAGCCGTTTTCGCAGCGCTGCATTTTTCCAGCCCGGATCGCCTGCGATCACCAGCGGGGGACGCGGACGCTGGAGCTTCCAGGCTTCGAAGAGATCATCGATCCCTTTTCTCGGTTCGATGGTGCCGACATAGAGAATGAATGTCCCCGGCTCGAGTCCGGAAGGAAGTCGCGGCCCAGAACCATCCGCGGGCGAGAAGAAATCGGAGACGCCGTTCGGCACGATTTCGATCTTCGCGGAATCGACGCCGAAGCCACGGCGGACCGCATCCGCCGTAACGCGGGACACGGCGGCAATGCCCGACGCGATCGCGAGGCTCCTGCCGATGAAGAGATTGAACGAGAGAAGCGTCCGCAGCCGATGGAAGCCCGGCATGGTGAGTGAGGTCAGGTCATGGATGGTGATGACAGATGGAAGCGTGAGGGTCCATGGAAGTGTACCGTGAGGTCCCCAGACCACATCGCACCGCTCGCGGCGAGCTGCGTCTGAGAAACGGAGCTGCTGCCAGACAACACCGCGCGGAGCAGGATCGACGACGTACTCGAGGCTCTCTATTCCTTCCCGATTCTCCACGGCCGTGTGGGAGAACATCAGCGGCTCGGTCGATTCGAGACGCGCGGCGATCTCCGCCACGTGGACGCCGATCCCCGTCCGGTTTCCCACGAGAGGACGGCCGTCGATCGCAACGCGTGGTCTCATCATCGTCCCGCCGCGTTCCTGAGAATTTCGATCGTCTCGTCAGCGGTCCGGGCCCAGTCAAACTGTGCAGCGCGCGCCCTTCCTCTCTGGCGCAGAGTCTCCGCCAACGACGGGTCGGTCGTCACCGCCGCGACTGCATCAGCGAGCTCGCTGCTGCTTGATGGTTCGAAGTAGACGGTCGCGTCTCCACCGACCTCCGGAAGTGACGACGATCGCGAGGCAATCGTAGGGACACCCTGCGCCATTGCCTCGAGAAGCGGAAAACCGAAGCCTTCGTAGATCGACGGAAAGACGAAGACCTCGGCGCGTTCGTACACGGCAGTCAGTTCGCTCCGCGAAAGGTAGTCGAGGTGCACGATCTGGTTGCACCACCTGCTCAACTTCAATCGCTCAACAGTCCGTTCCGACTTCCATCCGACTTTGCCGACGACGACGAGTGAACCGGCGTACCGGCCCTGATCCTTCAGTGTCTCGAACGCGGTGAGCAACAAATCGAGATTCTTGCGCGGCTCGATCGTGCTGACGAACAGCAGGAAGCGCTCGGGAAGCGACGGGGGAGGCTCGCCGGCTGCAGATGCAGGCGCAAGGCCTGACAGCACGGCGACGACTTTTCCAGGGTCGGTGGGAAAGAACTCGAGCAGATCATTCCGCGTCGTCTCCGACACGCAGATGACCGCATCAGCCCGGAAGATCTCGCGCTGCATCTCGCGGAGCAGATTGTCGAGTGTCTCCGCCTGCAGCAGCTCGGGGTGGCGGCGGAACGTCAGGTCATGCACGGTGAGGACACGCCGGTCCGCAATGCGTGAGAGTGCGCCGGGCAGAAAATAGTTCGGTGCGAAGAAGACATCGCATCGCTGCAGCCTCGCCGCCAGCGCGAACCCGGCGCGGGCAAGCGGCCGGGTGAATCGCGTCACCGGAAGCCCGCGCATATCGATCGTCTGCACCTCGGTAACGCCGGGAACGTCCGCGTGAAGCCGCGGCCCGTCGTCTGTGGTGAGCGAGTCTCCGAACGCCACGACCTCGATGTCGTCCCGCGAGGCGAACTGTTCGAGCAGATGATGCAGGTACCACCCGACTCCGGTGAGCGGCTCGTAGAAGGAGCGGATATCGACGCCGACCCGGAGGGAACGCGGCGCTCGGGACAACATGCGCGGAAGCTCACCGATGCGCCGCATCAGCAGCGTCCAGAGAACGCCGCCGACTACGCGCAGAGTGGGAGCCGTTCTCGCGAGCTGGATGAGAATGGCCGGCCGTGGCACGATTAGCGCACGGATGCCCCGCAGCAACCGGCCTCGTATCCCCCCGAACATGGGCGGATGGTAGCGCACTTCGGAAGATACAAAGGATGAAGTGAATGGTCCGTAAAGGATGTCTGATCGCCGTCATGGTGCTCGTTGCCCTGCTGGGCGTTCTGGCGGCGATCGTGTTGTCGACGCCCGCGAGCAGCGAGCCGGTCGCACTCGATGCCTCGAGCCTGACGATGCTGCGCATGGTTCCGGCGGACGCCGACGAGATCACAATCATCCCTTCCGCCGCCGGCCTTCTCCGTGATCTTCGCAATCATCCGGTCACTCGCGACTGGATCGGTGACTGGCAGGCGAGAAACAGCGGGCGCATGCTTCCCCTCCTCCTCGGCGACGCCGACGTGGTCGCGTGGAAACGAGGCGAGGAATCCGGCTATGTGGCGAACCCCGATGGACTCCGCCGCATCCTCGTCCGGGCGTGGCTCGCCGTCGGGCGGCGGGCGGAGGGGATTCGCGTTGCGGAGGGCTTGCTCGTCGTGGGTGCCGGGGCCACCCAGCCGATGCCGCCTCCGGATCTCGACGAGTTCCTCGCCCTTGCGGGGCCGCTCGAGGGTCACCTCTTCTTCCTCCAGCGCGAGAGCTCCGAGAGTCCGTATCCTCCCATCGACCGGCCGACGGTGACTGCGGCGTCGGTCGTGGAGAACGACATCATTCTTCATTCGCGCTCCCGATCCAGCGGAACGGTGCCGACACAGCCGCTCCCGATCGTCGCCTATCCGCAGAACGCAATGCTTGCGACAGCGGCTGCCGTTTCGCCCGAATGGCTCGAGCGTCTCGATCGCGTCCTTCCCGTCAAGCTCAACGCTCTTCTGGATCGGGGGGCGATGCTCGCCCTCTATCGCGTCGACGAGAAAACGCTCGTCCCACGAATCGAGGGCCTTGTCATTCTGCCCGAAGGCAGCGATCCCGAGCAGCTCCGTTCCATCCTTGATTCCGTGGTCCCGAGAATCAGCCTCGGCGGGCTCGGGGAGGTCACCGAAAGCCGGCGGATGGTTGGAGGGGTCGAGGTGACGCGGCGGGAAGGGTTCGGATACGCGATCGACACCGCGTCGCATCAGGGCAACGTGCTGATTGCATTCGACAAAGCGAGCATGGAGCGCTACCTGGCCGATTCCCTCGAGACGCTCGATCTCCCATCCGACAGAACGGTCTGGTTCGTTCGAGTAAGGCCGACGATGCTATCGAATGCGGTGGATCAGCTTCAGGACCGGAAGGAGCTGGCGCTTCTGGTGCCGGACGTCTACGAGAGTATCGGCGAGCTCGACCGCTGGCTGGAGTACTTGCACGGGGTCTCCTCGATTGTCATGGCGCGGCTTGGCGAGGCGGGCTATGATGTTGTGACGACAACTATTTCCGCCCCGAAATAGATCCACCCGGCATCGCGTTGATTCGATGCAACGCAATTGCCTCAAGATCCGCGCAGGGGCGGCGCGTGTCATCCTGAGCGCAGCGAAGGATCTTCTTGCGGGGAGCGAGCGTCGCAAGATGATCCTTCGCTGCGCTCAGGATGACAAGTCCTTCAGGTCCGTCCGTCTGGGCAGATTGATTAGAAGTCACCGCGTTTTCCCCTTTGCTTCGAGCGCGTTATGGAACCTTATATACATTTCGACGATGTCGATCGCTATGGTCCTCAGAAGAAGGCCTTTACGTTCGAGCTGTCCGCTGCTGAGCTCGATCGTCCCGAAATCGAGGCGGCAGGCGAAGTCCGTGTCGATGTCGAGGTGAATTCTGGCGATCTTCACGAGGAGTACATGGTGTCGGGGCAGGTGGAGTTTTCCGCGGATCTCGTCTGTTCCCGCTGTCTTGATCCCTTTCCGGTTGCGACTGCCTCACCGTTTCACTTAAGATACCGCCCTCGTCCGGCCGGTCCGACGGAAGAGCTGGAAGTGGAGATCACCGGAGAAGACCTCGATGTCGAGTACTACTCCGATCGGATGGTAGCGCTTCGGGATCTGGCCATCGAGCAGATCCAT
>JBGSYJ010000315.1:0-4531 GCA_041750915.1 Thermoanaerobaculia bacterium | reverse complement strand
ATCCAGATCAACCGGATCGTCTTCGACATTACGGGCGGCGAGTTGTCGAACGGATATTTGACGGTCACTCCATCAGCCAGCGGCGCCGTCTATGCGTGGGCTTCCTACGTCGACAACGTCTCGACCGATCAGACATTCGTCCGTCCGATCCTTCTGCCCTGACGACTCAACACAAAAAAAGGGCCTGGAGCATTTGCTCCAGGCCCTCGATTCGTCGTGAGACGATTGCCTATTTTCTGTCGTTGTCGATGTCGCGGTTCAGCTCGCTCTTCACGTCGCCGTAACCTTCGCGGACATTTCCCTTCAGGCGCTCGGCCTTGCCTTCAACCTCAGTGCTGCGGTCGCCCGTAGCGGCTCCAAAGCCTTCCTTGACTGCGCCCTTTGCCTGCTCGAACTTACCCTTGATCTTGTCCTTGGTGCCCGTATCTCTTTCGTTGTTCATGCAAGCTCCTTTGTCTAAGAATCATTGATGATCATCACCCCTCACGGGAGGCGATCTTCAATGTTTATTAATAGCAATGAGCATGCCGTAATTGTCGTTGCGCATCAGTGAAACGAACCTCAACAATTGAGCGGCGATCGTCAGGACTTGTCATCCCGAGCTCGGTCGTGCGGGCGGGAGGGGCGAGGGAACTCCGGCGATAGTACATAGTCGATTCGTCACGGAAGAGAGTCGATGCACCGACCTCTCGTCGAGGCAACTCTGTACCATCGCCAGAGGTCCCTCGCCCCCCCGCACACCCACGCTTGCTCGGGATGACACTTGGTTCAACCCTCGTGCTAATGGCTCAGGATGACAAACTCGTTCAGATCGGTGGGCCGGCCGGAATCGCTGGCTGGTCTGGGAGTGAGCGAGGCGCCATCGGACGCTCCAGGAACCGTTCGATCATCTCCACTGCCAATCGCCGGTCCGCCGCTTCGACTCCGCTGGATGGCCGCGCGCGCAGCCGCGCAGCCAGGTCGCGGAGTGCCTGCGTATAGACCGCGCGTACTCCTGCGTCCGTTCCATCGGCTGCCGCGACGTCCATGAGCCGGCTCACCGCGACCTGCCGGACGATGCGGACGATCGCGGCATCACCTGCCCCGCGGAACTCACGCGCGACTTTTTCGGTGACGGCATCCGTAACCTCAGTCAGCGAGGGGTTGGCGGGGTTCTCATCATGGAATCGGAGCAGCCGCGCGGCGCGCGCAGGATGAAGCAGAGCGTTCAGCGTTATGGATGCTGAGGCGCCGGCCGACGCGAGAGGATCGAACAGCGGACCTGTAGCCCGATCGAACCGCTCAGCGATCCCGGTCTCGTAGCCGTATGCGGTCGGCGGAATCAGGTCGATGATCCGTTGCGGGATCTCGAGAAACTCCGGGTCGAGTGTCGCCAGTGCGAGCGCCAGCGCTTCACGCTGACGGGCAGGCGGAACAACCTCTCTGATCGTTCCAGGCGAAACGCTGGCGCGAGTTGCCGGGCCATCTTCACGCACGGCGTATGTGAACGCCGCTCCCCCGAGTGACTTGACTGCCGATTCGAGCTGATAACGATGGTGGAGATAGAGCGGAAGCAGAATCGACTCCAACTGGGACAGCGGCTGTCCCGGCGGAAGATTCGCGAGCCCGAACTGCTCGAGTGCAATTCGCCGAACTTCGATCTCATGGCGCAGCATCGCGATCGGATCGTTCCCGTTGTCCCATACGGATCCGAGGGGATGCGCGCCACCCACGTCGCGCGAGTGATCATCGGACACGAAAAGCATCCCAGCCCTGATGCCATCGTCAACGATCTTTCGAAGCTCTGCGTCTTCGTCTGCGCCCGG
This sequence comes from Thermoanaerobaculia bacterium, assembly GCA_041750915.1. Taxonomy (GTDB): domain Bacteria; phylum Acidobacteriota; class Thermoanaerobaculia; order Gp7-AA8; family Gp7-AA8; genus JBGSYJ01. Next base: position 2,726 of record JBGSYJ010000315.1, on the reverse strand, counting down.
AGGAAACTCTGCGTATCCATAGCGAACCGCGAAGATGTCAAACGTCCCGATCCTGTCGCCATACGCCTGCGACAGATCGAGCTTGCCCTCTCGAATCAGAATCAGCGGAGCCGGATAATCCATCACCGAACCGCGGTCGAAGGTGCTTGCCGCCATGTTGTGATGGATGCCGAGCGTGTGACCGACTTCATGAGCCGACAGCTGACGGATCCGCGCGAGCGCGAGGTCTGTCGGCGACGTCGTCGGGTCGAGCGTCGCGAGAACCTCCGAATTCGCCCCTTCATAAGGAGGAATCAATCCCGAGGCGAGCAGAACATCCTGACGGATGCGGAGCGAGCCGAGCGAGACGTTTCCTTTGATGATCTCACCTGTCCGCGGATCGACGACGGCCGAGCCGTAGGACCATCCCCTCGTCGCGCGGTGCACCCAGTTGATCACGTTGTAGCGGATGTCCATCGGATCGGCATCCTCCGGGAGAATGCGCACTTCATACGCATTTCGAAATCCCGCTTTCTCGAAGGCCTCTCCCCACCATGCAGCTCCGTCGACGAGAGCACTGCGAATCGGTTCCGGCACGCCATGATCGACGTAGTACACGATCGGTTCGACGACATCCGACACGGCAGCTGTCGGATCCGTCTTCTCCAGACGGTGCCTTGCGATCAATCGTCTCTCCAGCGGTCCATCGAACGGACTCGCATAGTCATAGATCTCCACCCCGAAGTAGGCCGACCTCGGATCGAGGCGGCGCGGCTTGTATCCCGGAGGCGGCAGCTCGACAAACGAGTGATGCTGACGAACCGTCACGATTTCAGGGGTCGGCGTCACCGATGAGACGAGCGGACCGGGCCTTCCCGTCGTTGCGAGCGTGATGGTCGCCTCCACTTCCGTGTTCTTCGGGAACGCCTTTGTACGGGGAAGATAAATTGCGCTCCGGTCCACATCGACGCTGTACGAACCCTGGTTCGCGTCGCGCAACCGATTCGCTACCCCGTGCGCGTCGCGAAGGAAGAAGCTCGTGCCGTCAACGAGAGTCCTGCCGCCTGATTCTGATTCGATCGGAAAGGACCAGAGCACCGAAGAAGCGAACGACTCTTCGACGGCCCGCTGTTCGCCGGCAGTCCCGTCGAGCGCGCGGAACTTCTGGTTCGGCTGCACCATCAGCATCCTCTGCCCGACACGCTCAAAACGCACGAGGCGCGTTTCGCCGAGCTGGTTGCGATCCAGTCCGATCGGATTCGAACCAATACCCGAAGCCAGCGAAACCTGGTAAATCAACTCGGTCCCCGCGGGAGGGAGCTCCAGCAGAAGCCTTCCCTTCTCTGCATCCCAGTGGAGAGGCACGAACCCATCGAACCGATCCAGACCTTTGGTCTTCGAGGAGAACGTATCGAGAGCTTGCGTAGCGGTGTCAGTCGCCGTCGTGGCGCAACCGGCGATCAGCAGGGCGAGAAGTAAGCTGGATACAAGGCGCATTCGTGTCTCCATTTGAATTGAAATGACAGGATACAATCAGCCGATGGACGCGATTCTACTCTTCAGCCATGGCAGCATCCTCTGCGGCGCCGAGAGAAATCTCATCGAGCTCGCCGCGGCGATGCGGGAACGGGGCGATGCGCCCATCGTCGAAGTCGGCTTCCTGAACTACAGCGAACCCCTCTTCAGGGAGAGTGTCGAGCGGTGCATCAATCAGGGCGCAACCCGGATCATCGTCGCGCCCTGGTTCCTGATCGCGGGGAAGTTCGTAGTCGACGACCTCCCCGCAACGATCGCAGAAGCGAAGGCTGCTCATCCGGACGTCGAGTTCACAGTTGCAGGCGTAATCGGTTTCCACCAGCTGATTGCCGACGCGGTGCTCTCTGCTTCCGGATCGGGGAAAGACCCCGAAGAATGGCGATCGAATCCGCAGGCCTACTCATGGTGCCGCGAGAGTCCCCGTTGTCCTCTCTACAGAACCGAAGGTTGCCGCGCGCCGCAGGAGGCGACGGCGTGAAGGCCCTGCTGATCATGGCACATGGAAGTCCGCGGCCCGAGGCGAATGACGACATCCGTGCGGTCGCGGAGTTGCTTCGATCGAGGAATGAGTATCCAATCGTCGAGATCGGCTATCTCGACTGCAACGATCCGGACATCGGCGCCGCAGTCGACCTCTGTGTCGCCGCGGGCGCTCGCGAGATCGTCGCTGTCCCCTACTTTCTCCACAGCGGAAAACACTTCGTGCGCGATCTTCCGGACGCTTTGAAGGAGGCCGGCCTGCGCCATCCCATCGTCGTGATTCAGATGGGCGACTACCTCGGCCGGCAGCCCGCGATGTCCGAAGTCCTGCGCGACCGAATCGCCGCGATCACCCTCTCCCGGCGGGAGAGGGGTCAGGGGTGAGGGAGCCCTGTCCCCTTCACGGTACACTCCGCTCAAAGAGGAATGGGATTTCGGAACTACGCTCGTGCTGACGGATCAAGGTGAGATTCTGCGTCGAACTCGCGGTCCTCGGGATGCGCCTCGGAGCACCCTCACCCCTGACCCCTCTCCCGCCGGGAGAGGGGAACCACCACCCCCCTGCAGGGGATAGCGTCACCGCTTCTTTTTCGGACCTGCCTTGTCGAACTTCTTGCCTGGTTTCGCGCTCTTCGACTTCGCGAACGAACTGTAGAACGGTTTCTTCTCGCCTGCGTCCGGTGGCGCGGCGCGCTTCACGAACGGCTTCTTTGCTGGTGGAGCAGACGACG
>JBGSYJ010000314.1:0-8596 GCA_041750915.1 Thermoanaerobaculia bacterium | reverse complement strand
TCCGGCATTCGTCAGCTACAGCGATGAGCTCCGGTTCCCTCCGCGCTGCGAGCGCGACGTTTGCCCCTCTCTGAGCGAGCTCGAGGGCCGCCACCCGCCCGATGCCCGATGAAGCCCCTGTGATCACGATATTGCTACCCTGGATCTTCATGCCTCAGCATCGTCGGCGATCCGTGGCGTTTTATCCAGTCAAAAGTCGATTTCTTCACCGAGTCTGTGGTGGCGGGAAAGGGGGGGTGCCCTCTCCCGGCGGGACGGGGAAAGGGGCATAGGCACTAACTTTGACGATGTACCGGCCAGGAGGCCGAATGTTGAATGTTGAATTGTGAATGCTGAATGTTGAATTAGGCACCCGGTCTTCATTCAACATTCAAAATTCACAATTTCAACATTCAACATTGTTTTTTTGGGCAGACTACGATCTAAAGTTAGTGCCTATGGGGGAAAGGGGTGAGGGTCACGAGCGTGCTCGCCGGTCAGGAATCAAGTCGAGCTCGCCCAAAGTCGCTTTTCGGGTCCGAATTGATTTGACAGGGAAAAAGAGCGGCACCTATACTCCGAAGCGGGTCCGGGCGCGCTCCGCGTGCCCCGTCGGACGCGACCTGCAGGCGTCCTCCATCGAGTCGATCACTCAAAAACCAAGGAGACCAACCATGCCGTTCGAAGAGGTCAAAAAAGTCTGGATGAACGGCCGGCTCGTCGATTTTGCCGACGCAAAGATTCACGCCTTCAGCCACGGATTGCACTACGGAAGCGGCCTTTTCGAGGGCGCGCGGTGCTATCTGACAGGCGAAGGTCCGGCCGTGTTCCGGTTGAACGAGCACATCCGCCGTCTCTATGACGGGGCGAAGATTTACCGGATGGAGATTCCCATCCCGATGGAGCAGTTCAAGAAGGCCTGCCTCGACGTCATCGTCGCAAACGAATTCGACGAGTGTTACCTTCGTCCGCTCGTCTACCGCGGTCTGCATTCGCTCGGTGTCTTCCCAGGAAGTTGCCCGGTAGACATGATGATCGCGGCATGGAAGTGGGGCAAGTACCTCGGCACCGAGGCTCTCGAGGACGGCGTCGATGTCTGCATCTCGTCCTGGAACAGGATGGCGCCCAACACGTTCCCGGCGATGGCAAAGGCAACCGCCAATTACATGAATTCGATTCTGATCCGCTCAGAAGCCGGCGTCGATGGATACGCAGAAGGCATCGCGCTCGATGTCAGCGGCTACGTCTCGGAAGGATCGGGCGAGAATGTCTTCCTCGTCCGCGACGGGAAGCTCATGACTCCTCCCCTCGGCGCTTCGATTCTTTCCGGCATCACACGCGACACCATCATCACGATCGCGAACGACCTCGGCTACGAAGTCAAAGAGACTCTCATCCCGCGCGAGGCGCTCTACATCGCTGACGAAGTGTTCTTCACAGGAACAGCCGCCGAAGTCACTCCGATCCGCTCGATCGACAGAATCCCGATCGGAGCAGGTCACCGCGGACCGATCACCGAGAAAATCCAGACCCGCTACTTCGACCACATCACAGGGAAGGTGCCCGACGTTCACGGGTGGTTGACGTATGTGTATGCTGAAGTGACAGTAGACAGTACACAGTAGACAGTAGACAGAAGCCCTCCCTGCCCCGTGATAACGGGATGCCTCAGAGAGGCTGGGGAGTCTTTTTCGTCTTTGTGCCTCCATTGGGGCTACCTCTTGTTCCTTTCAAGCTGAAGGGAAACTGCCTTCGTATACGCGGCGAGCAATTTGGCCACTTCGTCCAGCGAAGCAGTCAGTCCAGTGGTGTCAGCGTAATGGAGATCGCGGGCGAGAATCAGATAGTAGCGGCACTCTTCCAGAGACGCCTGCGCGACTGTGAAAAACTTCAATTTGTCCGGGAGGGTCCTTCGTTTGAATCCTTCTGCGAAATTTCCCGGGACTGAGACCGCGGCCCGTCGAAGCTGTGCGGTGAGGCCAAACATTTCCTCACTCGGGAAGTCGCGACTTGTCCGATAGACGCCGAGCACCCAGGAGTGCGCTTTCTGCCACACAGTTGTGTCAGAGAATAAGCGCGACTTCCGGCTGGAATCATTTAGTCGAAGTCGGGTATCGAGAGGGTCTGGCGCTCTGCATGGGAGGATGGGAGGATCGTTCACCGGTTCATTCGAGCGAGTCACTTTGTGAGACTGCGGGTGGTCAGTCATTCGAATCCTCCCCGCGATTTCAGAGAGACGTAACGATTGGTTCCAAGGATCAGGTGATCCAGGACGTCGACTCCCACGAGACGGCCAGCCTCGACCATTCGTCTTGTGAAGACGATGTCTTCGGCCGAAGGTGCCGGGTCACCGGATGGATGGTTGTGAAAGATGATGACTGCTGCAGCATTGTCTTGCAGTGCATATCGGAGTACATCACGCGTCGAGACCGTGGTGGCGTTCAGCGTTCCGATGTAGATCTCGCGCTCGCGGATGATCCTGTTTTTCGCGTCCAGGAAGACTGCGCCGAGACGTTCCTGCACAAAGTGTGAGTACCTCGCAATCAAGGGCCTGGCAAGTGATTCGGCATCGCGGACGGGGTCACGGTCGCCGTCGCAATGTGCCGAGAGACGCCGGCCCAGTTCGAGCGCTGCGGCTATTCGCGCCCATTTAGCGAAGCCCACGCCCTCGACTCTGCGGGCGGGAGCCCACTCCTTCGTTGCGAGGGAGCGTAGTCCGTCGGCGAGCAGTTCCCGAGCCAGATGGATTGCGCCTTTGCCTCGAGTTCCGGAACCGATCAGGATGGCGACAAGCTCGGCATCAGAGAGTGTCTGAGAGCCATGCCTGGCCAGGCGTTCCCTCGGACGCTCGTCGGCAGGAAGATCACCGATGAGGGATGTACTCATGGTGACACCCCACACAGAATGATTCCGACCAGGATGCACTCAATCGTGCACCCACTTCTTTCTTCAATTTTCATGATTTCACGCGATGCGCAGAACGCGCAGGCGCAGAGGAGGAAAAATGCGGAACCGAACCGACCGGGATGTTACCTCGGAACCAACCGGCAGTAAACAATCGTGTGCCGCTGGTCGTGGTTCAAAACCGACTCACGACCGTGCCGCTGGACGTCGGGAATCCCGGGTGGGCGGGCTACTGTCTACTGTCTACTGTGTACTGTCTACTATCCTCTCGGTATCTGCCCCTCATTAATCTGCACGTATGCCTCTTTCCGGAGGCGCTCGAGGTAGGCCTTGTAGTCCCGCTGGAAAGTCTCTTCGCTGGCTTCGGTACGGAGGCGTTCCTTGACGGTGTCGAATGAGGGGACTTCGGAGGGAAGGCGCTCATCGACCGCCACGATGTGGAAGCCGACATGTGTGCGAACCGGTCCTACGATCGTGTTTCCAGGGCTTCCGAAGACTGCAGTGTCGAGAGCCGGGATCAGTTCGCCCTTCGCGACGACGCCTATGCTTCCTCCCTGATCCTTGCTCGGTGATTCCGAGTGCTCTGTGACCAGAGTCGTGAACTCGGCGCCGCCTTTGGCGAGATTCGCGATCTCCTGCGCGCGCGCTTCCGTCGCGGCGACGATCTGGGGGTCTGTGCCTTCGGGCGAGGCGAGAATGATCTCGCGGAGCCGCGCGCGCTCAGGAAGCCGGTATTGCTCCCGCTCAGTCTCGTAACGTTCGCGAAGCTCACGATCGCTGAGCTCCTGTCGGCCCCTCAGTTCACGTGAGAATACTTTGTTGGTGAGCAGGGTATCCCGCAGGCGCAGCTCCATCTCTGATCTCGACATGCCTGAACTGCGGAGCGATTCGTTGAACTCAGCGTCAGAGTTCAACCCGTACTGGCTCTTGAGCCGCTCGACGGCGTCAGCGACTTCCTGTGGCGTAACGGTCAGACCCATGCGGTCCGCGCGGTCCTTGAGCAGGACCTCGGCCAGCATCTCGTTGATGAGCTCCTTTTCGAACTCGGCCTTGCTTGCAGCCTGCAACTCGGGAGCGACCGTGTTCTCGATCTCCTGAAGGCCAAGCCGCAGACGATTCTGGTACTGGGTGCGTGTGATGATCCGGTCGCCGACCCGCGCGACTACGGCCTCGACGACCTCAGCAGCGGCCGGTCCGGTGATCAGGAGAATCGTCAGAAGTGCCAGAAATGATTTTTTCATCGTGTTTTTCCTCGAAGAACAGCTCTGGAAAACAAATCCTGGTCGTTTTTATTCGGTTTCGCTTCGGGTCAAAGCCCCGGAGTAGGCGAACGGCAGCCGCTTTGTCAGAACCGTCACCGGAATCTGCTTCCTTGCGAGGCTGATCGTCTGCGCCATTTCCCGGTCCAGGGCCTCCTCCCGGAGCCTTGCTTGAATCAGGGGAGCCGCGCTTTCGAGCACCAGCATTCCCGCGGGCCTGACGTCATCGACGCGGAAAATGTGGTAACTCGAGTCTGTTTCTATGACGCGGCTGATCTCTCCGGGTTGCAGGCGGAACAGCTCGTCTTCGAACATTCCGGGCAGCTCGCCCCGTCCCAGAAAGCCGATATCTCCGCCTTCCGCTGCGTTGGCTGCGGACGAGTGCTCTTTCGAGAGCTCGTCGAACGAACCGCCACGACTCAGCTCCGCATGGATTTTGCTCGCCAGGGTTCGGTCGTGTACGAGGATCTGCCGGGCTCGGACCCGCTCACCCAGATCGAACTCCTGGGAATTGCTGGCATAGAAGGCGCGCACTTCTTCTTCAGTCGGCATTGAAGTGGCGGCGCTGATGTCTGCCAGGAGCTTGGCCCGCCGCATCTGGTCACGCTTTTCCATCACCGTCGAACCCGGGTCGCTCCGGACCGCCGCCGCCACCTGCTCCGCCGAGACGTCCTGGCCCTTCGCTGCGGCCCATTCGGAGACGAGAGCCTCTTCCACGAATTGATCGAGAAGCGCACTGGCCGCCTCGGGCTCGATCTGCACGAGATCGGTGCTCGCGTTGCGATTCAGGTAGTGTTTGAAGTCGCCCAGCGTGATCAAGCGATCGCCCACGCGCGCGATGACTTCCGGAGGGACCCCCTCCTTCTTGGCGCACGCTCCTCCGGCGATGAGCAGGCCCATCGCGAGCAGGAGAGTGAGGATTGGTCTGGCGGACATCGGCAGCAACGCCATTCTATGCGAGTTGCCTTTCACGATGCTTCTTCCTCGATGGCGATTCCCGCGAGAAGGTTCTCGAGGACCTCGATGCTCGAATGACCAGGCTCGGAGATTTGAATCGACAGGACGCCTCCGGGCGAGAACTTTGCCGTCGGTGTCTGGCCGAGAAACCCGAGGAGGCGATTCGGATCGATCCTTGCCGAAGGGTGGAACTTGATCACAGCAGTCTGACCCTGGCGAACGATCGACACGACACCCAGCGCCTGAGCGAACTGTTTGAGCCGTATGAAACGGAGAAGGCTCTCCACGGCCGAGGGAATCGCGCCGAATCGATCGCGGAGCTCGTTGCGGATCGATTCGAGGCGCACTTCGTCCCGAGCGGACGCGAGCTTTTTGTAGAAAACCATTCGCAGGTTTTCGTCGGCAATGTAATCCGGCGGAATGTAGATATCGAGGCCCAGATTCATCGAGGTCTCGATTTCTTCTTCGACCTTCTCGCCCTTGAGCTCCCGGACGGCTTCTTCGAGGAGCTTCGTATACATTTCGAAGCCGACGGCCGCGATCTGGCCCGACTGTTCGCCGCCGAGGATATTTCCCGATCCGCGGATGTCGAGGTCACGCGCCGCGATGCGGAATCCCGCTCCGAGGTCGGAGAACTCCTGGATTGCCGCAAGGCGCTTGCGCGCGTCGCCGGTGAGCTCGCGCGAGGAGGGAACGAGCAGGTAGCAGAAGGCGAGCCGGTCGCTGCGGCCTACTCTTCCGCGAAGCTGGTAGAGCTGCGACAGGCCGAAACGTTCCGCGTGATGGATGAGGATCGTGTTCGCGGCCGGGATATCGATGCCGTTCTCGATAATCGTCGTCGCCAGAAGCAGGTCGTATTGCCTGTCGATGAATGCGAGCATCGAGCGCTCGAGCTCCTTTTCATCCATCTGCCCGTGGCCGACGACCACACGCAGTCCCGGAACGAGATTCTCGAGGTACTCCTTGATCTGATAGATCGATTCGACGCGGTTGTGCACGAAGAAGATCTGCCCGCCGCGTCCCATCTCGAACTCGATTGCTTCACGGACGAACTGATCGTCGAAGGGAACCACCGCGGTCTGGATTGCGAGGCGGTCCTTCGGCGGCGTCTCGATCACCGAGATGTCGCGAATTCCGGCAAGCGACATGTGAAGCGTCCGAGGAATCGGCGTTGCCGACATCGAGAGGACGTCGATCGCTTTCTTGAACTGCTTGAGCCGCTCCTTCTGGGCAACTCCGAAGCGCTGCTCCTCATCGATGACGAGCAGCCCGAGATCCTTGAAAGAATCACCCTTCGAGAGGATTCGATGGGTTCCGATCAGGATGTCGACTTCACCTCGTTCAACCTTCTCGAGGATCGCCTTCTGTTCCTTTGTTGACCGGAAGCGCGAGACCAGCTCGATGGTTACAGGAAAAGAAGCGAACCGTCGCATGAACGTGCGGTAGTGCTGATACGCGAGGATGGTCGTCGGCGCGAGGATGGCGACCTGCTTGCCGTCCATGACGGCCTTGAATGCTGCGCGCATCGCGACTTCGGTTTTTCCGTATCCGACGTCGCCGCAGAGAAGGCGGTCCATCGGTTTGCGCGATTCCATGTCGTGCTTCAGATCGTCGATTGCGGAGACCTGATCCTCGGTCTCATCGAACTCGAACGATTCCTCGAACTCGAACTGCCACGGTGTGTCCCTGCTGAACGCGAAGCCCTGCACCATCTGCCGGGTGGCGTAGAGGCGGATCAATTCGTCCGCCATGTCGCGCATCGCTTTTCTGACGGATGCCTTTGTGCGCGCCCAGGCCGTTCCACCGAGGCGATCGAGTTTCGGCTGCGAATCGCCGCCACCCGAGTATTTCTGAATCAGGTTCAGATTCTCCATCGGAAGCAGGAGCTTGCCCTGCGCCGAGTACTCGAGCTCCATGACTTCGCGTTCGGTCTCGCCGAACGGAATGCGCCGGAGTCCGAGAAATCGGCCGACTCCATGATCGACATGCACAATGAAGTCGCCGGACTTCAGGTCGCGCAGATCCGTCTGGAAGGCTTCGGTGCTTCGCTTGCGCGGAGTGATGCGGCTGCTCGACGGCTGCTCGAACAGGTCCCACTCGGAGATGATCGAGAGACCGATCTCGTCGAAATTGAAACCTTGTGCGAGATTGCCGTGGGTGACCGCTACATCGGGCCCGAGTACGACAGGCTCATCCTCGAACGGGATGTTGAACTCTCTGAAGATCCGCTCGATCTTTTCTTTGCCGCCCTTCGTCGAGGCGAACACGACCTGGCGGCGCCCATCCTTACGCCTTTTCTCGAGCGTCTGACCGAGATCGGCTAGCCGGTTCACGTAACTTTCGGCGACCGGAGTCTGGACTCGGAGCGACGTCCATTCCGTTCCGGATTCGTTGCGTTCCGGCAGGCGCTCGAGGTGAAGGGAGCTGAGCGTGATCCGCGAGGATGCGAGAAATGTGTGAATGGTTGCGGCGGGAACGAGGAGTTCATCAGGAGCGTACACCGCTTTTCCCTTGTTCGCCGTCGCGTCGTATTCTGAACGGAGGAGCGTCTCGTATTTCTCGATCGAGGTGAGCACCTCGTCAGGTTCGACGACGGCGAGGGTCCATTCGCCCGATGCAAGATAGGTCTCGAAGCTGACGCCGTCCGCCGCGACGGGAAGGAAGTTCTCGATCCCGGGAAAGTTGTCATGCTCGGAGAGGCGTTCGATCTTCTCGGCCAGGTCACGCCTGTAGTGAAGATCGTTGAAATCCGTCGACAGCCTGCGGGCAAGTTTCGCCCGGAGTGCCGGCGTGAGGGGAAACAGCGCCGCGGGCTGCGCGGAGAAGCTCGAGACCGCAGCCTCTGACCGCTGGGTCTCGACTTCGAAATGGCGAAGCGATTCGATGGTGTCGCCGAACAACTCGATCCTCAGCGGCTGCTCGGCGTTCGGCGGAAAGACATCGAGAATCCCGCCGCGGAACGCGAATTCACCGACTTCGCCCACCAGATCAGTGCGCGCGTATCCGTTCTCGACGAGACGCAGCAGCACTCGCCGTACGTCGAGCTCGATTCCCTCCCTGAACTCGATCAACCTTTCGGTGAACTCTCCGGGATCGGGAAGGCGGCGATAGAGAGCACGCGCGGGAATGACGAGTACGTCGATCTCCCCGGTGGCCAACATTCCCACCGTGCGGATCTCCTCACGGATCACCGCAAGCGGCGCTGGTACGTCCTGGTACGGAGAGAGCGATGGAGCCGGGTAGGTGGCGAGCCGTTGCGGGTCGCGATGAAAAAGTCGGAGCGCCTGCTCGAGATCATGCAGCGCCGCGTCGCCTGGAACGATGACGGCAAGCTTCCGTCCGATCTTTTCCTGAATCGTCGCGAGAATGAGCGCGCGTGCTTCGAGCGACGTTCCGGTGACCTCGACCCCGCCGCCCGGGGGGCGAGCGACCAGCCGGGCGAAAAAATCTCCCGCCCCGACACTGCGCCGGAGGTCTGCGATGAGGGAGTCGTTTCG
>JBGSYJ010000313.1:0-1519 GCA_041750915.1 Thermoanaerobaculia bacterium | reverse complement strand
CGTTCCCGCTCGGCGACCGTCGCCGAGACATTGCGTTCCATCAAATCCGGAGAGGCCAGGACCGCGAGCGCGGCCTCCTCCGAAAAGATGTTGAGACTGTACGGAAGTTTCACTTTGCGGATCTCGGTGCAGATCTCCCGTGTGGTCATGAGCCATCCAATCCGTAAGCCCGCAAGGCCCCACGCCTTCGAGAACGTGGAGAACGTCACGAGTCGTTCGTGCAATGGAGGCGGTGATTCGCGCGAGAACTCTGCATAGGCCCGATCGAGCAGCACCAGACCTCCGGTCGCGAGAAGACGATCGAGATCCCCATTCTGCAGCACTCCGCCCGTCGGATTGTTCGGAGAACAGATGATGAACAGGGGCGGAGCGTCCGACCGCGATGCAAGCGCGACCATCTCATCGACCGGCAACGTCCCAGCGTCCGGATCGAGGAGTACCTCGCGGGGAGTCCCACCGCAGATTGTGACGAGCTTCCCGTACAAGGGAAAGGTGGGCACCGGGAAGATCACGTCGCGGCCATCGCTCACGAACGTGGCAATCGTGGTGAGCAGCAGTTCATTCGATCCGTTGCCGACGAGCACATTCTCGATACTCACACCGGCCGTATCCGCCAGAGCCTGTCGAATACGACGAAGTTCGAAGTCAGGATAGCGGTTCCAGTGCTGCTCCCTGACGCGGTTCAGCACGAGCTCTTTCAGCTCATCCGGAATGTCGAAGGCGCTTTCGTTCTGATCGAGTTTGTCTCGAACTTCGGACGGCTCGAGTTGATAGGCCGCCATGCCGCGAATCGCGTCGCGAATGAAATCGATCCCCGTAGCGGACTGCGTCTGCATATTCATGATTGTTCCTCCCTGATCTCGATCGATCGGGCATGCGCCGGAAGGCCTTCGAACATCGCGATGACACCGCCGGCGGAAGCGATCGCTCGTCTCGTCCCGGTCGAAAGCGAGATCAGATTCGACCGCTTGTAAAAGTCGTAAACACCAAGCGGAGATCCGAACCGCGCGCTCCCTCCTGTAGGGAGGACGTGGTTGGATCCTGCAACGTAGTCCCCGAGCGCAACCGGCGACTCACTTCCGAGGAACACCGAGCCGCAGTCCGGGACGAGATCTGCGATGGCCCGAGGGTTCGCAGTCACGACCGAGAGGTGCTCCGGCGCGAGACGGTTCGCGAGACGCGCGCCGGCCTCGAGAGTCGGCGTGACGACGATTCCGATATTCGACTCCTTCACCGCCCTATTGCGAGGGTCCGGAACGAGAACCCTTGCGAGCCGGCTGGCGAAGCGATGAGAGTCGGTGATGCAGATCGAAGCGGAATCTTCGCCATGCTCCGCCTGCGCAGTGAGGTCGGCTGCGACCATCTGCACATTCGCGGTGTCATCTGCGATGACCACGATCTCGCTCGGTCCCGCTGTCATGTCGATTCCCGTCTCACCGAACAGCAGTTGCTTCGCGGCGGCCACCCACTGGTTCCCGGGGCCGACGATCTTATCGACACGCTCGAGAGATTCTGTTCC
>JBGSYJ010000312.1:0-16194 GCA_041750915.1 Thermoanaerobaculia bacterium | reverse complement strand
CCGCGCTTCCAGCGGTCGATGTCGAGGAATTGACCCATTCGGTCATTGTATGAAGGAATTTGGACGCCCGGATGCTCTCCCTCTCCCCGCGAAGTCGGGGAGAGGGTGGCGCGCGGCCCTGCGCAGGCTTTGAGGACTTGCGAGATCGTCGCGCGCCGGGAGAGGGGCGTTGAGGGCTTCTGAGGCCAGTCGCCAACACAGGACTTGCTTGCACGGCCCTCACCCCTTACCCCCATATGCACTAACTTTACGAACTATGCGAATGGCTGAGTGCGAAGAGGCCTAATGTTGAATGTTGAAATTGTGAGTTTTGAATGTTGAATGAGGACCGGAGCCCAATTCAAAATTCAGAATTCACAATTCCAACATTCAACATTGCTTTTTTAGCAGGCTACTTCCCTAAAGTTAGTGCCTATGCCCCTTACCCCTCTCCCCGTTCACACGGGGAGAGGGGAATGCGACGAGATCAGCGGCGGCGTCCGCGACTCAGAAACTCCCGAGGCATGCCTCGAGGTTGTCCCTGTACGCGCTGCTCAGCGGGAGCTTCGTGCCGTCCTTCAGGACGACCAGATACTCCCCTTTCGACAGATGCTCCATCTCGGCCACGCGCTCGGCGTTGACGATGACCGATCTTGCGATCCGTGCGAACTGACGCGGGTCGAGCTTCTTCTCCATGCCGGAGAGCGTGTGACGGATCAGGTGCTTCTCGTTGTGAGAGTGAATCCGCACATAGTTCTCCTCCGCTTCGATCCAGTCGATCTCGGCAGTCCTGAGAAAGATGATGCGCGCGCCGGACTTGACGACAAGCCTCTGCAGATACTCTTCCCTGGAATGCTCCCTCAGCACCTTGAGGAGATTCCCGGCAATTCCGCGTTCGCCCCGTCGCGCGATCTCCTCCCGCGCCCGCTCGACCGCTTCACGAAAGCGCTTCGGATCCACCGGCTTGAGCAGGTAGTCGACCGCATGTACCTCGAACGCCCTGACTGCATAGTGGTCGAACGCCGTGAGGAAAACGATCACCGGCATCTGCGCGGGATCGAGCTGTTCAATCACTCCAAAGCCGTCGAGCTCCGGCATCTGGACGTCGAGGAGAAGAAGATCCGGACTCAGCGCCTGAACAGCGGCGACGGTCTCCGATCCGTTGGCGCTCTCCCCGAGGACTTCGAATCCCGGCACTTCAGTAAACAGGTGACGGATACGCTCGCGCGCGAGATGCTCATCGTCGGCGATCAGTACACGGATGCTCACGCGGCTGACTCCACCGGCTGCCTGATCTCCAGCGGAAGCACGAGCGTCACCATGACGCCCCCGGAGGCAGCCCGTTCCACGTTCATTCTCTGGCGATCTCCGTAGAGGTACTCCAGGCGCATCCTGCTGTTTCTCAACCCGATCCCCTCGCGAATTCCATCGACGGGCAGTCCGTTGCCGTCGTCCGAAACGAGGATCTTCAACGAAGAGTCCTGCCGGAAACCGCGGATCAGAACAGTGCCTCCGGCCGCGCGAGGAGCGAGCCCATGCCGAATCGAGTTTTCGACGAGCGGCTGCAGCATGAGACTCGGGATCAGGGCGTCGAGGACGTCATCGTCGAGCTCGATCCGTGTATGCAACCTCTCTCCGAACCGAGTGGTTTCAATCGCCAGGTAGTTCTGGAGAAGGGCAATCTCTTCACGCAACGGCACCTTCTCGTCGCTTTCGATATCGAGCGCTCGCTCGAACAGCACGCCGAGTTGGTGCAGCATCAGCCGCGCCGCCTCTGGATTCGACCTGAGAAGCGCTGTGACCGAATTGAGAGTATTGAACAGAAAGTGAGGGTGCAGCTGCATTCTCAGGGCACTGAGCCGGGTTGCGGCGAGCTGTGTCTCGAGGACGGCCGCGCGCTGTTCCTGCTCCAGCCTTTGAATGCGGAGCAGCAGTCCCTGAACGATCTGGATGATGGCGAACGACGTGATGAACTTGATCCGCATGCCATCATCCAGCGTGAGCAGCGCATGCTCTTCGAGCAGCAGCCGATGATTCGAAAAGAAGCGCGCCGCGAGTGTCCCCGACGCTTCCGATGCGATCGCGACCACGAGCGACACGAACACCGCGAGCGGCAGCCGCTCCCTCCAGCCGCGAGTGGAAAACCTCGAGCCTCCTGCGAGCCAGAGAAGCGGAGAGAGAATGATGAATGCGAGCCATCCCGTGATCATGTCCGCGGGCGATCCATCGTCGAATGGTGCGCCGATCGCGACCAGATGCATCGATCCCAGGGCCATCACCGTCGCGAGCACGACGATCACGGCGTAGAACGTTGAAGCGCGGCTGCCGCCGGCCAGCGGTCGACCCGTCGGTTTTCCGGTGCTGACAGGTTGCCAGGCAGCGTTCACCGCTGCAGTTCCACCACTCGCCAGGCGTCGGGAGAACGATCACGCCGACGGTTCGAGGCCGCGTCGACATCTGCGGACCGATGTCCGTTCGCACGCGTGAGCGGCAACGAGAACTCAAGATCCGTCGCCTCTCCCTGAAACCGATGCCTCAAGCCGATCCCGCTTCCGTACGCTCGCCTGAGCATCGACTGCACCTCGCTGAGCTCGCGGCTCGAGGTCAATCCTTCATCGACCGTCTCGATATGCATGCGGACGAAAAGCCTTTGCGCGTCGCAGGAGATCGCGAGATCGAATTCGCCGCTTCGCGCCACCCCGATGGCATAGTCTGCAAGGGCCTGAAGAAACGCGGGCGGCATGGCACATTCGAGCGCCGCAGGTTCGACGATCAACCTTCCGCCCCGGGCCGCATGGAAGGCGACTTTCAGCACATCGAGCCTGGCGCGGACGACCTCGACCTCATCCTCCACCGTCGAGGAGCTCTTCTCGCCGTTCTTCAGTCCCAGGCGCAGGAAGTCGCTCAGCCGGAGAATCGCTTCTTCCGCTCTGTCGACGTCTTCACTCACGAGCCTGTCGATGGCTGCGAGCGTCGCCAGGATGAAAGAGGGCTGCACCTGCGCCCGAAGCAGATCGAGCTCCGCTTCCGCGACGAGCTTCTCCATCTGCGCTTTTTCGTGACTGCGCACTTCGCGACACCAGTACTGATGGACTGCGAAGCCGGCGAGAACGATGGCGCCATAAATCAATGGGTTGTAGAGCAGGTGCCGCGGGAGCCGGGCGACCGCAACAGCGAGCACACCGGACAGTCCGTTCGGATCGGGGCCACGAACCAGTTCTACCACCAGCAGGTAAGTCGCCAGATGCAGAAGCGTGAAGCAGCCCGCGCCCACGACATGAAGAGCAATCGCCGAAGCTCCCGTCGTGTGTCGTCGGATCCATGCGGCAAGAAGAAGAATCGGCACTGTGAACAGCGCCCACTGCACCCACGTCATCCAGTCGAGAAACAGCTGCGCGGGCCGGCGAAGGTCGAATGTGCCTGGGTCGCTGAAGAGTCCGGCGCCCATGAACGCAATCCCGATCGCCGGCCAGAAGGCCGCAATGACAATCCACGACAGCTTCTCTCGGGGGTGATTCCCCTCGGCATTCATGTGTGGTTCCGTCGGACTCTGAGGATCCTCCTCCACGCCTCTTCGTTCGCGCAGTGTTCCGCTCCGGACGCGGCCCGGACGAAAGAGTACTTCGCGATCGTGAAGAGGATCCAGTATCCCGCCAATGCTACTCCTTTCAGCGTGCCGCTGATCTTGGACACGCCGACGCGTTTCCTGTATGCCGCGGGCACTTCGACGATCCTGCCTCCAAGCTGAATCGCGCGGATCTGCATTTCCACCGTCCAGCCGTAGCGGCGATCACGCATACCGATGGCATCGAGCAGCTCGCGGCGGATTGCGCGGAAGGGCCCCAGGTCGGTGTACCGGAAACCGTGAAGAAGGTGGATCAGCCGTGTTGCAAGCCAGTTTCCGGCGCGCTGCTGGGGCGTCAGGGCGCCCGGCTCGACGAGCCCAAGCGCCCGCGAGCCGATCACCAGGTCTGCCCGTCCCTCGATGATCGGCGCGATGAGCGACTCAATCTGCGATGGATCATCCGCACCGTCGGCGTCGAGAAAAACGACAATCTCGACCTCGGAGGGCAGCGCCCGGAGCGCGGCGGCGCAGGCTGCGCCGTACCCGCGCTCCGGAGCGGGAACGACGGTAGCACCCGCCTCGCGGGCCACTGCGGCGGTCCTGTCCGAACTTCCATTGTCCCCGACGATGACGACGCCCACGACCCGCCGGTCGATTGCACGAATCACGTCTCCGATAGATCTCTCTTCGTCGAGGGCCGGAATCACGGCAGCAACCGATTCAGCAGGTAGTGAGGAGCTCATGGCGGGCCTTCAGCTCGTGCTCGTCGTCTCAGATGGAAGAAGTCGAAGCTCGACCGCCGTCTGGGGCTCCGTCGCCTTATAGGTGATCTGCACGGTCTGGCCTTCCACGAAATCGGTCAGCGCGATGTTCTTCCGCGAGGCGAGGGCAGACTTCTTGTGCGCCTTCATCTTCGTCTTCTTCACGATCTGAAACTGATACACCTTTTCGTCTTCGGTCTCCAGCATCACCACATTCTCTTCGAGGTCGATCTTGGCGATCTTCCCCTTCATGTTCTTGGTCACGTTCATGTCGGACTTGGTGCCGCCTCCGATCGTACCGCTCCCCAGAAGCATCGTCGATGTCGCAAACAGCATGATGGCAAACAGAATCAGATTCCTTTTCATGATCTCTCCTCTATGAGTGTTGGCGCTGAGCTGCGTTGAAAGGCCCCCGCGAACGCGTGGCGGCCCTGGAGTAGTGCGGGAAGAAAAAGAAGAACCATCAGCAGTCCGTACTCGAGGACAAGCACGAAACCATGCTGGCGGCCGTCGATCATCACGAGGAGCGACAGCCAGACGAGCGCCGTGAAGCTGAGCCACCCGATATTGCGGCACACGACAGCGAATGGGAGAACCCAGGCGACGTACCAGGGAAAGACAGCTGGGCTGCAGAGCAGAAGAAGCCCCATCGCCCACATCGAGCACCGGGCCAGACTTTGAGGACTGCCGTCGTCGCAACGGGCCAGAACGAAGAGCGACGAACCGAGGAGAGCGGCGCAGATCAGTCGAGCGATGAGCTCCGCCGTCTCCCCCGCTCCTCCCATGATGCCGAGCAGCAGCGCGTATACACCGCCGTTGAATTCCCAGCCGCCGGCGAACGCGCGCAGACCGCTCGCTCCCCCGATCCATGCCTGAACCATCGGCGCCAGAGACACCGCGAGGATGGCGGCGAGCGCGATGCGAAGGCGCAGCGGCAAACGCGCGAAGATGAATGGGATGAGGATCAGCGGGCTGAGCTTCGTCAGAACAGCGACGGAGAATGCGAGCATCGCGGGAAGATGTCTGTTCGCCGCAAACAGCCAGAGCGCGGCGCACAGGGCGGCCACGAGCAGCGCGTCGACGTGGCCGCTTCCCGCAAAGACCTTGATCACGAGAGGATTGAGGCCGTAGAGCAAGGCGAGTGCGACAGGCCTCCGCATCGCGCGGAGCGCCAGGATCAGAAAGCCGAGGGCTGAAAGATCGAGCAGGACCAGGAGTCCTTTCATCACGATCACGCTGCCAGGCGAGATCGCATGCGCGATGAAAAAGACTCCCTGCGCAGCCGGCGGATAGATCGTCCGGAGGTGAGGGTGATTCACGTTCCACCGGATCTCACCCCAGATTCCGTCCTCCAGCGAATCCAGCGCTTCGCTCTCCGGCTCATGGAGCCAGGGATTGATGCCTGACGCCGCGACCCTCCCGTCCCAGAGATAGCGCCAGATGTCGTGGTCGTAGAGGAGAAATCTTTCGAATGTCACGGATTCGCCGGCAACATCTGTCTTTACAGCCTGCGCCTTCTCCTGCCATGCATCGGACGGAGGCAGGCCGGCCGGCAGCAGCGTGATCCTGAAAATCACTGCCGCTGCAAATGCGACCGCGAGATTCCCGCGGCCTCTCAGTCTCCCCTGCAGGACTCTCCAGGCGATCACGCCGTAGATCACGAAGAGCGCTGCGAGCATTCCGAGAAACGTCAGAACCGGGCGCGCGCCATTGATCGCGTCAGTGCGCAGGATCAGCAGATAGATCGCTTCGGAGGAGGCGACCGAAAGCAGCAGGATCGGGTCGAGGCTCGATCTGGATCGCGGAGCGGACATGGATTCAATGCCTGATCGAGGACGATACCGCGAACGAGGGGGCCAGCGGCGTGAAGAGTGACGAACGGGTGCGGGACGGTGACGAAGTCAGAGTCCTGAGTGACGAAATTCAGATTCAGACGACGAGAAGGTACGTTCCATCGTCGGCCCGCGTGAATCCAATACGTTTCAGATACTGCGCATGCTTCTCGGTGTCGGCGAAGCTGACGATCTCGCGCACTCCCCTGCTCCGGAAGAAGGCGGCTTCGTCGCGAAACAGGAAGCGGCCGACTTTGAGATCGCGGAACTGCGGCATCACGTAGTCGAGCTCAACCTCGAGCGTTTCGCAGCGAATCGATCCGATCAGCACGCCGGCGGGCATCAGATCGCGCAGGACGAGGGCGACGAGGCGTCCATTCTCCGAGACGGCGCGGTCGGCTTGGAACCTGGGAAAGAAGCTGGCGATGTCGGCCGCCTGGACACTGAGAAAATGCTCGAGGTAAGGCGAGTCCGGGCTGATCTCGATCGTCCGGAAAATCTCCCTGCGGCGCTGGAGCCGCGCGAGCTGCACGAGATTGATCGTCGTCGTCAGAAGATTCAGAACGGCCACCGGGTACGCGCCGATGAGAAGTCCATACAGCGACATGGTCGCCGAGCCCGCCAGGTTGAACAGCCGCAGTCGCACGATCGACCGCATCAGGAGCGAGGTCGCGATCAGAATCGAAGCGGCGTAACCAAGGATCTGGAGTCCGGAGATGTTGTCCATGGGGGAACGATATACGGGACCGGGCTCGGAAGTGTCATGGTTCGCTCAGGTCGGGTAAGTACCATCCGCCCGAGCGCCTCGCCCTTCCGCCCCCACGACCAGGCTGGTAACGAACCTCCCAGTTACTGAGCGATATGACGGACTTGTCATCCTGAGCGCAGCGAAGGATCATCTTGCGACGCTCGATCCCCGCAAGAAGATCCTTCGCTGCGCTCAGGATGACACTGGCTCACTTTCCCGCCACAAATCCGATCGCGTCACTCCGCGGCCCAGAATGACAAGTCCTCTCTGCCACCCCGTTGTTATACTTTGTACCAAAAAGTACTTTATGCTATCCTCTAGCCATGTTTCACACTCCCCTGATTCTCACCAGAAACCTATCCCTGAATGCAGGCAGAGTAGCGTCGACCGATTTCGTTCATCCAAACTCGATCGTGCGATCAATCTGGGGAAATGGCGACATGGTCCTTCTGATCTTCGCTGGATCCGCCGCGGAGTTCGCGCTCAACCGCGCTGTCGACTGGCTCTTCTTCACCGGGAAGCTTCCCACCGATCCCATAGGCCGGCTGTTCTCCACGGCCGCCTATTCGCAGAAGATCGTCTTCGCTGACGCGCGCACCGCTTCGCGGACCTTCGAGCGCATCCGGGGTGTGCACGGGGCTGTGGAGCAGCAACGAGGGCATCGCATTCCCGACTGGGCGCACCGCGACGTGCTCTACATGCTGATCGACTATTCGGAGAGAGCGCACGAGTTGCTCGCCCGACCTCTCACATTAGAGGAGCGGCAAGACCTCTACGACGTGTTCTACCGCGTGGGCACTGGCCTCGGGATTCCCGACCTTCCGCGGACCTACGCAGACTGGACGGAGGATCGAGAACTCCATCTCCGCCGCGATCTCCTGCATGGCGACGGCACGGCAGCCCTCTACGCACAGTACCGAAAACACCTCGGAGCGTGGCGGTATCAAATGCTGCTTCAACTGCAGTCGATCCTCATGCCCGAACACGTGCGCAGCCTCCTGCGACTGGATCGCGCCGGGTGGCTTGTCCCTCTCGTGAGGATCTATCCCGTCCTGATCCGCGCGGGATTGCGCCAGCTCCTGCAGCGACTCCTCATGCCCTCGCGTCTGCTCGCTTCCGTGCGCGCACTCGATCATCCCGCGGCAGGCCATCCCGAGCCGGCTTGACCCTGACTTCGTGGAGGGAGATCACGGACGCGCAGCCCGCAGTCCCCTCTCCCCGTGTGAACGGGGAGGGGGGCAAGGGGCATAGGCACTAACTTCAGATCGTAGTCTGCCCAAACAAAGCAATGTTGAATGTTGAAATTGTGAATTTTGAATGTTGAATGAAGACCGGGTGCCCAATTCAACATTCAGCATTCACAATTTCGACATTCAACATTCGGTCTCCTGGCTGGTTCATCGTCAAAGTTAGTGCCTATGGGGGCAAGGGGAGAGGGGCCGCGCAGGTAATTCGAATGCAGCCGACCGCATGAGAAGCTGCAAGCCCCCAAAGCCCCTCTCCCGGCGCGCGGCGGTCTCGCAAGTCCTAAGGAACTCCGCGAATTCCGCGCGCCACCCTCTCCCCGACTTCGCGGGGAGAGGGAGAGCGCAGGCTGGCGGGTTGCGTTCTTCGAAACCGAAGCTGTGAGAATGGACCGCGAGCCGCTTGCTCGAAAACTGGTGACGGATCGTCTTGCGCAGTCTGGAGCTCCCGAAGTCACCACGTTCGAATGTCCCGGCATCGACGAGGCAGAGGTCCGGCAGGTCGTCTCCTGTTATGTCGGTCTCACTAAGGGATGCATCATTGAAATCGGGATGCCAATGACTGCGACCGGCTTCGAAATTGCACAAGCCAGCGCGAATTCGGCGTGCGATCAGATCCTGAATCCGGAAGGCTGAAGTAAACGGGCCGCTCGTGAGATGATCTGCGACCACGTCGGTTGCGGAGCCCAGATGTCATCTATCGCCATCGTAGGAACGGGGATCGCCGGCCTCGGCTGCGGCCGAATGCTGCACGGAGATCACGAGGTCACGCTCTTCGACGGAAATGCCTACGCCGGGGGACACTCGAATACCGTAATGGTCTCCGAGGGCGACCGCGCGATTCCGATCGACACGGGGTTCATGGTCTACAACGAGGTGACCTATCCGGCCCTCTCCCGCCTTTTCTCGGACCTCGGCGTCGAGACGGAAGAAACTCCGATGTCGTTCGGCGTGCAGCATCTTCCACGGAAGATTGAATACTGCGGCAGCAGCGTGAACCAGCTGTTCGCTCAACGTAAGAACATCCTGAGCCCACGGTTCATGCGTTTGCTCTCGAGCATCAGCCGGTTCAACCGGGACGCAAAGGACGCGATCGGGAGCGGAGAGCTCGATGGCTTCTCTCTGCATGAATACGCCACCAGCCGCGGATACGATCGCGATCTGCTCGATCTGTATGTCCTGCCGATGTCGTCGGCGGTGTGGTCGACGCGGCTCGACGACGTGCGACATTTTCCGGCGATGACGCTATTGCGCTTCTTCGAAAACCACGGGCTGCTCGGAGGTCTTTCGGGCCACCATCAGTGGCGAACCGTGCGCGGGGGCTCGCGAACGTATGTACAGAGAATGATCTCCGGTTTTCATGACCGGATCCGTACGCGCTCCGCAGTTCAGCGCGTTTTCCGATCGGGAAGTCGCGCCTCGGTGCGGCTTGAAGACGGAAGCCTGGAACACTTCGATCATGTGATTCTTGCGTGTCATGCGGACGAGGCGCTGGCGCTGCTCGATGAGCCCACGCCGCTCGAACGCCGCGTTCTCGGAGCATTCCGGTACCAGAGAAATGTGGCGAAGCTACACACGGATGCCCGGGTGATGCCTCGAAGCCGGCGCGCGTGGGCTGCATGGAACTACCGCATCGATCGGAATCCGGAAGGCGGGTTGCGCTCGACGACGATTTACTGGATGAACGAGCTTCAGCGAGTCTCCGATCGTCGCGACTATTTCGTTTCGATCGACGATCCAGACATCATCGATCCGGGCACGGTGTTGCGGGAGATCGTCTACTTTCACCCGATCATGTCGATGGAAGCAGTCGATGCCCAACGCGAATTGCCGGCGCTGAATCGCGCCGCCGGAAGCCTTCGTTCTTCATTCTGCGGGTCGTACTTCGGGTACGGATTTCACGAGGACGCTTTTGTGTCGTCGTTCGAAGCGAGCGCGCTCGCGAGGGGACGTTCAGCCGAGGGGGCAGCTGCGTGAGATCCTGCGTGTACGAATGCGCGGTCAGCCACGAGCGCTTCTCTCCGAAGCCTCATCGCTTCCGCTACGCGGCATTCATGTTCTGTCTCGATCTCGACGAGATCGATGACGTCGTCAAACGAATTCCGTTCCTGTCCCGAAACCGGTTCAATCTCTACTCGTTTCATGACCGCGACCACATCAGCGGCGCCTCAGGCGGACTTCGCGACGATCTCCGGACCCTGCTCGACCAGAACGGGATCCCCGAGCCCGTCGGCAGAGTTCTCGTCCTGACAAACCTCCGCATCCTCGGGTATGTCTTCAACCCCGTCTCTTTTTTCTACTGCTTCGATGAATCCGATCATCCGCTGGCCGTCGTAGCGGAGGTCAACAACACGTACGGTGAACGGAAATGCTACGTTCTCGGCCCCACTTCGATCGATACCGAGGGAATGTTCTCCGGCCGCAGGAAAAAGCATTTCTACATTTCGCCATTCATCCCCCTT
Source organism: Thermoanaerobaculia bacterium (assembly GCA_041750915.1). Lineage (GTDB taxonomy): Bacteria > Acidobacteriota > Thermoanaerobaculia > Gp7-AA8 > Gp7-AA8 > JBGSYJ01. The sequence goes on along the minus strand of JBGSYJ010000312.1, from coordinate 5,603 downwards.
GACTCCGATCTTCAGCTTCGTGTCGGAATGCCCGGCGAAGCGCTCTCGCTGACTATCGACGACTACATCGGCGATGAGCTGATCCTGAAAGCGGCGATGGATGGAGTGCGGAAGCCTCTCAGCACCGCCCGCCTCGGGTGGCTGACTGTGCTCTATCCGCTGATGACTGTGAAAGTGATCGCGGCGATCCATTGGGAAGCCGTGCGACTCTGGCTGAAGGGAATTCCGTACATCCGGAAGCGAGACCACCCCGAACTGCAGAAACCCGCATGGAAAAACAAATGAGCAACTCCGACGCTTCGTCGCTTGGCAGTGATATCTCCCGCAAGGCGGGCATGTACGAGACGCTCGTCCTTCGCAGCCTCGCGCCGATGGTGCACGGGCGGCTCGCCTTGCGTCTGCCGGACGGCTCGGTGCAACGATTCGGCTCGGGATCAAACCCCCGCGGCGCAAGCTTCGGGCTGAGCGCCGAGATTCGCGTCAAAGACGCTGAGTTCTTCCGGCGCTGCCTCTTCGCCGGCGACATCGGATTCGCCGAGTCCTGGATGGCCGGCGAATGGGAGACCGACGACCTCACCGAGTTGATCTCCTGGTTCATTCTGAACGCGGAGAACTCGCCCTCGCTGGCCTCGGTGCGCAGGCGCGAGCAGTTCCTCCGTCCATTTGCGGCGATTGATCGGGTGGTCCATCGTCTGCGACGGAACTCGGTCGCCGGGAGCCGCCGGAACATCGCAGCGCACTACGACCTTTCGAACGATTTCTTTCGAATGTTCCTCGACGAGTCGATGATCTATTCCTCAGCGATCTTCGATCGGCCGGATATGTCGCTCCGCGCTGCGCAGGAAGCGAAGATCGAACGGATCTGCGCTCTTCTCGCACTCGAAGGAGGAGAAGAGTGTCTGGAGATCGGATGCGGCTGGGGAGCCGTCAGCCTCCATCTGGCGAAAAAGTACGGTTGCCGCGTCACCGCGATCACGATCTCGGAGGAGCAGTACTCGTACACGCGGCAGAGGGTCGCGGAAGAAGGACTCGAAAAGCTGATCAGCGTCCGGCTCCAGGACTATCGCCGGATTGAAGGACGATTCGACAGGATCATTTCCATCGAGATGCTCGAAGCCGTCGGGCACGAATATTTCGATGCGTTCTTTCACCAGTGTCACAGGCTGCTCAAACCAAACGGACTGATGGCGATTCAGGTCATCACCTGCCCCGATTCGCGATACGAAGCAGTCCGGGGCGGCACCGACTTCATTCAGAAGCACATCTTTCCGGGCGGGCTGCTTCCCTCGATCGGTGCGATCGTGTCGTCCGTATCCCGTACGGGCGATCTGACGCTTCGGGAGCTGGCTGGCTTCGGAGACTCGTACGCGAGGACTCTCGCGAGCTGGTCAAAAGCCTTCGAGTCCCGACTCGACGAAGTCAGGGCGCTCGGCTTCGACGAGACCTTCATTCGAAAGTGGCGCTATTACTTCGCCTACTGCAGGGCGGCGTTTCAGATGCGGCACATCGACGTCGTGCAGATGCTGTTCACGCGTCCCAACAATCACACAGCAGCTCTTGCCACTGGAGGCCGCACATCGTGATCCTTACGCTTCGAGTTTTCTTCGCGGTGATTCTACTCGTCATGATTGTTTCGACGACGTGGGCCAGTCTTCAGATGTCGATCGTCGAAGGCGGCGGTCAGGTTCTCCGCAATCCATGGGGCGTGATGACGCTGCTCGACGCGTACTTCGGCTTCCTCACCTTCTATGTCTGGGTCGCGTACAAAGAGCGGACGGCGGCCGCGAGGATTCTCTGGCTCGTACTTGTCCTGACACTCGGAAACATCGCCATGGCGATTTACATGCTGATTCAACTGTTTCGACTTCCTGTCGATGCAACCGCGAGCGATCTTCTTCTCCGCAGGAGCGCGGCGTGAGTGAATCGCTGACGCTTCTGGGTATCGGAACGGCCGTTGCACTCGTGACGATGGCCGTGGTGTGGTTCATCAGCGAGCGCATCGGCAACGCAGGGATCGTCGATGTTGCATGGTCCGGCATCTTCGCCCTGCTCGCGACTGTGTACGGGCTGATGGGATCGGGCTCGGGACTGCTGCGCGCGGTGGCGGCTGGAATGATGATCATCTGGAGCCTTCGTCTCACGGCGCATCTGTGGAAGCGAAACGTCGGGCACCTCGATGTCGAGGATCCTCGCTACGCGAAGCTGCGGGAGAAATGGGGAAGCTCGGCGCCGATGAAGATGCTTCTGTTTTTTCAGTTCCAGGGCGTGACGAACGTTCTGCTCTCGATCGTCATCCTAGTCTCGTGCATGAATCCGTCATCCAGCTTCGCTCCCGTTCAATGGGCAGGAGTGATTCTCTGGATCATCGCTCTCGCAGGAGAGTCGGTTTCCGATGCCCAGTTGAAGAGGTTCAAAGATGTACCTTCGAACTCAGGGAGGGTGATGGACAAGGGGCTCTGGAGACTCTCCCGCCATCCGAATTACTTCTTCGAGTGGCTCGTCTGGGTCGCATGGTTTCTCTTCGCACTGGATCTTCACTGGGGCTGGCTGACGATCTACGCGCCGCTGATGATGTTGTGGTTCCTCTACAAGGTGACAGGCATTCCGGCGACGGAGAAGCACTCACTCGAGAGCAGAGGTGAAGCCTATCGCCGGTACCAGGAGACGACGAGCCCGTTCATTCCCTGGTTCCCGCGGCGAGTGACCGCAAAGTGATCGTCGAAGGACTTCTCGAAAGCGGGCTCCTCCCCGACTGGCTGCTGCGAATCGGGGTACGCCGGGCCATCGCACTCCGCCTGCGAAGTGAAGATCGGGGCAACGACGCGGAGAATCGGCGGCAGTTCGCGGCGCATGTCGAGATGCTTCGCGCGAGCCCGATTGCCGTCGACACGCTGGCCGCAAATGAACAGCACTACGAAGTTCCCTCGCGGTTCTTCGAGCTTGTCCTCGGGCGTCACATGAAGTACAGCTGCGCGCTGTGGGACGAGGGAACAGATTCTCTCGATGCGGCAGAGGAGGCGATGCTCCGGCTCACCTGCGAACGGGCCCGCCTTTCCGACGGTCAATCCGTTCTCGAGCTCGGATGCGGCTGGGGGTCCCTCTCGTTGTGGATGGCTGAGAACTATCCCGCCAGCGGGATCGTGGCGCTGTCGAACTCGTCGACACAGAAAGAGTGGATCGATCGCAAGGCGGAAGAACGCGGACTCCGCAATCTCGAGGTGATCACAGCCGACATGCTGACGTTCGAGATCGACCGAAGCTTCGATCGCATCGTTTCGGTGGAGATGTTCGAGCACATGCGCAACTACGAGGCCCTCATGCAGCGTATCAGCGGCTGGCTCGAGCCGGCGGGACTGCTGTTCGTTCACGTCTTCGCGCATGCGCGATTCGCGTACCTGTTTGAAGACAAGGGTGCCAGCGACTGGATGGCCAGGCATTTCTTCACCGGGGGCCAGATGCCGTCGGCGGATCTGATTCCGCTGATGCGTGGAGATCTGGAGCTTCTGTCTCAATGGGTCGTCGACGGAACCCACTACGAAAAGACGTCGGCGGCGTGGTTGGTAAAGATGGAAGAGAATGCCGAGGCTGTGCGAACGATCTTCGAAACGACGTACGGTACGGAGGCCCGGCGATTTCACGCGTACTGGAGAATCTTCTTCATGTCGTGCGAGGAGCTCTTCGGGTATCGCGCCGGCTCCGAGTGGCAGGTCTGCCATTACCTCTTCGGAAAACGCGCGTGAACCCGACCGGCGGTCACTCTCCCGGCATTCCGTACGGCATCGGACCCCAGTACGAATAGAAGACGTCGTCGAGCTTCTTCCAGTTCGCCGCCATCTGCTGCTCGTTCGCTTCGAGCCACCGGATGAAGTGCGGACGCGATCCGTCAGCGTCGTCGATCGCGTACTCTTCGGCGAGATCCCACGATGCATAGACGCGTCCGTTCTTGCTGCTCACGTCTCGATCAGCGGCGAGGGCAGCGACGCAGCGCCCGACGAAGAGCGGCGTCTCCGAGGCGATGAACGACGGAACCTTCTCCGTTGCCTCCCGCCAGTTCTCCTCGGTCACTCCGAAGTTGTCGAGCATCCACTCCGACCTCAGAAATCCCGGCGTGACTGCGAGTGCCGTGATCCCCCGTTCACGCAGCTCCTGAGAGAGTGCGAACGCCATACGGATCACGGTCGTCTTGACGAGGTCGTAGAAGAAGTGCCCGCGATAGAAGTAGGCGTCTCCGTCCGTGATCTCGACGACGAGGCCGCCCGTCCGCAGACGCGGGAGTCCGTAGTAGCTGGTGATGATGTGCGTCTTGATCGCGCGATCGATGAGGAGGAGGCCATCCTCGAGCTTCGTCTCCCACAGCTTCTTACCCCATTCGACCAGATCATCACCGCCCCATATGTCGTTCACGAGGATGTCGAGCTGTCCCACCCCCTCGAACAGTCGCGCGACCTGTTCAGGAACAGAGTGATCCGTCTGGATTGCGATGCCCCGCCCTCCCCGGCGCGTGACGATTTCCGCCGTCTCGTCGATCGTCTCGGGACGGTTTTTCATACCGGGGATCGGGGGCCAGACGGTGGACCCGCGTCGTCACCGCAATCTCCGTCGCCGTCGCACGTCGCCATCGCACGTTGCCGTTGCCGTTGCCGTTGCCGTTGCCGTTGCCGTTGCCGTTGCTGAAACATGAAATCACGCAACGCAGCGCAGCGCGCGAAGGCGCGCTCTACAGTCTAGCCCCGGGCTCCGCCCCAATGGCGTCAACTTAAGGTCTGCGCGGGGGCTAAATTCCCCTCTCCCCCGGTGAACGGGGAGAGGGGTAAGGGGTGAGGGGCCGCGAAGGCAATTCAAATGCAGCCGACCGGCAGGAGTCGCTGCAAGCCCCGAACGCCCCTCTCCCGGCGCGCGACGAACTGGCAAGTCCTCAAGGTCTCCACGAATTCCGCGCGCCACCCTCTCCCCGACTTCGCGGGGAGAGGGAGAGCACGTCGCTGGCTCGTATTCCACCCTCTCCGTCGCTTAAGTTGACGCCATTGCGGCGATGGCGTGAGTTCGGGGAGAGGGTAACAGGCTACCTTCCCAGTCGAGCACGCAACTCCCTTGCACCCGCCTGATCGTCCATGGCAAGCAGGGCTTCGATCGCCATCTGAGCTACGGCGCGTCCGGGATTCTTACGCATGGCCTCATCGAGTATCGCGCGAGCTTCCGGTCCTCGGCCCTGGGCGCCGACAACGACTGCCAGATTCGCCCATGCCTGAAGGTTCGCCGGGAACGCCACAGTTTCCGCTCTGAATGCCTGTTCGGCCTCGTGCACGCGTCGCGCCTGCAGCAGCGTCTCGCCACGTCGCAATTCGAGATCACGAATCGGGGGCAGGCTTCTCCGCTGCACGACGTCGTGGGCTTGCTGGAGTAACGCCAGCTCGTCCGCGGGCCTCTTCTGCAGGCGCCGTACCTGCGAGAGCATCATCAGAGCCTGAATGCGGTCGGGCTCCGCGGCGAGACTCTCCTGCGCCGCCTGCTCTGCGGCTGCGAGGTCATTGCGCGCCAGCGCGATCGTAGCAAGCATCTCATTGACGAAGATGCCTCCGGTGCCCTTCGCAAGCAGGGCATGG
>JBGSYJ010000311.1:0-1579 GCA_041750915.1 Thermoanaerobaculia bacterium | reverse complement strand
GACGTCTGGGCGAACGCGCCCACGGCGAGCAATGCGCTGCAAATCATGATTAGTGCGATCTTTCGTATTCGAGCAAACATGAATCCCCCTAGTTTGAAGACTGACAACGTTACGTTCTGATTGACCTCGCGCATCGCGTGGCGCGCTGAGCAGTGTTATGCGGCATCAACCTACCTGAGCTCCATTGAATTCGGTTCGGACCGGTGTAAAGAGGATGTAAAGTCCAGTCAGGATATCTCGGAAATCCCCCCGAAACGAAGGGATTTTCTGCCCCCGTCCCCTGACCTCAAAAGCTCTTCAGGAAAGCCTCATTCGACTTGAATTTCTGGAGCCTCTCAAGCAGCATTTTCATGGCCGTCGTGGCATCCGTTCCCGCCAGCGCCCGCCGCAATGTGTGGACTTTCGGAAGCACCTCCGGATCGAGAAGCTTCTCCTCTTTCCGCGTGCCGCTCTGAGCGATGTTCATCGCCGGGAAAATGCGTCTTTCGAAGAGTCCACGGTCGAGCACGATCTCGGTGTTTCCGGTTCCCTTGAACTCCTGGAAAATCACCTCGTCCATTCTGGACCCCGTGTCGATCAGTGCGGTTGCGATGATCGTAAGCGAGCCCCAGTCTTCCGCATTTCGCGCAGCGCCGAAGAACCGCCTCGGTTTTTCCATCGTCCGGGCGTCGATGCCGCCCGAAAGAATCTTGCCGCTTCCGCGCTGCTCATTATTATACGCCCGGGACATCCTGGTGATCGAGTCGCAGAGGATGACGACATCCTTTTTCATCTCGACCAGACGTCTGGCCCGCTCGAGGACAACCTCGGCGATCATGATGTGGTTCTCAGCGGTCTCGTCCGAGCTCGACGCGATAACTTCGCCCTGGGCAACCGAACGCCGGAAATCGGTGACTTCCTCAGGCCTTTCGTCCACGAGCAGCACCATGAGGATCGCGTCGGGGTGATTGACATTGATTCCGTGCGCGATGTCCTTGAGCAGAGTCGTCTTTCCCGTTTTTGGCGGTGCGACGATGAGGCAACGCTGCCCTTTTCCGAGCGGTGCGAAGAGATCGAGCACCCTTGTAGTGAGCCTGTCGGGCTCCGTCTCGAGCTTGAACATCTCGTTCGGATCGATCGAGATCAGCTCGGAGAACGGATGGCGGGATTCGCGGAAGTCATCGACGGCCATCCCTTCGATCTGTTCGAGACCGATCAGCTCGAGGCCGTTGTGCGTACGCCGCGCCGTTCCAGTGAGCAGAAGCCCTGGCTGGAGGTGCAACTTCTCGATCGTCCCGCGGGGAACCAGAGGATCTCCCGACTGGACGACGTAGTTGTTCGAAGCGTTGACCAGAACGCCGTTGCCGTTGGACTTGATGTGAAGCACGCCGCTGGCCGGGACGAGCTCGCCTGCCGGACCGGCGTCCGAAGGCGCGTAATTGTCCTGCATCGGTTCGGCGTCGCGTGAACGTCCTCCGCGGCTGCGCGAACGCTTCTTGCGCGGCGGGTGCTGTCGCGAGCGTCCTTCCGCCGGTTGACGGGGCGCCTGTTCTTCCTGGGGGGACGCGGTCGAGGTGGCGTTGCTGGCGCCCGGCGTTCC
>JBGSYJ010000310.1:0-23171 GCA_041750915.1 Thermoanaerobaculia bacterium | reverse complement strand
AAGCGTGGTGAACCAGACCACCATCACCGGACCGAAGATGGCTCCGACCTTTGCCGTTCCCCGGCTCTGGATCCAGAACAGCAGAACGAGAACGCCGATAGTCAGAGGAATCACGTAAGGAGCGAAGAGCGGAGTCGCGAACTCCAGACCCTCGATCGCGCTCAGGACGGTGATTGCGGGAGCGATCATTCCGTCTCCGTAAAGGAGCGCAGCACCGAAAAGCCCCATACCGGTGATCAGCCAGCGTCTTCTGCGCCGATTCGCATGAACGAGCGACATGAGCGCGAGGATGCCACCTTCTCCCCTGTTGTCTGCGCGGAGAACGAAGACGAGGTACTTGATCGAGATGATCGTGATGAGGGACCAGAAGATCAGCGACAGAATCCCCAGTACGTTCGCATGGGTTACGGCGACGCCATGCGGGCCGAAACACTCTTTCAACGCATAGAGAGGGCTCGTGCCGATGTCGCCGTAGACGACACCGAGCGCTCCGATGGATAGGACGAAGAGGTAACGCCCACGAGGCCGTTCCTCGTGGGCTTGATGTAAATCGGTCAGAGTTTCACTCCACTCCGCCCGCGCCAGCCCCGCAATGGTTCGCTGATCAGACTGGCGCGTCGGCGGCAATCGGCGCGTTCATCATACGGCTGTACTCACGGCGGCGCAATCCGGAGTCCGGTCATTCCGCCGGCGACGGATCCGCAGCCTCCCGAGCCGCGATCTCCATCGGAGACAGATCCACAGCTTCGCGCGCCGGGATCAGGTCTTCGTTCTGATTGACCAGCGTGACCCGGAAGAAATTCTTGTAGATGTGAGCAACGGTAACGAGGAGTGCGAACACCAGCGGCCCCAGTAGAATCCCGACGAATCCGAACGCGGAGATCCCGCCGAGAATCGAGAAGAACAGGACGATGGCATTCATGTTCGTTCCGCTCTTCATCGCCCAGGGACGGATGAGGTTATCCACCACGGACACCACAAGCAGGCCCCATACGAGCAGAAATATCGCGTAACCGTAGCTGGTATTTCCGAACGACGCCGCGATGAAGAGATAAATCGTCGCGGGCACCCACACCGCCGCCGCCCCGACCATCGGTATGAGGGAGAAAAGCGCAGCAACCGCTCCCCACAGCACGGGTGCGGGGACGCCTGCAATCGCAAGACCGATTCCGGTCACGGCACCCTGAGCGAGCGCGGTCAGGATCTGGCCTCGGAAGGTTGCATCGACGACACCGCGAAATCGCTGGATGATCTCCTCGTCGTATTCATCCGGCAGCGGAGAGAGGTAGACCAGCTCCTGAACGATCTTCTCGCCTTCTGTATAGAAATAATAGGCGGCGAGAAGCATCATCAGAAAACCGAGGATGATGTTTGCGAAGCTCGCGAGCGCGGTCGCACCATGGGAGGCCACCAGGCCCGGGATCGTCTGGACAGCTCTGGCAACGAGCTGGTCCGGCTGGACAACCGACGAATCGAAACCGGGAACGTACCTCTCGACGAGTGCGAGGCGTTCGTCGATCCGGAGTTGCTTCACAATCGCCTGGAAGTCCGTCTTCTGCACCAGCTCGAACACAGTCGTCGCCTGCTGAACGAGAAGCATCATGAGAATGAAGGCGGGAAGGATGATCGTCAGCGTGACACCGAGCAGCATGAGGCCCGCCGCGAGCTGATGCCGGTCCTTCATCCGCGTGCGCAGCCGCCTGTAGACCGGAAAGGTGAACGTTGCGATGATCACGCCGAGAAGGATCGGCGTGATGTAAGGAGCCAGGATTTTTCCGGTCGCCCAGAGAACGAGAACCGCCAGCAGGAAGAACGTTGCAACCGCCAGCGGACGCTTCTTGAGAGGTTCCGGAGGTACGTCGAGTGGTTCGTTCCATTGCATGTCTGCCGGATTGTACGGGAAGGAGCCCACCGGCGTCAGTATCGAGGCGTCACGAGGAAAGGGCGAGGCGGTCGCGGCAGGGAGTAGCCCTGTGTCATCCTGAGCGAAGCGAAGGATCCCCCTACTACTGGCGGTATCGCGAGGATTGAGGGGATCCTTCGCTGCGCTCAGGATGACACTTGCCACGGCGTCGAACGTTTCAACCGAACCTACTGACTCCTGACTCCTGGCTCCTGACTCCTGGCTCCTTCCCCCCTCACAACCCCAACCAGTAGCTCATCTTCACGAGGAAGACGTCATCGGACGGCGCGTCGAACGCTCCAGACAGGTCGCGGCGCAGGCTGAAGTCCCCGACCGGGACGAAATCCTGGCGGTTCTCGTTCCAGACCACATAAAGTGCGGACCCGGGTCGGAACTCCCAGCGAACGATGGCATTGGCTCGGATGCTCCGGAGGTTGAAGTCGGGATTCGAGAACGAGAAGCTCGAAGCAGGTCCGTCGCCATCAGGGTCGACGAGGTAGCGGTTGCCTGCCGCATCAAACTCGATCGAGCCGGCGTCGACGCCATACTCCGCGTAGTCCAGCGAATTCGGACGTGACAGCTCCTTGAATCGCAGGTAATCGCCCGAGGCGATGAACGGTTGGAGGTAGAGCTGGAACGAGAGCCTCGAGGTGAAGGTCCAGTCAACTCGCGTCGTCAGCTCCAGGGAGGTCTGTTCGATCTCCGCGAATACGTAGCGATTGGAGAATGTGCTCGTAGCAAGTGGATCGTTCACCGTCCGCACGTACTGAGAGAAGCTGCGGGAATCACGAAGGGTCGGACTGAGGCTGACGCTCAGGTTGCTCGCCGGCCTGTAGTTCAGAGACACCTGTAGAAAATGTGAGAATCCGTCGCGCTCGTTCGTGGAAGTCTCGAAGACGATCTCGGTCCCGTAACGCTTTCTGCTGTCGGTCTCGAATCCACCTCCGACCCAGCGGCTCGCCGGCCTCTCGATGACGGGACCGCCGCGGGTCGCCCGGTCGTCGACGGTTCGCGTGTTCGCGCCGCCCCAGTAGTAGAGGTACCAGAAATTCGACAGCTGCGTGTATCCGTCACCGAGAAATCCTTCCCCGATCTTGTCGCCGTCGAAGTTCTCGTTGTGATACGACGCCAGCCAGAAGTTCCGTGACCGTGTCTTCTTCCATGGATCGTTGTTGTTGTAGAGAAGCACCCCATGCCCTCCCTGCACGTCGCTCCGCTGCATGAAGCCGACATCGTTGGTCTCGAAACCGGGCGAATAGGAGTGACCCTGAATGTTGTACTTCCACTTGCCCGTCTGCTTTGCGACCATCACCCGGCTGGCCCAACCCTCGAGACTCGTCCGCGTCGGATCGAGCTCCACGTGACCGGCATCGGGCCTCTGGTAGTACCGCGCGGGCGCTCTCTGAGTCAGCTCGATGGCCTCCTGCGTTCCGTGAACCGAAGAGCCACCCAGGAACCATTCGACGATCACGTCTCTGTCGCCGAAGAACCAGTGGCCATCGACGCCGCCTGTATAGGCGCTGTCGCGCAGGGAGTCGAGCTCACCGGGCAGGTCGCGATTGACGGCCGTCATGAGGAACCCGACCTTCCCCTTTTCGCTGAGATCCTTCGCCGAACGGAGCACGAAGTAGTTCGTCATCGGCTCGACGACCTGCGAGAACCGCGAGCCATCGAGCTGAAACGCCGCGCTCTCCTCCTCGGTGACCGCGTTGAGCGCGGCGATCGTCCAGCCGTTCCCCGTCTTCCCCGTCAGTTTCAAGGCGCCGAGGATCGTGCTCTGATCGGGAGCATCGATGTAGTCGTGATCGATGCCTCCTGTTCCCTGAGGATTCCGTCCAATGCGACGGGAGTAGAAGAATGAAGGTGTCGAGAAGTTGAATCCGAAGTTGTGATTCGAGCCTCCCCGGCTGAAGTCGAACAGATTCGACCCTTCGACGAAGAAAGGTCTCTTTTCGGGAAAGAAGAGCTCGAACTGAGTCAGGTTCACCACGGCAGGGTCGACTTCGACCTGTCCAAAATCGGGATTGATCGTGCCGGTTAGAGTCAGATTCGTCGTCACTCCGTATTTCAGATCGAGCCCGATGTCGCCCGCGTAGTCGCTGCTCGAGTTATAAGGGTCACCGGGAGCGACGCTGTTCCGCAGGTCGGCGCGAGTGACCATGTACGGTAGTACCTCGAATGACTTCTTCGGCCGTATTCCCTCGATTCCATTCAACAGAGCGAACCGCGACACGAAGCCGGTCTCCGTCTTCGGCACATGCACGAGGCGCGACTGTTCATTGATCCTCGAAATCGCGCGGATGAAATTCACGCCCCAGGTGTGACGCGGCCGGTCGGGAAACCGGAGCTGCGAATACGGAATCCGGATCTCGGCAGTCCATCCCCCGTCATCGATCGATGTCGCGGATGACCAGACGGCGTCCCACGCTGCATCGGTCCAGGTATCGTTGTAGACAACCATGTCGAGCTGAACATTCGAGGGGTTGACCCAGAACGAGGCGCCCGTTCTCCGATCGAGATGAGGATCGAGATAAACGCGGAACCAGTCCGACTCGATCGTCGTATCCCGCCGCCCCAGTCGCGTCGTGACGGGGCCGGAGTCGTACATCCGCGCGCCGAAGTAGATGGCATCATCGTGATAGACGATCCTGACGATCGTTTTCTGGGTCGACGGCTCACCTTCATTGGGATCGCGTTGTGTGAACCCTGTGATCTCGGGGGCGTTACTCCACGCCTCATCGTCCAGGTTTCCATCGATGACTGGCGGATTGATCGCCCTGACCGCGCTGAATTCCGCCGCGGTTGGCACCTGTAGCGATACCTCCGGCCCCTGCGCGAGCAGAGCACTCGTCAGCAGGCAGGCCACAACTGCTCCTGAGATCCTGCGAGCGGTTGCGGAAAAAGGATGCATCAGAGACTTCATGCGAGAAACCTCCCGGTCTCATCACGTCGTACCATTTGAGTATTGGACGCAGCCGGGTTGTGAAGGTTTGATCGGCACGTCGACCCTCACGTGCGGCACTCGAGGAAAGTATACGAACTTCTTCGTAATTGTCGACGGCGCGATCCATTGGTTGACCGATCCGTAACATCGGGGGCGTTCAGCCGATGACGAATTCGGCGCCTGCCGACATGAACGTCACCTCGGAATCACCATCGAGGGGATCGATGATCAGCCCGATTCCGATTCCCCAGAACGCTTCCGGTCTTCCCGGCACATCCCACGATTGCCAGGTGTTCCCGTTACTCATCGGGTTATCGCGCGGCTGCTCGGATGTGACGTATCGCTGATCCGGAGAGAACTGCATATGGAGCAGCTCGTTTGGTCCATCCATTACTGAGACCCTGGCAAGCCGAGCAGAGTCCTCGAGCTTGTAGAGCAGATAGACGCGGCTTACCCGCGGGCGCCCTTCGTCGAACGCCACCGGTGTCGGGATGGCGAAACTGAATGAGTTCGGTTGACGGGCTTTCATGCGATAGCGCGACACGGTGGTGCCACGCAATCCGACGAGATCGGTACAGGGAAGACCGTCGATCTGCTGGAGCGGGCCAGCCGATCCATGAACTCCTCCACCAACGAGCCAGGGGATGGCTGCATTGCCGGGGACTGATATGGACATTTTGCGTTCGGTCTGGGTCACGTGTTTGAATTACCGGGATTGATGGTACTCGTGAACGGAACGCCGGGTGAGTGACGAAGTCGTGAATTCATAACCATGATTACGCAGAATTGCGTAGCGGGTTCGTCACAACGTGACAGCGGCCGCGATTCTTTGTGAAGTAGTCAGTAGTCAGGAGTCAGTAGCCAGTAGCCCACCCCCGTCTACTCTTCACCCTTCACTCTTCCCCGTTTCATGAGAAGATCAGGAAGCTTCAGCTCGACAGCTCACCGGAGACACAATGGATTCGAATGACACAACGACACGCCCGGCAATCGTAAAACGCCCGCTGAAGCTGAAGTACGACTGCCTGAAGTGCCCGGCGTACTGCTGCAGCTACAAACGGATCGGTGTGAGCCGCTACGATCTGGTGAGGATGGCGCGGTTCTTCGGGATCACGCCCGAGAAGGCCGAGCGGCGCTACACGAAAGTGCGGGCGGGTGAACGGGTGCTGCGGCACAAGAAGGACCACGTCTACGGGACGATCTGCCAGTTCCTCGATTCCGAGACGCGTCGGTGCACGATCTATCTGGGCCGTCCTTCGGTCTGCCGCGAGTACCCGGAGAAGAATCGTTGTGGCTACTACGACTTTCTTTCATGGGAGCGCGAGCATCAGGACGACCCGGACTTCATCCCGCTGACCGATTGACCGCTTCCGCAAAGGGATCACTCAGTTGGGGATTGTATCGTCGCCGGGATCATCAGTCCGCTTCGCACAACGGCTGACTGTTTCCACGAGCTCGGCGAGGTCGAACGGTTTGCGCAGAACAGAGAACACTGCGTCCCGCCTCAGCCTGCTGATGTCCCGATCTGCGGCCGCGGTCGTCACGATTACGCACTGGAGATGTTCGGGAGAGTGCTCCTCGAGCCACTCGAGCACTTCGAACCCATTCACCACCGGCATCATGAGGTCGAGAAGAATGATCCGGTAGGAGTTCTCCTTCATCATTCGGAGCGCCTCGTCTCCATTCTGCGCCTCTTCGCTCTCGAAACCGGCCCGGGTGAGCAGGGTCCGGATCAGACGGCGGATCGAGTGGTCGTCGTCGACGACTAAAACAGTCTCGGATGTCATGAAGGTTGGTCGGCCACAGCGGCGAGAAGGGCCCAGCAAGAAGCCTGCCTTCATGCATCAATTACGGTTATTCACACGATTGTCGGTGCCGGAGCCATCCTCCGACCCCTTCGCCCGCTCCGCGCATTCCGCCACGGTCTCCACGACCGCGGCAAGGTCGAATGGTTTCCGGAGTACGCTGAACACCACCTGAGGGTCGAGGCGGGCGAGGTCGCGGTCGGCCGCTGCGCTCATGACGACGACGCAACTGAGACGATCCTGGTCGTTCTCTGCCAGCCAGTCGATGACCTCGAACCCGCTGAGCACCGGCATCATCAGATCCAGCAGAACGACGTCGTAGTCGTTCTCCTGCATCATGCCGACCGCTTCGCCCCCGTGCCGGGCTTCGTCGATTCCGTACCCGGCGCGACGCAGCACTGTTCCGATGAGACGACGGATCGGTTCATCGTCATCCACGACCAGTACTCTAGTTTCGTCCATTGTCAGGCGCAGTTCCGCAATTCGATTCTACCGCGCAGTCCGATTGATCGAGGTAACCGCGACCTGACGATTCCACCGGGATGGACGGTTCGAACGTTCCTCAAACCCGGCGGCGGAGACGCTCTTTGACGGCTGCGACCTCGGTGCGGAGGTAGTCGAGCTGGGCGAGCAATTCCTCGACCTGCAGAACGAGATCGCGGGACTGCTTCTTATGCTTCTCGTCATTGGCACGGACTTCAGCAGATCGCGCCAGCAGTTGCCAGAACTCGATACGCTCCTGCGCGCTGAGCGACGCTACGATTTGAGCGGGTGCAGGGTGACCCTGGCCGAACAGTTCCCGGGGCTCTTTGCCGAGAATTGCCGCGATCCTCACGAGCATGTCGACATCGAGCGTCTGCTTGCCCCTCTCGATTCTAGAAAGGGTCGCCTGACTGATTCCTGCTCTCGACGCAACTTCCCGAAGTGGCATGCGCTGCCCCACCCGCGCCACGCGCAGCTTTTCACCTGGCGACAACTCTGTTGGAGAAATTTCCGCTGGCAACTCTTCCATACGGTAATGAGAAGGGGGGGACAGCGGAGTAAATTTCCGCCTTGCTCGGATGCCCTCGGAACTACAGGCTGGAGCGTATCTGCCGGGCTCTTGCGAGATGTACGGCAACCGAGCCTCGCTGGGCCTCGAGGAGTGCACGCAGTTCCGGGTTCCTCGACGAAGGAATCAGGTTTTCGTCCATCGTCCGGAGGAGCCACTCGTGGAGCTCGACCTGCGTATCCATAAAAAGGCGATCGAACTCTGCACCACGCCATGTCCCCAGCGTCTCGGCAGTCCGGCTCGCATTCGCTGCCAGCTGCCGGCTCAATTCATTGTCGACGGGTGTGATGTTCGCGCGCGACGCCACTTCGCTCGCGCGCTGGTCCGCCGCTGCGTGGTCCTGAATGAGCATATTGGCAAAATCCCGCACCCCGGCGGACGCCGCACGGGTCGTGGCAATCTTCCCATGCTCGATCTCCCCATGATTCGCGTTCATGAAGATCTGTGCGATCTCGCCATCCGTCAGAGAACCATGTACCGGATCCATCGTGGTTCCACATCCGGCGAGAGAAAGGCAGGCGACCAGGAGTGCTGTGCCAAACGACGCTGTTCGCTTCACGATGGTCTCCGGTGAAAAGCAGAAACGAAACAGGCCCGCCTCTGAGCCGATCCGTTGCCGATTTTCGAGGTGCTTCGGTTGCCTGTTCTGTCCGCCATCTGATTCCCCTTGATTTGCGTCAGTCGCATAGAACCCAGGAGCAAGGTTCCTGCCCGAAAAAGAGGAGTACTGGAATCGGTTGAGCTGCTTTTCGGCTGCTGCGTCTGCCTACGCTGTCGCGCACTCGCGCACGTTCATCATGAGCTCGCTGATGTCGAACGGCTTCGCGAGAACTCTGCAACCAGCCGTGAGCCGCTTGCGTGCAGAATCATCGAAGGCAGTCATCACGACGATCCGATCGATCATGCCGGGGTGCTCGGCGCGAAGAAAGTCCACCACGCCGAAACCATCGATTCGAGGCATCATCAGGTCGAGGACGACAACCTCGTAGTCCTGCTGCTTGAGTCTGTCGATCGCCTCGACACCATCGCGCGCTTCATCGACGTCGAATCCTTCACGAACGAGCAGCTTACAGACCATCCGCCGGATCGAATCATCGTCGTCGACGACCAGCGCGCGGCCTGTCGGGAGGGAGTTCATGCACTGCGTCGCTGCAAGTTGGTGTCCAGCCCAAGATCTTGTTGATGTGGCATATACGACGCGGGATAAGTAGCGGCGGATTCCGATCCGCCGCATTCCAAACCCTGCAAACTTCCGCGTTCTGGGGCCATGGCGCGGGGTGTATGCCCCATAGGTCGTACAGCGTCACTGCCCCGGACCGCCTTCGCAGCTTCCACTCCCGACTGGACATCCTTCTCTTTCCACAGTCGCAATTTCACTTGTCCGGACGAGCTTGGCAGCGTCTAACAATTTTTTCTATGCACAAACCAATCCGGATTTCCAATCTCCGCGTAACTCTCCCCCGACATCAACAGCACGGATGAGAGACGAGGCCCCCTCTCACCGTTTACCAATCACGGAGGAGAGTATGAAAAAGAGTTTGCAGTCACTACTGGCAGTCGTCTTCACGCTGACGTTGACCGTCAGCGCCGCCGCATCGTCGCATCGGGAAGCGCCGCTCATTCGCGAGGATCCGACGGCAGACAACACCGATGTATACGTATTCAAGAGCCCCAACGACGCGAACACGATCACGATCGTGGCGAACTTTTCGCCTGGTCAGGAGCCTGGGTTCGCCCCGAATTACTACGACTTCTCAGAGGGGGTGCTCTACGAGATTCACATCGACAACAACGGCGATGCGAATGAGGACATCACCTACCAGTTCCGCTTCACTCGTGAAGTCCGGAACCCGAACACGTTCCTCTACAACACAGGGCCGATCTCAACCCTGGACGATCCCGATCTCAACGTCCGGTACTCCTACACCGTGACTCGCGTGACCGGAGACCGCAGGAGCGGCCAGGGCACCTCGCTCGGTACCTTTCAGGTCGCGCCGCACAACATCGGACCGAAGTCGACTCCCGACTATCCGTCCCTCGCGAACGCCGCGATCGGAACATTGTCGGCCGGTGGAGGCCGCGTTTTCGCCGGCCCCCGCGACGATCCTTTTTTCGTCGACATCGCAGCGATCGGTGATCTGCTGACGCTTCGTCCGATCCAGCAGCTCAACCTGGTTCCCCCGATGGCTTCATCTGCGCCGGGAATCGATACGTTGAAGGGCTACAACGTCAACACCATCGCGATTCAGGTTCCGATCACAGCCCTGACGAACAATGGCCAGGCTCCGTCCGGGCCGACCGCGAACAACGCAATCGTCGGTGTCTGGTCGACCGCGAGCCGCTCGCGCATCACCCTGACCAACACCGGCGCCGGACGTCTGCGTCAGGGTGTGGGTGGAACAAGCCAGGTCTCGCGTCTCGGCATGCCTCTGGTTAACGAAGTCGTTTTGTCACTCGCATTCAAAGACATTTTCAATGCAAGCGAGCCGAACGGCGACGCTCCCCTCTTCACCTCGAACGAGACTTTCCGCAACCGGGTTCTCGATCCGGAGATCTGCCGTCTTTACAAACTGCTCTATAACGTCGACTGCCCCGCGGCACCTCGCATGGATCTCCAGCAGGTCTACCTCACCGGCCTTCCAGGGGTGAACATGCCGGCCGGCGTGGTTCCGTCCGAGCAGATCCGCATCAACCTCGCCACTCCGCTCACCGCATCTCCGAACCGTCTCGGCGCCATTGCAGGGGATGCCGGCGGATTTCCAAACGGTCGCCGTCTCGCCGATGACGTCGTCGACATCACTCTGCGCGTCGCAGCGGGCGTGCTCGTTCCAGGATTCGATCGTGCTCCGAACAATGCGCTGTCCGACGGCGTCGACGCCAACGACAGAGCGTTCCTCACGACGTTTCCGTACGTGGCGCATCCGCACCAGGGATTCGATCACGCACATCATGGAACGACAGCGAACCCGAATCCATAGTGTCTCCCGGGACCCGGCAACGCCGGGTCCCACGGTGCACTTCCTATCATGAACAACAGCCATCAGACCGGCAGGCTCTCACCGCCCTCACGCCATGAGCGCGACTTCGGCAGCGTCCGGCACACAAAAGGATCACACATGCGAAAATCAGCGATTCTCCTATCGCTAATCGCCTTCCTGTTCGTTTCTCAAAGCTCGTTCGCCAACCATTTCGCGGATTTTTATGTGATCCCGGTTGCGATCGATGCCCCTGGAGTCAATAACACGAACTGGATGAGCGATGTAGCGATCTATAATTTCTCCAGCCTTCCGCTCACGGTCTCTTTGACGTTCATCCGATCGGGCGAGAACATGCCCGACAATTTCGAAACGCTCGACCCTGACGAGGTCGGCATGAGCATCGGTCCTGGCGACAGCGTTCTGATCAAAGACGTGCTCGATCAGGTTGGTGGCCGTCCCAACAATCTCGGTGCGATTCTCGTCGGCGGGAGCCAGCCGTTCGCGATCACGAGCCGGACCTACAGCATGAACCCGACGGGCGACACAGTGGGACAGACCGTGCTTCCAGCCCGTGACTTTCTGGAGAATGCCGTCGGCGACGTCACGATTCCGGGGGCGACCGCGTACATCCCCGGTCTGATTCAGAACGCACGCTTCCGAACGAACCTCGGCTTCGTCGCCGCGACGACCAGGGGTAACGGAATGACCGTGAGCGTCACGCTGAGAGATGCGGACGGAGCTTCAGCCGGTTCGAGGAGTTTCTTCATCGGCGGCGAGCAGTTCCTTCATGTTCAGTTCTCGGCACGATCGATCTCGAGTCCCTCGACCCGTAATTTCGATATCGGAGCCGCAGACTTCATCATCACACAGGGTGACGGTGCGGTCGTCCCCTATGCTTCGGTCATCGACAACGTCACGGCGGACGCGGTCTACGTCACCGGGCAGTTCCCTCCAACGACTCCCTTCGCCAAGACTGGCGTGAAGTCCGCGTTTCAAACTCTGATGGAACGCAGGCTCGAACAGAAGTAGCGATGTGCGCAACCTCTCCCCGCGAACCCGGGGGGAGGTCGCGCCGTCTCCTCCCGCTCGCACGATCATCCCGTCTTCCGCGGCTTCTTGATGAACTCACACATTGCACCGGGATCGTCAGGACTTGTCATCCCGAGCTCGGTCGTGCGGGCGGGAGGGGCGAGGGAACTCCGGCGATGGTACGGAGTTGATTCGTCACGGAAGGAGTCGAGGCGGGGCTCTCCTCGGAGGCAACTATGTACCATCGCCGGAGGTCCCTCGCCCCTCCCTCACAACCACCCAAGCTCGGGATGACAAGCCCGTTCATTTATGGCGACAATGACCTGCAAGAAGGTCCTTCGCTGCGCTCAGGATGACACTGCGGTCATCCCTCGCCACGATTCTTCACCGCTTCTCACGGCGACACGGTCGAGAGATCGTTCAGGCCTGGCTGGCTTTCGCGAAATCTTCAGGCGCCATCACCACTAGAAGCGTCGCGCCCTCGAAGCTGAACATCTCATCGTCGGACGATCCTGCTTCAGCGTAAATGAAATCTCCCGTCCGCCTGACATGGCCACCACTCTCGAAAGAGCCGGACACAACCAGACACTGCTCCGCTCCCGTATGAGTGTGGGCGGGATAACGCGCGCCCGGATCGAAGGTCATCAGAACGGTTACCGGGCCACTTTCTTCTTCGCGCGTGAGCCGCTTTACCCTGATCCCCTCGAGCGCGAAATTTTCCCATCCTTCGCCGGCCCGTGTCACGCGAATCCCCGCCTCCTCCCCGGCACCTTCCTCCGCAATCGCAAGGCGCAGCGAATCGAGTATGTGCGGGGGCGGCTGCACGGGTTCGAGCGAGAGGCTCAGAAGCTGGGCCGCCTCTCTGTACTCGCTAGCGAGATTCGCTGCCGTCTGATCGGAAGATACGATTCGCGAAAGCTTCTCCTCTTCAGCCGGCGTTGAAGCACCGAGGGCATGAAGGGCTGCGAGAAGCTGCAAGTCTTTGTCAGACATTATTCCTTCTTACGTTCGCTTCCCGTTGAAGCTCATCCATGGCCATAAGGAGAGTGGCACGAAGTGCGTCCAGTGGCAAGCCATACTTCTCCGCCAGCACCGGTAGCGTCTCACCATCAAAATATAGCCTCTTTAACAGCTCCCCGGGCTCAAGATTCCGTACCTCCGGATCGGGCAGAGACGACTCCGCCGGCTGAACCATGCCGTCTCTGGAGCCCTGAACACCTCTCTCCGTGCCTCTCGAACGCAGCAGACGACGCACCGAGCCGATCAGCACAAACAGGGGGCGATCCATCGGGAGTTTGCGGTCGCGCTCGTCCCAGAAGATCTGGAAGACCTCGCGCAGAATCTCTGCTGCTTCATCGCCGGATTTTATCGAACGAAGAATGACCGCGTAGACCCGCGGAGCCGTAAGATCGTAGAGCTCTACGAAAGCCTGTCGATCGTTTTGAGCTACCCGGCCTGCAAGCTCCCGTTCCGCTGCCGCCTCGGCTGCCACCTTTGCGCCGCTGGTCGAGGAACTGCTCCGCGAAGATCGAATGTGGTCGCTCGAGGCTCGGGCGTCAACTCTTTTTCCTGGCTCCATGAGCGACATCGCAGTGCATGCTCACTGCCAAAGATCGCGCACGATGGATGTGCCCCTAATCTCCCCGATCGCCGCCGCAGGGCGAGCCCGCTGATACTGGCCAATCTTTTGCAGTGTGCCCCACGAGGCTCACCGTCAAAAGAAGGCAGGCGTACATGTCGCTCGTTTCTCAGTTTCCTCTACCCGCTCGCGAGTGCGCAGCCTTCGCAAGAAAATTCGACCGCGCTGCCGAAGGCGTCCTCGTCGAAAAGAACGAGACGATCATCTACGCGAACGTCCGTTACGCGAAATACCTCGGGTACCCCAACGCCACCGAACTCATCGGCAGTCACATCTCGTCCGTCATAGCACCGGCCGATGAAACACGGATGCTGGGATACGGACAGAAGCGGCTCCGAGGACAAGATGCACCGAACGTCTACGAGTTTCATGCACGCCAGAAGGATGGCGGCTCCATAAAGCTTGCCGCCCGCGTCTCCACTGCGCCGGAGCTCGGCCTCATCACAACGGTCGTCCGATATTCGTCAGCCGCGCTGGCTACGGTCAAAGCACTGTTTCGCGACGGAGAAGGCTTCGAGCATTTCTACGCCGAGCATTCAGGCCGGATTTACGCGACGCTTCTCCGCATGCTCCGCGACGAGCAGGATGCTCAGGATGTCCTCCAGGAGTCTTTCATGCAGGCCTGGCGTCAGAAAGACCGTTACGAGCCCGATCGCGGTTCTCCTGGAGCATGGATCATGACCATCGCCCGGTCCCGCGCCCTCGATCACATCCGCAGGGTCCGTGCGATGCCGTCGACTGGCGAACAGCTGCACTTGTCCGACCCCCGTGCCCAAAGCGAACTGACATCCAGGCTCGAGATGTCTCGAATCCGCGAGATGCTGGATTTCCTGCCCGCAGCGCAGCGAACCACGATCGAGCTTGCCTATTTCGACGGCTACACCCAGACCGAAATCGCCTCGCTGCTCGGCATCCCGCTGGGGACGGTCAAGACCCGCATCCTGCTTGGAATGCGAAGACTCCATGAGCAGGTGGGGCTCCTGCAGGAGCCCTGAGCGTCGACGCACGCCCCTTAGCCCAGGGCTAGTCAGCTGTTCATTCCAGGCCGTCCGACGGATGTGGTACATCCGCGGCTGCAATCGGAAGCACGACACGAAACGTGGCGCCTCGGCCTTCGCCTTCGCTCTCGACCTTGACGCTGCCGCCGTGCGCATCGACGAGATGCCGGACGATCGCCAGGCCCAGGCCCAACCCGCCGTATGCACCTCCGTGATACTGGCGGTAGCGATCGAAGACACGCGGCAGGAACTCCCGGGTGATTCCGCTACCCTGATCGGTCACGCATACCGTGACGTGCTCGTTCTCGGGTTCAATCTTCACGTGAATCCGTTTCGACGGTGGGCTGAATTTGATCGCATTGGAAAGCAGGTTTCCAAAGACCTGCAGGAGCCGGAGCCGGTCGGCTGAGACTGTGGCCGAAGCTCGCGAGGTGCGGATCTCGATGCTCTTGCTGGCGGCGAGAGGGAGCGCCGCGGCGACTGCCGCTTCTACCACGTCCGAGATGTCGAGGGGTAACATGTTGAGCTCGAACTTTCCGGCAAGCATTCGCGCGGAATCGAGCAGGTCATTGATCAGACGCGCCTGGCCGGACGCACTCATCTCGATACTCTCGATGCCCTTACGCATGAGCGCAGGTTCGTACTCGGACTGCGCAACGAGCTGCGTCCATCCCAGAATCGAGGTCAGCGGAGTCCGGAGCTCGTGGGAGATCGCGGCGAGGAATTGATCCTTTGCGGCATCCGATTCTTCTGCGACCTGGCGGGCCTGCCGCTGCGCCTCGAGCAGGCTGGCGTGCACCGTGATGTCCTGAATGGCCAGAAGAATGAGAGGCGGCTCTCCGACGGCCCTGGTGACGCGCCGTCCATTGAGCAGCATCGTTCGCCTGCCGATCCGGTCGAACTCCTGACTCACCTCGAGATCGTCAAATGACTGGCCTTGGGGAAGAACCTCGTCAAGCAGCCGCCGGAGCTCGGGAATCTTCCAATGGCCGCGGCCCAGGTCATAGAACGGCTGGCCGACCGTATCGCCGGCGCTCACACCGAAGGTCTCACAAAACGAACCGCTCGCGGACTGCACTCGCAGCTCGCCGTCGAGAACCAGAAGCGGCTCCCGAACCGTCGCGACGATACTCTCGGCAAACTCCCGGGCTTTGCGGATCGCGTCGATATCGATCATCAACAGCACGGCACCCTCGACCCCCCCGTCGTGGGTCAGGTACGGGAGTAGGCGCATCGAGTACCAGGACCCCAGGATATCCTGCACTTCCAGATCCTTCTCAGTCCCGTTTGCGATGACCTCGTCAAGCAGTTGCGGGAGGTGCTGGAAATTGTCCGCGAATCTCATGGCGGCGATGGGGCGCCCGATGTCGGCCGGGTTGAGTCCCAGCACCTGCTGCGCTATCTCGGTAAATCGGCGGATGCGAAGCTCCGGGTCGAACATGACAATGGGGATGCGGACGCTGCCCAGCAGGTTGGACACGTCGTTGTTGAGCCGGCTCAGCTCTGAGTTGCGATCGCGAAGCTCGTCGTTGACGGTCGCCAGCTCTTCGTTGCTCGACTGGATCTCCTCTTTGGATGTCTCAAGCTCCTCGTTGACGCTCTGCATCTCCTCGTTGGCCGACTGGGCTTCCTCGTTGGCCGACTGGAGCTCTTCGTTCGCGGCGTCGTGCTGCTCGATGATCGACTGCAGGTACTCACGCGTGGCGCTCAGCTCCTGCGTCAGCGCCAGAACGCGGCTGGAAGGCTCCGCCCCCTGGTCGCGAGCGGCAGGATCCTCGGATGGCGGAACGCTAGACCCGGTCGCGCGCGAGGGCTCCTGAAAGACCACTAGAAATCCCCCACCGTCGGACCCTTCCAGAAGGGGTGTCACCTCCAGGTCAACCATGCGTGGGCCTTCCTTCGAGCGCAACTCCACACCTTCGCGACGCGCCGGCAGCCCATCGGTGCGAGCCTGGTGAAGGGCACTCCTGAGAATGACCTCGAGCCCCTCCTTCGCCATCTTCATGACATTCAGACTCGCACGTCCCGGCCCGGGCGCGAGATAGGGCGTGGTGTCTCCCTGGAACTGCACGATCTCCATCCGGGAATTCAGCAGGACGCCCGCGGGCGCATACTTGCGCAAAAGGACGAGCTCGGCCTCCCTCTGAATGTCCGCGCCAAGGGTGGCGTCGCGTGCCCTTCGCAGCTCGGGCGACCGGTTCTGGCGGGAGGTTTCACGACTTCTGATTACGAACGGGAGGCTTTGCGCTCCATCCTTACGCCGGTAGATTCTCTGCCTCGCATCTTCGGTCTCGAACAGATCCCGCCCGTGGGTGCCGACCGTCTCCGAGCCTCCGAGGACGAGCGCTCCTCCGGGTCTGAGGGCGTAGTGGAGGATCGGAATGATCTTTTCCTGCAGAACCGGGTTGATGTAGATCAGCAGATTGCGGCAGGTGACCAGGTCCATTCTCGAGAACGGAGGGTCCGCGAGCAGATTGTGCCGCGCGAAGACGCACATCTCCCGGATCGACTTTGCGACGCGATACTGACCATCTACCGCCGTGAAGTAATTCTTCAGCCGTTCATCCGACAGATCATGCTCGATGTCTCGCGCGTAGAGTCCAGCCCGCGCCGTGGTGATGCCGCTCTCATTGAGATCAGTCGCGAACACCTGAACGGGCACGTTGAGACCACGCGACTTCCTGAACTCATCGAGTGCGATGGCGATCGAGTACGCTTCCTGGCCCGTTGAACATCCGAGCACCCAGACACGCAGCGGATCCCGATCCGAACGTCCCTCGAACATGCGTGGCAGCACCCGCTGGGTGAGTGACTCGAACATTTCCGGGTCGCGGAAAAAGCTCGTCACGCTGATGAGAATGTCGTGATACAGAGCGTTGCGCTCCTCTTCGCTCCGCGTGAGCAGCTCGATGTACTTGCCGGCCTCTTCGATCTTGAGCAGCGCCATGCGGCGCGTGATCCGGCGGAAGAGCGTCGTGGAGCGGTACTGTGTGAAATCGACTCCGGTGACGCTGCGCATCAACTGAACGATGGTCGCGAAGTCCGCAGCGTCCCCAGCGGGAAGCTTTGCCGACTCGCTGGTCAGATGGGGCGACTTGCCGAGCCGGTCGATCTCTGCGGCGATCTCCTTCGGAGAAAGAATGAAATCGATGCAACCGGTGGCGATGGCACTGTCCGGCATGCCGCGTTGTTGCGCGGTCTCATCCTGGGCAAAGGTGATTCCCCCCTCACCCTTCAGCTCCTCGATTCCGAGCGTGCCGTCGCTTCCGGTGCCTGACAGGATGACCCCGATGGCGCGTGCTCCCTGGTCGGCCGCCAGAGAGCGAAGGAACCGATCGACAGGCCGGCGCCGCGCCGTTTCTTTTTCCCGCGGGTGAAGCTCGAGGTGCCCGGATTGAATCGTTACCTCCCTGTCCGGAGGAATGACGTGGACGCAATTCGGATCGACGAGCTGATCGTCGGTGACCTCGATGACGGGCATCGATGTCGTGCGCGACAGAATGTCCACGAGCATGCTCGGATGGGTGGGCGAGAGATGCTGGATGATGACGAACCCCACTCCGGTATCGACGGGCATCGTCTCGAGGAGCGCGGAGAGGGCCTCGAGCCCGCCGGCGGAGGCTCCAATACAAGCAATTGGAAACGGGCGGCGCGAGTCCTCACTCACCACGTCCGAGGCAGCCCGATCAACGGCCGGGGATGGCTTGTTGGAAGCTTTGCGCTTTCTGGTCGCCATGTCGATGGGTCCGGATCAAGAAGTATATGCATGTTCCGCGCTGCCCAACTACTTCGAAAGTTTGGTTTGTAGATTGTCTGTCGAAGAATCGTGCCAGCGTCGAACGAATCCGTGACGGCGCAACTGTTGCACGGATTCACGAACGAAGTGGAGGTGTTCTTTGCCAGGACACAACGTGATCGTCTTGGGAGCTTCGGCCGGCGGGCTCAAAGCGTTGAGTGCTGTCGTCAGCGAATTGCCCGCGGATATAGGCGCTGCAATTTTTATTGTGCAACACATGTCGCCCGAGAGGAAAAGTGAGCTCCCGAAGCTTCTCTCCGATGTCAGCGATCTGCCCGCCACCCACCCTGTCGACGGGCAGATCTTCCAGGAAGGACAGATCTACGTCGCCCCCCCCGACCATCACCTTCTCGTCGGCGAGAACAGTGTGCGCGTCGTGCGCGGCCCGCAGGAGAACCGTTTCCGGCCGTCGATTGACGCCCTGTTTCGATCCGCAGCCCGTGCTCACGGTCCGAGGGTCATCGGCATGGTGATGACCGGCTATCTCGATGATGGCACGGTCGGGCTGCAGGCGATCAGCAAACAGGGCGGAATCACCGTGGTCCAGGATCCCGACGAAGCCGAATACGCGAGCATGCCGAGGAGCGCCCTGCGCTATGTGAAGGTGGATCACAGCGTTCCGATCGCGAAGGCGGGCGCCCTGCTGGCCCGGCTCGTCGGGCAGGAGTCCGTGCCTCGGGACGAGTTTCCAACGAGCCTGGAGATTGAGATCGAGGCGAAGATTGCGGAGCAGGAGATGAACACGAAAGAATATCTGGAGAACGTCGAGAAGATCGGCAAGCTCACCTCGTTCACCTGTCCGGATTGCAACGGCAGCATCTGGCAGATCGGCGACGACGAGCCCATCAAGTTCCGGTGTCATGTGGGACATTCATTGACGGGGGACGTCTTTTCGATCGAGCAGACGCAGAACCTGGAGAGCGCCCTCTGGTCGGCCATCCGGATCATGGAGGAGAAGGTCACCTTCGCGAGAAAGATGGCCGAGCGGAGACGGGGCCAGGAACGCGAGAAGGCCGCGGACAGTTACGAGGAGCAGGCGGACGGCCTCGATCGGGAGCTCACCTCCATCCGCGATCTCATCGCCTGTGGAATCGGCACCCAGCGTTTCATGGAGCAGGAAGACGGCTAGCGACGAAGGTGGAACGGGGCCAGGTCTTGCCTTTTGCTATCTCGTATGATGGCGCAGAAGGCAAGACATGATCCCGTTCCGTTTAGTTCCGTTTCGTTTTGCAAGATAGCAAGATAGCAAAAGGCAAGACCTGGCCCCGGTCCGTTCTCTATGCGAGTTGAGTCCGCGCGATTGACCATTCGTCATTATCACGTTTTGCTGTGGGACTTCCTTGCGGCCGTACGGCCCATCACATTCCTGACGGCTTCGATAAGAACCGCCGGGCCGACGGGCTTGCGGAGATAGCCGTCGAAACCGGCTTGAAGAATATTCTCGCGGTCGAGCTCGCGTCCCTGAGCAGTGAGCGCCAGGACCTGAATTCCGGAGATCCGAACATCGGGGTGGCTGCGGATTTCCCGTATGAAGTCGTACCCATCGCGAAACGGAAGAGCGATGTCGCTGACGATGACGTCAGGAGCTACAGCTTCGAGCTGACCGAGCGCATCGTCGACGGATCCAGCCATGGAGACGAGCGCACCTGCGTGTTCGAGCATCCTTGCAACCATGACGCGTGTCTCGGATACGTCGTCCATGACGAGAGCATGGACCCCTCGCAGCGATAAAAGGCCACGTGGAACGGGGCCAGGTCTTGCCTTTTGCCATCTCGTATGCGGCGCGCGCCAAGGACCAGCTCAAGAATAGGATAGCAAAAGGCAAGACCTGGCCCCGTTCCGCTCAAGCATGGCCCCGTTCCGCTCAAGCAGGCTCAATGGAATCAGCGGAGCGAGCGTCTCTAAGTCGCCGCCCAGTGTGAAAAGGACCGCGTGGCGCCGGATCGTCGTCGCGGCGATCAACATACCGAAACTCGACGCGGCGATCCCGCTCGAGAACGATCACAGCTTCGACCGCGAGTGTCCGTCGCACTCGCCTCGCGGGCCATCTTCATTCGGTAACCAATCCGAACTTCCTGATTTCGCGTAACTCCTCCCTCACGTGAAGGGCGGGACCTGAACACATTTGTGGCGAGCGATCTGCGCCAGAGCATGCGCCCGAACCGGGGTGCGCGACAGTCGCGAAAGCTCTCCAATGTCGTGCATCTCGAAATGAAACGGAAAAGAGGACGGAATCATGAACAAGTACCTCGCTCTGTCAGGTCTCACACTGGCGCTCGCTTTGACTTCGCTGCCCGGCGCTGCACAGGCGCAGCCCGACCCGCAGATGAAGGCGGTGCTCGATCAGCTCGCCCGGCTGGGTGCCAAACCGCTCGAGAAGCTCACTCCGGACGAGGCGCGCCTCCAGCCAACACCAGCGGACGCAGTCAAGGCGCTGCTGAGAAGCCGTGGAAGAAGCACCGCTCCCGAGGCCGTGGCCAATGTGGAAGATCGAATGATCCCCGGTCCGGCCGGTCAGATTGCGATACGCATCTACACTCCGGCGGGGAGCGGACCCTTCCCTGTGATCCATTACATTCACGGCGGAGGATGGGTCATCGCGGATCTGGACGTGTACGACGCGTCGCCCCGCGCGCTGGCGAATGCCGCGAAGGCGGTTGTGATTTCTTCCCATTACCGGCAGGGCCCGGAACACAAGTTTCCCGCCGCCCATGAAGACAGCTTCGCGGCGTACCGATGGGTCGTAGCCAACGCGGGCTCTATCAACGGGGATCCCGCCAGAATTGCTGTGGCTGGAGAAAGCGCGGGGGGCAACCTGGCGGCCGCGATCACGATGATGGCTCGGGAGCGGGGTGCTCCGATGCCAGTCCATCAACTCCTGATTTACCCTGTGGCCGACTACAGCTTTGCCACGGATTCCTATCAGGAAAATCAGACGGCAAAGCCTCTGGGCAAGCTGGCCATGATGTGGTTCTTCCATCATCATCTCGCGCGGCCATCAGACGGCTTGAACCCCATGCTCTCGATCGTGCGCGCCGAGAACCTGGCCGGCCTGCCCTCCGCGACCATCATCACGGCAGAAATCGATCCGCTTCGTTCCGAAGGGAAGGAGTACGCTGACCGGCTGAGTGCTGCGGGTGTAACTGTGGACTACGTGAATTATGACGGTGTCGCGCATGAATTTTTCGGAATGGGTGCTGTGATCGACAAGGCAAAGCAGGCGGTCGCGCGAGCGGGTACGAATCTGCAACGCGCTTTCGGGCAATAGCGTGTTGCCTGGCCCTCGCGGGCCGAACCACGTAGAATGACCTCCATGAGCTCTGGTCTTGCAGCCGGGTTTCTTCTGGACCGGCAGTGGCATTGGCTGAGGGGCGAAATGGAAGAGAGCAAACGACCCGCTCTACTGGCGTTGTGCCGCGTTCTCGGCGACTCGCAAGTCCTCTACGCGATCATCGGTGGGCTCGCCGTCCAGGTCCATCAGAGGGAGGCGCGCACGACCCTCGACATCGACGTCGCTGTCGTCCGGCGCGACGCGCTTCCGCGGCCCGCGCTCGCCGCCGAGGGATTTCGGTTTCGGGAAGCCTTCCGGCACTCCGAGAACTGGGTTGCGATCGATGGCACGCCGGTTCAGTTCACCGATGATCCGAAGCTTGCCCCCGCGATCGAGAGCGCCGACGAAATTGTGCTGGAAGACGTGACACTCCGGGTGATTCGCGTCGTCGATCTTCTCCACGAGAAACTGCGCGCGGGAAGCGATCCGGAGCGCCGGCGATCCAAAAGACTTCAGGACCTGGCGGACGTACAGGCGTTCATCGAAGCCAACCCTGAGCTGGTTCTGGAGCTCACTCCCGAGGAAAGGAAATTGCTCGATCAACTCCCGAAGTGACGAGGACCTGGAAAGGCCGAATCTCGACGTCACCGTTCGAGATCGTCATTGGCTGGGCTCGATCGTATAGGCCAGCTCCTTCGCGTCCTTCCGGTCCGCGTCTGGTCCCGTCGCGTCCTGAAAGTCAGCTCGATTGTTGCACAGGGTGCACCGAGCAGCATTCATCGAACTTTTGCCATAGGGATGTGGCATGCTTGACGGAACGTCCTGCCGTCGTTCAGTGTTGCATGAGAGGAAAATGAGCGCCGTTGAGCCAGAAGATCCCGACTTGTTCCGGCTCCTCATCGAGGGAACCGAGGATTTCGCGATCCTGTTGACTGATCCCGAAGGCCGGATCACGCTCTGGAATACGGGAGCGCAGCGAATATTCGGGTTTACCGCCGAAGAGATGATCGGACAGCATGCAGCGGCGATCTTCACTCCGGAAGACCGCGCGTCAGCGGTTCCGGAACAGGAGTTCGCGCTCGCGCGTCAGAATGGACGCGCCGCCGACCGGCGATGGCACACGCGAAAGGATGGTGGCAGGTTCTTCGCCGACGGGGTGATGACGGCTCTGCGCCGCGATGGATCTCTAGCCGGTTTTTCGAAGATCCTCTCGGACGCCACCGAGAGGCACCTTTCAGAGCAGCGGCTCGCAATGCAGATCGAGTTGCAGACCCTTCTGTCTTCCGAAGCCTCCCGGGACGAAATCATCACGCGTGTCCTGGAAACAATCTCTGCCGGATTCGGATGGAGAGCTGGTGTACTGTGGGAGCCTCGCTCCGAAGAGATCGGTCTCGCCTTCTCGGCGGAGTGGCACGCAGATGAGAACGTCGCCCGGACCCTGATCGAGCCACTGCACAAATCGCCGGAAAACGCGTCCGATCATGAGCTGGCAGCCCGGGCGTGGCATTCGCGGGAACCTCTATGGGCGGCGGATCTCGTTGAAGCTGAAACTCCCCCATCCGTTCGATTGGCGCGCGAGTCCGGCCTGCCGTTCGGTTTCGCATATCCGCTGTGCATTTCGGATCGCGTACTGGGCGTGTTGCAGTTCTTCAGCCGTACCGACTGGCCCCCTCGCGAGGAGGCTGTCAAGGTCATGACGGTGATCGGTGCCCAGGTGGCCGGCTATCTGCAGCAGCGGCGCACCAACGAGCAGCTTG
>JBGSYJ010000309.1:0-7358 GCA_041750915.1 Thermoanaerobaculia bacterium | reverse complement strand
CACCGCCAACTCGAGAGCATTCCGCGCTGCCGCGAGCTCTTCGGGCGTGATCCGCTGACCGTATCCGAAGCTGCGCAGCACCGCTTCATAGGGCGTCAACTGCTCGGGATCGCGACTGCGAACCGCCTCGCTCATGCTCCTGGCGAGAATCCCGTTCGTGTCGGCAACCGTCGAGACGATCCGCGGAACCAGCTCGTCCTGCAACTCGAACAGCGCATCCGGGCTGAACGTGCGCTCGTAGTTCTCGGCCCACAGATGGGAGCCCGTCGTCGCTTCGATGAGCTGCACCGCGAGGCGCAGCTTCGTCCCGGCGTGCCGCAGACTGCCTTCCATCACATAGCGAGCGCCGAGGTCCTTTCCAGCGGTGCGCACGTCAACGGACTCGTTGGCGTAGTGCGAAGTCGAACTGCGCGCGATCACTCGAAGGTACGAGAAACGCGATAGCCCGGTAACGATATCTTCGGTCAACCCCTCGGCAAGTGCAGTGAGATCGGAGTTGCCACCGCCGTACCTGAACGGCAGCACGGCGACCCAGAACCCGTCCTCGGCGCGAACCGCCCCCGAGTCGTCCCCAGAAGAATTAGCGATGTCGGGAGCGGACGCTGCTGATTCCCCTTCCGGGGCAACCTCCAGTCCCGCCTTACGGAGACCGTCGAGAATGTGTTCGACGAATGCCGGGTCGTTCCATCTCCCGAATTCCTCGCGTGCCGCTTTGGCAAAGTCGGGCCGGATCTCAAGCAGTTGCTGCAGTGACTTCCGGGCCTCCTCGCGCATGCCGAGCTGCCCGTAAGCAGCCGCGGTCACGGCGTGGGTATAGAAATTTCCGGGCAGGTTGATCTTGAGGGCGAAATCAAGGGCGCCGCGGTAGTCCCGTTTCCGATACGCGTCGTTGAAGAACGCAAAAAAGTACCAGCCCGGATGACGGGGATTGAGTTTCATCGCTGATTCCACCACCGCGGTCCCGCGCTCCCAGTCACCGGCATAGGCCATCAGATTTCCGAGGAGCGCCGCGACAGAACCATCCATGGGGTTCAGTTCGAGCGCTCGCTCCGCGGTTGGACGAAACGCCAGAAAATCCCTCAGGAAAAACAGCGTGGAAGCGAGGGCGTAATGAGCGAGGTTGTTCGAGGGCGCCGCCTCCACTGCGCGCCGCGCGGCCGCAAGCGCTCGCCCCAGCGGGTCGGGCTGGGGGTTGAGTCCGTGCGCATGCTCTTCCCAGTACAGATTCGACAGCATTGCCCACGCATCGCTCTGATTGGGTGCAATGCTGACGGCCCGTTCCAGAATCCGTCTCACGCGCGCGTGCTCGTCGGGCGTGACTCGTTCCATGTAGCCAAAGGCACTGAGCACCGCTTCGTGAGGAGTCAATTCATCGTCGGCCTTGCCGCGGATGGACTCGCTCATGCTGCGGGTCAGAACGCCGTACATGTCGGCAACCGTCGAGACGATCCGCGGAACCAGATCGTCCTGCAGTTCAAAGACGGTCTCCGGACTGAATGTGCGTTCGAAGTTCTCGGCCCAGAGATGAGCGCCGCTGGTCGTATCGACGAGCTGAACGGCGAGCCGCAGCCTGGCCCCGGCCTGACGCAGGCTGCCTTCCATCACATAGCGCGCACCCAGATGTCTGCCCGCAGAATTGACGTCAACGGATTCATTGGCGTAGCTCGAAGTCGAACTGCGCGCGATTACGCGAAGGTAAGAGAAGCGCGACAGCCCGGTCACGATGTCTTCGGTCAGCCCGTCTGCCAGTGCGGTGAGCTCGGCGTTTGCCCCGCTGTACTTGAATGGAAGGACCGCGACCCAGAAGCCCTCCTGGGCGCGCGCCGCACCTGAGGTCGGTGCGGCTGATTTCGAGGACTTTCGTGCAGAAGCCTCCGCGCTTTCATCTCCCAGTCCTGCTTTCCTCAAGCCCTCGAGCACGTGCGCGGCCAGCTCCGGGTCGAACCACTTGCTCAGCGATTCATCGGCCGATTGCGCGAAATCCTTCTTCTGGGCGAGCAGGTCCTGCAGGGAACTTCGTGCAGCCGCCGACTCACCAAGCTGCGCGTGGGCGGCGGCAAGCAATACGTTCGACCAGAAAAACTCAGGCGCGTTGGCCTTCACCACATCGTCCACGACCGCGCGGTAGTTGCGAAGGCGGTACTCATTGATTCCGAGGACCGCTCTATACCAGCGGGGATGATGAGGGTTGCGCTCCATTGCAAAACGGATGAGGGCGTACCCACGTTCCCAATCGCCGGTGAAGGCGATGAGGAACATCGCCTCGTTGCTCGCGTCGAGCGGGTTGAGAGCAATCGCGCGCTCCGCGGCGCTCAGGCAACCAGCCGTCTCCTTGCGAAAGAACAGCACGACGGCGAGAGCCTGCTGCGCGAGCTGACTAGTCGGAGCGATGTCCACGGCGCGGCGCGCGGCATCGAGCGCGCGCTCGAGAGACCCCGGGCGCGCGTTGAAACCGTGAGCATATTCGTGTGAGTAGATCCACGAGAGCATCGCCCAGCACTCCGCGTTCGACGGCGCGTGCTCCACGGCACGCTCCAGTGCTTCGCGAGCTTCCGCATGCGCGGCCGGAGTGAGGCGTTGGTGATAGCCGAAACCGCGCATGAGCGCCTGATAGGGGCTGAGTTGATCGGGATCCCCACCTCGAGCGGCGTCACTGATGCTACGCGCAAGCACTCCGAAGCGATCGGCGCACGTGGAGACGATGCGGGGAACCAGGTCGTCCTGCAGTTCGAACGATGCTTCCGGATCGAAAGCGCGATCGTAAGTCTCCGACCAGAGATGGGCGCCGGTAGTCGTGTCGACGAGTTGCACCGCGACACGCAGCTTCGTCCCGGCCTGCCGCAGATTGCCTTCCATCACGTAACGGGCGCCCACTCCCTCTCGCGCGCGGCCGCTATCCACGGTCGCATCGGGCGACATCACCCTGAGATAAGAAAAGCGAGACAGTCCGGTCACGATGTCGTCTCTCAGCCCCTCGGCCAATGCCGCGAGATCTTCGTTGGCTCCGCTGTATTTGAAGGACGTCACCGCGATCCATGGACCTTCTTCGGCCCGCGCGACGGAGGTTTCAGCCGGCAATGGTCCGCTCGAAACAGCGCGGAGCGCATCGCGCACCTCGCGCACGGATGGGAAACGATCCGCCGCGCTCTTCTCCATGCAGCGCGTGATGATCCGCGTCAGTTTTTCAGGCAGCTCTCTGCGGCAATCGGCCAGGGGCCGCGGCGTGTCGCGCAGAATCGCGGAGGCAAGATCGATGGACGAATCTCCGCGGAAGGGTCGCTCGCCGCTCGCCATCTCGTAGAGCATGACTCCGAGGGAGAAGATGTCCGTGCGGTGATCGAGTGCGCGCCCCTGTAACTGCTCGGGCGACATGTACGGCATCGTGCCCATCACGACGCCCTCACGAGTCTTCATTTCCGTCGACAAGTCTTCGTGCGCGCTCTCTCCTGATCCGCCGATCTTCGCAAGGCCGAAGTCGAGAACTTTGACACGCCCCTCGCTCGTCACCATCGCATTAGCCGGCTTGAGGTCGCGATGGACGATTCCCTTTTCGTGCGCGGCGGTCAGACCATCGGCAAGACCGGCCGCGATGGCGAGAAGTTGTTGAACCGGCATCCCGCCCTCGGGAATCAGCCGGTTTAGTGATTCACCTTCCACCAATTCCATCGTGAGGAAGTGCACGCCCTCTGATTCGTCGACCGAGTAGATCGTCACGACATGCGGGTGATTCAGCGCCGCGACCGCACGGGCTTCTCGCTGGAAACGTTGGAGCCACTCAGGGTTCGACGCCATCTCGGCAGGAAGCACCTTGAGTGCGACCTCGCGCCCGAGCCTGGTGTCGGTCGCCCGATACACCGCGCCCATGCCGCCTGCGCCGATCGCAGCGGTGATGCGGTAATGCGCGACCTTCTGGCCGATCAAGAAAACGCGCTCCAGTCCCGCCGTCCTGCGCGGCGGTTTGTTCAGGATGTGTTCGATGAGCTGCAGAGTTTAATCGAATTCAGAGAGGCTGACGGAGACCACCATGTGGCAGGGCCTTCCCAGGCCCTGCCTATACCGCATCGTAAAGACATACGAGCGCTGGTGTGGCAGGGCCCTCCCAGGCCCTGCCTTTTCGGGCGGTAGAGATGTACGACACCTGGAGCGTGCACGATCCTTTCGATGACTCCGGCTGTCGTACATCTTCGCGATGCGGTACAGGCAGGGCCTCGGAGGGCCCTGCCACATAGGTCAATGTGATAGAAAGGCTCCTCCCACATCACATCGAGAGGAGTGAGAGTGGCAGAATCCCGCAGTCAGTGGAGCTCGCGCGCCGGCTTCATCCTTGCCGCTTCCGGGTCGGCAATCGGGCTAGGGAACATCGTCTTCTTCAGCGCGAATGCCTACGCTTTCGGCGCAGGTGCCTTTTACCTCCCGTACCTCGTCGCCCTGATTCTGATCGGCGTCCCGGTGCTGATCGCCGAGCTCGGTCTCGGCAGCATCACGCGGAAATCCTTCCCCGCTTCGCTGCATGCCATCGGCGGCCGATGGGGCGAGTTCATCGGCTGGTGGGGAATTATCAACGCCTCGTTCATCGGGATGTACTACGTGACGATCCTCGCGTGGGTCTGCGGCATGTTCATCGGCTCGTTCGGGCCGCTGTGGTCGACCGCCACCGACGTCCCGGCATTCGCGATGGAAGACATGGACAATCCGACCGGCTTCTTCTTCCTCATGATCTCGTCGTGGCCTGTCCTGGCGCTGGTAGCCTTCGTCTGGCTGCTCAACATCATCATCGTTCGAAGAGGTGTCGAAACGATCGAGCAGGTGGTCAAGGTGTTCGTACCACTGATGTGGGTGTTCATGATCGTTCTCATCATCCGCGGCGTCACGCTCCCGCACGGAGAGGACGGCGTTTACCTCCTCTTCACGCCCGAATTCTCGATCATGGGCAATCCGGAGGTCTGGCGCGGCGCGGCCAGCCAGATCTTCTTCAGCCTGACGCTCGGTTTCGGCGTGATGACCGCGTACGCGTCCTATCTTCCGCGCAGGTCCGATCAGGTCAACAACGGCATGATCATCGCGTGCCTCAACTGCGGCTTCGAGTTCATCGCCGGAATCGCGATCTTCTCGATCCTCTTCAGCTTTGCCATCGTTCCGCGGGCTTCGACGATCGCCATGATGTTCTTCGTCGTACCTCACGGCATCGCGGCAATGCCGTGGGGCGTGATGATCTTCGGGCTCCTCTTCTTCCTTCTTCTGCTCATGGCCGGGCTCACTTCGT
The DNA here is from genome assembly GCA_041750915.1 of Thermoanaerobaculia bacterium. Classification (GTDB taxonomy): domain Bacteria; phylum Acidobacteriota; class Thermoanaerobaculia; order Gp7-AA8; family Gp7-AA8; genus JBGSYJ01. Next base: position 2,095 of record JBGSYJ010000309.1, on the reverse strand, counting down.
CGATCTCACTGGTAGAGGGCATCGTCACGGCGATGATCGACAAGTTCGGCTGGAAGCGTCGCCGCACCCTATTGATCGCCGGTGCGGTCGGCCTCTTTGGAAGCCTCGTCTTCGCCATGCCGGTCGTGATCGACAGGGGACTTGCCGGCAACGGCACGTTCGGCCTCAGCATGCTCGACCTCATCGATCACTGGGCTTTCGGATACGGCCTTCTGATCGTCGGCCTGATCGAGTGTCTTCTCATCGGCTGGAAGTTGCCGGTGTCCCGTCTGCGGGAAGCGCTCAACGAGTATGGTCCAGTGAAGCTGCCGCGCCAGTTCGACTGGCTGATCAAGTACATCATTCCTTTCGGACTGATCCTCATCCTCGGCTCGTCAGCTCTCGAAGAGATCCGCGGCGGCATCTATGGCCATGACATGCAACTGGACTTCGGGGCGGCGCTCCCCATTGTCGCCTTCGCCGTCTGGCTGTTGGGGACAACGCTTGCGGCAGTCTGGCTCACATCAAGACAGCCCGCGCGCGATGTGTCTGGAGGCTACCATGCGTGAGTGGATGCGCGTGTCCGTCCTGACACTCTGCCTTACGGCTCTCCCGTCGCCCGTCTCGGCGCAGTCGATCGAGCTCGACGAACAGTATCCGATGAGGGAACAGCCCCAAAGAGTCGTGGTGATGCGGGATGGGCGTCCGCTGCCGGGAGTGGTGGTCACGGCGCGCTATCGTCCCAACAGCGAGACTTCCTTCACCGAAACCCTCGCCCCGACTGACAGCGCGGGAAGCGTCCTCTGGACGCCCCGTGACGCGGGCATCGTCACTCTGGAAGCGCGCGCATCCACCGTCGACGAAGCGCCGATTGCCACCCACGACGTCGCCGTCCGGTTCGAGCGGTTTCCTCCCGCAGGGCTGGCGATCATGATCTTCGCCGCCCTCCTTCTGTTCGGAGGTGCCGGGTTCGGCATGACGATGCTGCTCCGCGGGCCGCTGCCGGAAGACCGGCCGCCGAGCACATGACGGAGCGTTAGCGCATGTGGCAAGGGCCTTCCCAGGCCCTGCCTTTTCGAGCATTAAAGATGGACGACACCTGGAGCGTGCACCAGCACGGACGATGCTCCAGGTGTCGCACCTCTCCACGATTCGGAAGAGGCAGGGCCTGGGAAGGCCCTGCCACATGTTCCGATCCTGCGCTGATCAGCGCCGCGCGGGACGGCGCCGGGCTGGAGGTACCTCGACCACGAACGCCGGCTCGAGCTCATAGGAGAACGCATCTCCGTCCGTGTCGGCGGCTTCGAACCGCAGCACGATGTCGCCTCGATGCGTGCAGCATCTGCGAGGTCGACGCTGTAAGGTGACACCTACTTCCCTGTGGATTTTTAGACCTGAATATTGCGCGATATTGAAACCACGCAAATGAAAAACTCGGCGGGCCGAAGCCCGCCGCGTTTTGTGCTGCGTGTCAGGCAGGTTGCAGTTACTGAGGGGTTTATTGTCCGCTCTCTTGACAGTCGGGAGTCAGCAAGCGGTTGTTGTAGTCGTCAAGCGTACTTGCGACGGAGGTCATGCTTTTGCCGGTGGCAGCGTTGGTTCGGACGACGTCACTGGTGATATCCACGCCTGTCAGCAGCGCGCTGGAACCATTGGAGAATAGGGTTGGGGTCACATCTGGAAAATCAACTTAACCGGGGCCAACTTAACCGGGGGAAGCACCTTGCGAGCGACCTCGCGCCCGAGCCTCGTGTCGGTTGCGCGATACACCGCACCCATGCCGCCTTCGCCGATCGCAGCGGTGATGCGGTAATGCGCGACCTTCTGGCCGATCAAGAAAACGCAATGGCGTCGACTCAGGGAGCGGACGTGCTCGAGCAACAGTCGCAATTCCCCTCTCCCTGTGTGAACGGGGAGAGGGAGAGCACGAGGGCGTCTCGCATTCCTCGGGTCGGGCGCGACGGTTCAGACGCGCCTGCGGGTCAGACGTGCGAAGGTCATTGGCTCGGTGCTAGTATTGGCGCAGTAATCCCCTCCAAATGCTCGATCGCGTTGCACGGTGGCTTCGCACGCCCGCTGTTCGCCCGGCGGTGGCCGTACTTTTTTTATTTTTCAT
>JBGSYJ010000308.1:0-4674 GCA_041750915.1 Thermoanaerobaculia bacterium | reverse complement strand
CGGGGGGCGATGAACATCTCGTACTGCTGGTCGAACCCGGGGATGAGCTCGAGAATCGCTTTGCGCGCGCAGTTGACGAGGCATCGGCCTTCGCGAATCGTGATGGTCTTGTCCGACTGGATCAGGTTCGTCGTCAGGTCGATGATCATGCGCAGTCTGCGCATGCGACGGCGCTCGTCTCCGAACACACCTGCTCTCTCAGTTTCGTGATCCATCACCTTCATCGTTCGTCCTGAGAAACGCCCGTCCCGATGAATCCATTCCGCAGCGACCGATGAACATTGGCCGTTCATCCGCTACTGTCTACGGTCTCCTGTCTCCTGTCTACTCGTTCATTCACGCGTGCTCGCGATCGCCCTCTTCCCAGATCTCATCGGCAAGCGCGGGATCGATCTTCGACTCGTAATAACGAATCGTCGCGCGGGAGACCGCGCGCACTGCGAAATAATTGAGCGCACCGCCGGACACAGCTCCGATCATCGGAATCATCTTCGACATACGCTCGCTGAGGAAACGCGTGCCGAGCTTCTCCGCGAGCATCCCACCCTCGATCGTGACCGACTCGAGCATCGCTGCGAGACCTCCCTTGCCGAGGGTGACGCCGGAGCCGTAGGCAAGGCACGCCAGTGCTTCGTTGAAGCGCTCCCGCTGGTTCGGCTCGTGGCCGTAGACAGTTGCGATTCCGACGATGAGACGAAACTGCTGGAAGACGAGATAGGCGACGTCGGCACCGAGAATGACGACGGCAATCAGCCCTGATGGAAGCCCGCTCACTGCTCCCGTCGCGGCGCATCGGAGTGCCGTCCGGCGAGAGAGAACTTGAGCAAGACGGATGGGATCAAAGTCCGGTGCTCTCGAACGCAGATCTTCGACCTCGGCTTTCAGCTTCTCCGTGTCGATCTCTTCGAAAAGAGATCGGAACACTTCGATGAGTGCCGTGTCGGCCTTTTTCTTGAAGGCTCTTGCCCTGGTGAGTTCCATGCCCCTGCTCGTCCGCGCGATCTGAATGCTTTTCTAGTTCATACGGACGCCGCAGCAGTTCAGTCGGAACTCTTCGGCGATCCGGAGGCTGCCTTCGGTTCGCTCTTTGTCTCGCTTTTTGATTCGCTCTTTGATTCGCCTTTTTCGGATGCCGACGCGCTGGTTGCTTTTTCCCCGCCCGAATCGCCCGCCGAGCTTCCATCGGACGATCCCTTCTTTCCGTTCCCGCCACCAGGTTTCGCGTAGTCGGTGATGTAGAAGCCGGAGCCCTTGAACTGAATAGCCGGTGACGAAATGAGCTTGGTAAGCTCCCCGCCACACGACTCGCATGTCGTCAACGGCGGGTCGGAAAACTTCCGCACCACCTCGGTTCGTTCCGAGCACTGTTTGCATTGGTATTCATACAACGGCATATGAGTTCCTTTCGGCGAGTGCGAGAACAGAGGAGGAAGGAGGGCGATTCCGTGACACAGAAGGATGCTGGAACGGGCCGGGAGTCCACGCGGCCTAGAGCCCGCAGAAGCCCCGCGCAAGTGCTACGAGAGCCAACGCGATGTGAAGAAATCATCCCTTCACGACGGCTCCCACTCCGCCTGACCGCAGGTTCAGCGATGGCTACCGGCCAAGTTGGGCAGCCAGACCCCGAGTCGTAGTGATCCGCTAATCTTCTCTTGCCTAGACTCAGTGTCCCACCTCGTTCGCTGATTTTATTTTTTTTTGGGGGAGGGTAGGGATCCTCCCGTTTGAAACACTCCTAAGTAGGGGCACGGAGGTCTAACGCTCGCCGGAGCCGCCACAAACCTGTTCCCTGGAAATCACTTGAAAGGACAATTGAGAAATGAGGATACTGCGGTGTGTCGTATGTTTAGTTGTGGTCTGCCTGATCTCACTGTCGGCCTTAGCGTTCAATCCAAGGGTCCAGGACATTCCTCCAGAATCGCCCTGCGGCGACATTGATCCCAACCAGCCGTGTTATGGCGGCGGTGGGACCGGCGGCAACTACGATACCTGTACCGCCAAGCATGCCTACGGTCAGATGTGCCAGATCTGCGGAACGAACGCGCAAGGGTTCCAGTTTTGCGCACAAGTCACGATAAGCGCATCCTGCGGGTGCGACCAGGATTGTGTCGAGAGCGGCCAATGTACCTACGAATGACAGCGACGGCGTTATGGTTGCTGTGCAGTACCACGGCCGTTGCGGCCCAATCTGAGGGACTCGTGCAGCTTCACTTCGCTCAGAGATCCGAGCCAGCAGAGAATGATGCTGTTTCTGTGACAGTACTCGGCAGGCAGACAGACCAGCTTTCAACCAGTGCCGAAAGCCTGGCGAAGTGCGGCCTCGAGGCTTCCTGCACGCTTCACCTCATGCCCGGGCTCTGGACCTTATCATTCAGCTCGCCCGGGTGGTTTTTGCGGGACAGCCAGATTCTGGTGCAACCAGGAAAACAAGATGTATCGGTTGAAATGAGGCGAACAGGTTTGGTCCGAGCGACATTGAAGCCAATGGGAATGCCTCTGCCAACCCTTACTGCGCGATTCTCCAGTTCGACCGACTCGGGCGCAGACGTTCCGTGCATCGTCGAACGGGATGCATTCGAATGCGCCATCCCCTGGGGTACGTGGGATGTGCGGATTGGTGCACCAGGTTTCATTTCGCAGTACTACTGGGATGTCGCTGTCGACCCCGACGATGAACTCATCCTCGGTCGTTTCGCTCTTCAACGGGGCTCGTCCTTCGTCGGAATGGTCGACTTTGCCACCGGCCTCGCCTCTGGCAGTGAAGTCGGGCGGATCGAAGACGCTGTCGTGATCATTACGGAGGTTGGAGCTGACGGCAAGTCGTCAGTGACCGGGCGGCCTAACGCGAAGGGGTTCTTCCAGTTTCCTACGATTGCTGCAGGCACCTATCGAGTGCTCGCCCGTCTTGGCACACTGGAATCCGATTCCCGAGAAATCAAGATACTGAGCGACAGGGAAGCGAATCTGCGCGATCCTCTCTTATTGGACCGCCCGAAGCAGCTCACCGTTCAAACGCACCCACCTCGTGATCCTCACGACCAGCCGTGGAAGCTGGAGGTCGCCGAGATCACGAAGGACGGTCGCCGAATATTGAGTCCCGTCTCGGAAACGCTTTCGGACGTAGGCGAAGCTATCGTCGGTCGATTGCGAACGGGATCCTACCGCGTGTCGATTTTAGACTCCAATGGCAGCACGTGGGCGAGGCAGCGGATCCAGATTGGATCGACCGACGAATCACTGACTTTTGATACCGACTCAGTGAGAGTTCGCGGGAAGTTGTCCTATCTTGAGCGACCACTCAGTGCAAGCCTGCGATTTCGAAACCGCGAAAGCGGGTCTGAAGTCACTATGGTCAGCGACAATGATGGAGAGTTCAGGGGTGTGGTTCCGGCTCTGGCTGACTCTTGGCAGGTAAGAGTTGAAAGTCGGGATCCCTCGGTTGCTCGTGACCTTGTGGTGGATCTTCGTCCGATAGACGGCGAAGCCGAACTGAACATACCGCTGCCCTCCAGCGGTCTGGATGGACGGGTACTTGATCAGGATGGTACTGCTGTAACGGAAGGTGGCATCGTGACCCTGTCCGATGAAAAGCAAGCGACGATGGTACAGGGGAGACTCCTCGAGGATGGCACGTTTGCCTTTCATGGTCTCGAAACAGGTTCTTATCAGCTAAGAGTGTCGACTTACAGTCAACGCGAGAGCGATACGATACAGATTCAAATCGAGGAAGATGAGATTGCAGCGGTTGATGTTCTCGTCAAGGAGAACGAAGGGCTTCTCGGAATCGTGACGTTTCGGGGAAGACCAGTGCCAGGCGCCACGGTGTGGTCCTTCCCCGTAGGATCCGGACAGCTCTTCTTCATTCCTCGTACAACGGATGAAACTGGACGCTTCCGCGCCCTGCTGCCCTCAGGCAGCGCTGAGGTTGATTTTCTCGTTCAGGCTGGCGGATTTGCCACGCGGCTACTCAGACAAGGGACCAGCAATCGTGAGGTGGCGATCGAGCTCGAGCAGCAGGGAGGCATCCTCGAGGTTGATCTGCCTCCACCGAACACGGCGCCGAATGCCGTTCATCCTTTCCTGATGCACGAGCGTGCGTGGATACCCGCGCGAATGCTCACTCGCGGGGCTCAGGAGCTCGAGCAAGGCGTGAGCAGTCAGATCCACGTCGAACCAGGGGTGTACGTTCTGTGCCTCGCGTCAAATTTATCGGCGCTACAAGCGGGGGCTGTCCCTTCGCAGCAGTGCATTACTGGGACTGTGCCATACGGCGGCGCTTCGCGTCTCGACATACGACCCCTGATGCAGGGCGAAGGGCGTTGAGAGCGTTCTCGAGATTTCGTCGACTGCGGCGCGGCGATCTGGTCAGATTCATGAATCAGTCAGTACCCGACTGACGTGAACTTCCACAGAAGTCAGTGATCGCTGCTACGAAAACTTTAGCATCGAGAAGGGGTGGGAGGGCGAGGCTCGACTGAGCTGACGTGGGAGTCAGCGAAATAGGAAGCGCGAGAATCAGCGACGCTTCTCACCCGGAAAGCAAGGAAGGCAGAACGCCTTCAAATGCGACCCTACCAGCGCAAACGTACCGCGGTGTCATCCTGAGCGAAGCGAAGGATCCCTGAATACTTGCGGTGAGGCTTCGAGGGAGGGGATCCTTCGCTTCGCTCAGGA
>JBGSYJ010000307.1:0-6216 GCA_041750915.1 Thermoanaerobaculia bacterium | reverse complement strand
CCCTCTCAAAGGCCCCCTCCCAGATCCCTCGCTCGACGCTCGGGATGACACTCGCGTGATTCATTCACCGGCCGGGCGGGCTACTGACTCCTGACTACTGGCTACTGACTACTGTTCTCAGAATCGCCTCACCGAGGTCGGCCAGCTTCTTCTCGCCGATCCCATAAATCGGTCGCAGCTCGGCGAGGTTCTTCGGTTTCACTCGTGAGATGTCGCGGAGGCTCCTGTCGCCGAGGATGACGTAGGGGGGGACGCCGCGGTCGCTGGCGATCTGGCGGCGCATGACGCGCAGGGATTCGAACAGATCGCGGTCGACACCTTCCCATTCGGAGGTCTCGACCGTCGATTTCTTTCGTTTCTCTTTCTTGGCGATCTGGACGAGCCGGACGGATCCTTCACCGCGGAGGAGCTCGCGACCTTCGTCGGTGACGCGCAGAACAGGGTAGCGATCGCCCTCCTGTGCGAGGAGGCCATGGCCGATCAACTGGTAAATCCAGTCGCGCAGGTCCGGCTGAGGATGGTTCGTGAGGATTCCGAAAGTCGTGAGCTGGTCATGCCGCAGTTGCGAGATGCGGTCCGAAGACTCCCCGCGAAGGACCGCGATGACGTGTCCGGCTCCGAATCGTTGCTGAACCCGGACGACACACGAGAGAATCTTCTGCGCCACCACGGTTGCGTCCGGCACTTCCTCGACGTGCCCGAGGCAGATGTCGCAGGCCCCGCAGCTCGGGCGCGGATAATCTTCGCCGAAGTATTTGAGCAATGCCTTGTGGCGGCATACAGCGCCGCGAGCGTAGCGATCGATCTCGTCGACCTGGCGGAGTGACGCCCTGAGGTGCTCCTCGTCCATGGCGCTCTCGGCAGCGGACCGCTGCAGGATCGACTTCCAGAGCAGCGTGTCTGCAGCCGAGTACAGAAGGATGCAGTCAGCCTCCAGCCCGTCGCGTCCGGCGCGGCCGGTTTCCTGCTGGTAGTGCTCGAGCGACTTTGGCAGTCCCGTGTGCAGCACGTATCGGATGTTCGAGCGGTCGATGCCCATACCGAATGCCACGGTGGCGACGACAAGGTTGCACGCTTCACTTGCGAATGCATCCTGGGTCCTGATCCGCATCTCCGACGAGAGGCCTGCGTGATACGGCCGCGCGTCGATGCCTCGTGCCTGAAGCGCTGCCGTCAGTTCATCGACGTCTTTCTTCCGGATGCAGTAGACGATGCCGGCTTCATTCTTGTGCTGCTCAATGACCTCGAGTGTCTGTCGTAGGCGTTCCCGCTTCGGCAGAACCTTGTAGGAGAGGTTCGCCCGGTCGAAGCTGCCGATCACTAGTTCGGGCTCTACGAGCGCGAGCTCTTTGGCGATGTCGTCGCGGACTTTCGGCGTCGCGGTCGCGGTGTAGGCGTGGATGTTCGCGCGGGGAAACTTGCGGCGCAGCTCGCCGAGCTGCCGGTATTCAGGACGGAAGTCATGCCCCCAATGGCTGATGCAGTGCGCTTCGTCGATCGCGAACGTCCGGACGTCGATGCGATGGAGAAACTCCTGGAGACGTTCTGACGCGAGCCTTTCAGGAGAGAGGAAAAGCAGCCGGAGTCGGCCGCTCCGCGCGAGCTCCGTAGCTTCCTTCTTCTCCGCGAAGGAGCTCGTGCTGTTGACCTGTCGCGCTTCGACGCCCAGCTCGCGGAGCGTGTCGACCTGATCTTTCATCAGCGAGATGAGCGGAGAGACGACGACGGTCAGCTCATCCCTGACGAGAGGGGGAAGCTGATAGCAGATGGACTTTCCGCCGCCGGTCGGCATCACGACGAGCGAGTCCCGTCGGTCGAGCACCGCCCGGATTGCCTGCTCCTGCTGCGGACGAAGAGAGGAGTATCCCCAGGTGCGTTCGAGGGTGTCGAGAATCGAGTCGTTCATGCTGTCATCCTGATCCCAGCGAAGGATCTTCCTGCGGGACAGGCGTCACCTGTCCGGACTTGTCATCCCGAGCGAGGGCGTGTGGTGGGAGGGGCGAGGGACCTCCGGCGACAGTACATTCATGATTCGTGGGGAGCGCAGGGTGGTGGCGGAGACCGATAGGCAACTATGTACCATCGCCGGAGGTCCCTCGCCCCTCCCGACCGCACGACCAAGCTCGGGATGACAAGCCCCTCAAGGATGACACAAATAGTTGTGAGTGGCACCACCCGGAGAGCAGTGCCACTCACAACTCACAACTCAGAACTTCAAGAAAGGGGTCTCCCGTCGGCGTCGAGCCGGACGATCTCTCCGTAGCCCAGCTCCCGGATGCCGGCTTCCACCTTCTCGAGATCACCGACAACGACCCAGACCATCTCCTTCGGCCTGATGAAACGACCTGCAGCAGCACTGAGATCTTTTTCGGTCAGTTCCCGGACATTCTTCGCATAGTGGACGAAGTAGTCTGAGGGATGGCCGTAGTTGATCAGGTGAATTGCCGCCGACTCGAGTGAGCTCAGAGTCTCGAAGCGTCCCGGAAGACGCATCGTCATGTTGCGCATGATGCTCGAGTATTCTTCGCCGCTGACCGGTCGCTCGCCAGCGACTTCACGGATCTCCTTCGAGACCTCGACCATCGACTCTTTTGTCTTGTCCGTTTGAACCGGCGCGATGACGAGCAGTGGCCGCTGTCCGCGGGCATTGACGAGACTCGCACTCGTGCCGTAGCTCCAGTGCTTGTCGAGCCGGAGATTCCGGTTGAGGCGTGAGGTCGCCATCCCGCCGAAGTTCTGCATCACGGTCTCCATCGCGAGATCCTCGGGCTGACCTCCCGTCTCCGATACGTGCGCGGCGATGATGACGGACTGCGTCGCATCGGGCTTGTCGATCAGGTACACCTTTCCGCCAGCGGTCCTGGGAACCGTCGCAAGGTTCTTCGTAGGAGCCTCTCCCGCCTTCCACGATCCGAATGCGCGTTCCAGCTGTGGGATGAGCTGATCCATCGTGACGGCGCCGGTGACGATCAGCGTGCTGTTGTTCGGATAGAACCACTGGCGATGCCAGCCGGCGAGATCATCCCGGGTGATCGCCGCTACCGTCGACTCGAATCCGGAGCCGGTGAACGGATTGCCATACGCATGGCCCGAACCGAAAAGCAGCTGCGGAACGATTCGCATTGCGGAGCCGACCGGCTGCGACTTTTCCTGCGCGATCTGCGCGAGACGTCGCTTCCGCTCCTGTTCGACCATGTCGGGCGGGAATGCCGGATTGAGGATGACGTCGGCATAGACCTCGAGCGAAGGTCCGAGATTCATCGGAAGTGCCTGAAGACGAACGAGCGAGAGATCGAGCGAGCTTCCGGTGGTGATCCGCGCGCCCAGCGCATCGAGCTCGTCTACGATTGCGAACGTATCCCGAGCCTTCGTCCCTTCATCCATCAGGTCGAGCGCAAGCGAAGCCGTGCCCGCCTTGTCAGCGCGATCTGCTGCATAGCCCGCATCGACGGCGAGCGCGAAATTAACGATCGGTGCGGAGTGCCGCTCGAGCAGCATCACTTCCAGGCCATTCGAAAGTTTCTTTCTCTGCACCTCGGGAAAACTGACGTCGGGGGCCGGCCCGAGATCCGGAAGGATCTTGCGGTCGACATCGCTCTTGCCTGCCGCGAGCTTCGGGAACGGCTTGACGAGCAGCGTGTAGTGATTCGCTTCGAGCCACTTCTTTCCCGTCGCCTGCACTTCTTTCGGAGTTGCGGTTACGAGCGTCTGGAGCCGGTCGAGGTAGGCGTCCGGCTTCCCACCGAAGGTCATGCTCTCCGCAAGAATGTCGGAGCGTCCGCCAAACCCGCCGAGGCGTTCCATTCCGCGAACGAAGTCGGCCATTTCGCGGCTTTGCGCGCGCTGGATCTCCGGGGAGGTCGGACCCTTTGCGAGAAGTTCGGCGATGACGGCATCCATCTCTTTTTCGACGATCGCCGGATCGATGCCCGGCTTGACAGTCGCCGTGATCAGAAACATCCCGGCCAGCTCTCTGCCGATCGTGCCGGCGGATACGGTCGTGGCGAGCTCTTTCTCGTAGACGAGGCGCCGGTCGAGAGGCGAGCTCTTCGACCCGCTAAGGACGCTGGCGAGCAGATCGAGATGCTGAAGATCTCGGTTGGTCCAGCTCGGAGCGTGATAGATCCGATAGATGCGGGACTGCGCGACGCGGTCCTCCATCTGATCGCGGATGTTTCTGTCCAGGCGTGGTACCCACTCTTCGGCGCGCCGGAGCGGCGGGCCGGGAGGGATTCCGCCGAAGTACTTCGTGACGAGCTCGAGCGCCCGCGCGGCGGTGATGTCACCGGCGAGCGAGATTACGGCGTTGTTCGGGCCGTAATAGGTCGAGTACCACTCCTTGATGTCATCGAGAGAGGCGGCGTTCAAATCCTCCATGCTCCCGATCGTCGACCAGCTGTAGGGGTGCGAGTAGGGATAAATGGTCTCTACGATCTGCGTGAAGACCCGCCCGTATGGCTGGTTCTCACCCTGGCGCTTTTCGTTCTGGACGACTCCGCGTTCACGCTCGAGCATCTCGGCGGAGATGTTGCCTGCGAGAAAGCCCATTCTGTCAGCTTCGAGGTAGAGCGTCCGTTCGAGCGCGGACACCGGTACGTCTTCGAAGAAGTTTGTGCGATCGGTGCTCGTCGTCCCGTTCCGGTTATTCGCGCCGAGGTCGTCCATCGCTTCGCGGAACCCGTGGGGATAGTTCTCGCTCCCATTGAAGAAGAAGTGCTCGAACAGGTGAGCGAAGCCGGTCTTGCCGCGGCTTTCGTTGCGTGAGCCGACGTGATACCAGAGGTTCACCCCGACGATTGGAACACTGTGGTCTTCGTGGACCAGAAGAGTCAGGCCGTTGTCCAGAACGAACTTCTGGTGCGGAATGGTGAACTGTGTGCGGTCGAAAGCCTTCATCGGTGTCCTCTCGGGCTGTTTCGCTGGTCTCGTCTGCGCCGGCATCGACAGCGCGAAAGCCGAAAGGGCGGCGGGCACGATCATAAGTGTCGTTCTCTTCATCAAGACTCCTTTTTGGGGTGCGGTGACCGCCGGTGAATTGTATCTGAAGGTTGTTCAGTGCAGCCGAATCATGAGCGTGTGGCCGAAGCCTGAATTTCTCGCAGGGATCCGAAGGGCTTGTCATCCCGAGCCTGGTCGTGCGGGCGGGAGGGGCGAGGGAACTCTGGCGATAGTACATAGTGGATTCGTCACCGGAAAGGCCGTAGCGGTCTGCTCCTTGATGCAACTATGTACCATCGCGTGAGATCCCTCGCCCCTCCCCCCCGCACAACCGAGCTCGGGATGACAAGCTCGCTCATTTTTCGCCACAATGAGTTGTTCTTCGCCGACAGAACCGCAATTCCGCCTTTCCCTTTCCCTTTTCGGCATCCATCATGTATGTCAGGAGCAACTTGGAATGAGTGAATCATCAGTGACATTCGCGGCGCTGGGTCTCCGGGGCGACCTGGTCGACACGCTGATCGCCCTCGGTTACGAAGCCCCTACGCCCATTCAGGGGCGGACGATCCCGGTGATGCTCGAAGGGCGGGATCTGATCGGACAGGCGCAGACGGGAACCGGGAAGACGGCGGCCTTCGCGCTCCCGATTCTCCAGAACCTCGATGTGTCGAGCAATCACACGCAGGCGCTGATCCTCACGCCGACGCGCGAGCTCGCAATGCAGGTGGCCGAGGCATTTCACACGTACGCGAAGGGGATGAAGAACGTCAGCGTCCTTCCGGTGTACGGCGGGGCTCCGATCGTTCACCAGCTCAAGCGCCTCGACAGGGGCGTGCAGATCGTCGTCGGCACGCCGGGCCGGCTCATCGATCACCTCGACCGGAAGACTCTGCGTCTCGATAAAGTGAAGACGCTCGTGCTCGACGAAGCGGACGAGATGCTGAAGATGGGATTCATCGAAGAAGTCGAGCGGATCCTGTCGACGGTTCCCTCACCCCGGCAGATAGCGCTGTTCTCGGCGACGATGCCTGCGCAGGTGCTGAGGATCGCGAAGAGCCATCTGAATGATCCGGTCAGTATCCAGATCGAACACAAGGCAATCAACGCTCCGGCGATCGAACAGCGATTCCTGAACGTCTCCGAAGCGCAGAAGCTGGAAGTGCTGACGCAGATTCTCGAGCTCGAGGAGAGTGAGGCCGTTCTGATTTTCCGAAGGACGAAGAACGGCGCTGCGGAACTGTCCGAGAAACTCCAGGCGCGGGGATTTGCTTCCGAGGC
>JBGSYJ010000306.1:0-1999 GCA_041750915.1 Thermoanaerobaculia bacterium | reverse complement strand
CGGAGGGCACCGTCATTGCCGAGGCTGATGATGTGGGGCCGAAGGTCGCAGTTGGCATAGGTCTGGCTTTGCGCAGCGCTGCTACTTACCGCGGTTGCTGTTGCGTAGGCTGATCGCAAAATCACGGGAGCACCAAGCCGTGCAACCCATACATCCGTGCCGTTCTTTAACCAATCATCATAAGAGATACGCCCGAATCCATCGCGCCCCCACGTGGTCCCCCACGAGTTCTGGATCCAGAAACCGTTCTCATCGTATGCCGTGATGGCAAAAGCGTGGCCGCCAAGAATCTCATCGCTTTCTTTGATGATTCCGTCCTTCTTTACAGTGTCCCAGCCACCGTGTACGAGACTGGTGGCGTAGAGCACTCCGACTTCGGCCAGAGCAGCATGCATCGCGACCAGGTCCTTATGATTGACGCGAAAGTACGCGCCGAGTGGCCTACGAAGTGCATCCTCGGAACGTGCCGCCGTAAAATTCCGGTCTGGCCTGGCCGGGTTGTACTTCCACACATCGCTGCTGCAGACGCCATGCTTGTGCCATCCCTTCACCGCACCACGAGCGCTGCTTCCGTCATACTCTTCGCCTTCCCATTCGTCGTACCGCTTTGCGATCTCGTAAAACATCCGCGCGCTGACCTGTGTCTCATCAGGATCAACTCGACGCTTTCGCAACAGGTAGTTCGCCACGGTCGCAAGGCCGAACCCCGTACACGCTCCTTCGGTGCCTTGATTGAGCACCGGGACACGTTGCGAGAGGTACTCCTCGAGCGGCACTCGAAGGGGTACCTCCACTAAGGTAGGAATAAACATCCTATCCCGAAAATCGATGCCGTCGGGACGAGCGTCTAGAGTTCGCTTCGCCATTGGGAATCCTCCATTCCTCTAGCGTTGCGCGATCGAGCTAAACCTTACCTAGCCGAGTAGATCCTTTGAGGCTTGCTGGATCCGAGAAGTCCCTCGAAAGTGATCTTCCCCCAATCCCTGTGAGAGGATTAGCGAAAGCCGAGCGAGATGGGATGGTTGCTGTCAGGGTCTAGCAGGTCAGAAATTATTTGTCTGTTGCGGGTACGCAGGTCGATTCTCGCTTACGTGATCCACATGCACGTGCTCCGACTCCGCGAAGGCCGACCGAAGTTCAGCTGTATGCCAGACGGGCTGCGGGATAAAAGGAACGGCGTGTCGGCTACTAGTCGTGGCCCTCATCCTCCTGTCCAGCTGTGAGCCAGTCACAGAGTCCGCGAACGAACTCTCCATCATCTTTTCGCTGCGCGTCAGACCCTCGAGAGGCCAGATACGACTTCCACCGGAACGGGTTCCCGTCGAACACCGCAAGGAGAATCAGCCACTGCACAAGGCCTCTGTCATCCATTCCTTCTAGAGGAGTTGCGCGAGTCGCACACTCCTTACGCATTCGGGTATATAGTTCCAAGTTCATCCGGTTTGGCCATGACGATCACTCAGCAGGAATCGACCGCAGTCAGCGATCTGTATGGTGAATATGCGCCCTTCCTGCGCAATGTGATTCGGCGCAAGTTCAGTATTCCGGCGGACGACGTTGAAGGGATCGTGCACGATATCTTTGAAGGCTATCTTCGTTCACATTCTCGCGTCCAGGATCCGAAGAGATGGCTCCTCGGCGCCGCCTGCAATGCGAGTCGCTACTACTGGCGGCAGCATCGACCCGAGGAAGAGCTGCCGAAATCGATCGGGCGGTGGCAGTTTCGTTCACACGCTCACACTCACCGACATTGCGACCGGCTGGACTGAGTGCGTACCTCTGGTCGTCCGCCAGGCCGGGTTGGTCATCGAAGGACTCGAACAATTGCGCGCAATGATGCCGTTTCCATTGCTCGGATTCGACTGGGGCCAGACGGGCGTGTGGATCGGCGAGGAGAAAGTCACGATCCATCTGTTCGTCATGGTGCTCGGCTACAGCCGGCGGATCTTTGTCCGTGCTTACCGGAACGAGAGGCTCGGGAACCTGCTCGACGCCCACG
>JBGSYJ010000305.1:0-8809 GCA_041750915.1 Thermoanaerobaculia bacterium | reverse complement strand
ACTTCTCGCAGCGCAGGGGAGGCCCGTCGACCTCGGTGGCTACTATCATCCCGACCCAGAGAAAGCGACGAGTGCCATGCGGCCCAGCGCAACGCTCAACGCCATCATCGACGCAAAGTAGCGGGACATTCCGATGTCCCGCTCCGAGGAAGTGAATCGGTGCGCGTTATGGGGCATTCATCCCGCGTCGTCGCTCCATAACGCGCGAGAACTGGACGACACGAAGAACGGCGGATCGGAATCCGCCGCTACTTGAGCATGGCGCCGGGACGCAACGACGGGTAGAGTAGGCGAGGGGTCGCCAGCTGAAACAACAGAGAGCACACTCCGGGACTACTTCTCGCCACGCAGCCGAGCGCAGGCAGCCCTATGTCATCACCTGGCTCAAGGGGTTGGCGCTGACAGCGAGCGTTGTTCTGCTCGTACTGCTTGTGGGCAGCGCCCTGGATGGACTCGAGCTCGTTGCGGTTCCCATGATTCTGGCGGGACTGTTCATCGGCTACCTCGCGTCGGACCTCCTGTCCGGAATGGTCCACTGGTACTGCGACACATTTCTCGGTGAGGAGACACCCCTGGTCGGACGAATCGTGATCCGCCCTTTCCGCGAACATCACCGCGATCCTGCCCTCATCACGCAGTACCGGATGCTCGAGCAGGATGGGACGAGCTCGTTTCTGCTCGTGCCTGTTCTCCTCGTTGCGATCGAGTACGAGCTTCCAGCTGCTGGAGGCGCAGGCTTCCTCCTCACCGGGGCGCTGACCGGCTTTGCAGCGGGAGCACTCCTGACGAACCTGTTTCACAAATGGGCGCATTCGGAGCGGGTGCATCCGTTCGTAGGGTTTCTCCAGAGGTACAGACTGATCCTCTCGCCGGGCGCCCATCAGGTTCATCATCGTCACCACGACCGTGCATACTGTGTGACGAGCGGTTGGATCAACGCGATTGCAGACCGCACGAATTGTTTCGGAAGGCTGGAGATGGCCATCCGGGCAGTGCTTCCTCGAAGACTGCAGGCCGGCGAATAGACGATGAAGCAGACCTCGAGAACGCCGGTTTCGTCGGATGGCGGCAGCGACCGGGAGTTCCGTTTCGGTGATGGAAAGATCAGCGGGGTGCTGTCGGTCTTTCTCGGCTGGCTGAGCCTCGGCGCCGTTGTGGCGCTGCACTTCCCGGAGTATTTCAGCACGCCCGAGGCGCGAGCCGCATACCCGATGGGATTTCTGCGCGTGTTGATCGATGTGGTGCTCTTCTCGGGACTCACGCTCGGGCTGATCAGTCTCGTCATCAGCAGGCGAAAATCACGCGGGCTGATCGGAATCAGTCTTGGTACGATCGCGCTTCTGCTGGGCGGCTCGAGAGTTCCGATCAAAGAGTCGCTCGCCGAAACGCCGTACCTGGCGCTCGACTGGCTCCTGCTGTCGATATTCGCGACGGCGCTCATTTTCATCCCGCTCGAGAGATTCTTCGGGCGAGTCAAGCAGAGGATTTTCCGAAGAGGCTGGCGCACGGACCTGGCGCATTACGGCGTCAGCCACCTGCTCGTGCAGATCACAGTCCTGCTGACGATGCTGCCCGCGGCGATATTTTTTCACTGGGCCGTAAGTGACACAATGCAGTCGGCGGTCGCGTCGCAACCACTCTGGCTTCAGTTTCTCGAGGCATTGCTGGTCGCCGACCTTTTCGCCTACATGGCGCATCGGCTCTTCCATCAGGTGCCGTTTCTCTGGAAGTTCCATCAGATTCATCACTCGAGCGAGGCGCTCGACTGGCTTGCCGGATCGCGCCTGCATCTGGTGGACATCGTCGTCACACGCGCGTTCGGGTTCATCCCCCTTTACGTCCTCGGGTTCTCCAGCACGGCCATCTATGCATACCTGACGTGGGCCTCGTTTCAAGCCGTATTCATCCACGCGAATGTACGCTGGAAGTTCGGGCCGCTGCGGTATCTTCTGGCTACGCCTCAATTCCATCACTGGCACCACAGCGCAACGCTCTTCGACAAAAACTTCGCGGTTCATCTACCGCTCATCGACAAACTCTTCGGGACGTATCATCTGCCGGTCGACGAATGGCCGGCGACGTACGGCATCGAGGAAACCAGCGTTCCCGAGGGATACATCGGACAGCTGATCTACCCGCTGCTTCCGGATCGAAGGCGGGACAGCGGTGAAAAGGTACGATGAGGTGAAGGCAATGAAGTTTCTGTTCGAAGTTCGTATACGTCCCGGTTTCGCCGCTGAACAGTATGCGGAGGCGTGGGTACGCGCCAGTGAGATCATTCAGCGCGCGCCCGGCGCCCGCGGGACGAGGCTGCACCGGAAGATCGGGGACCCAGGGGTGCTCGTCGCCATCGCGGAGTGGGATTCGAAGACGGACCGCGATGCCGCCGCGGGCGATCCGCGCGCCGACGAGATCATCGCAGCCGCCGCCGCGTACTGCGACATCACGATCATTGGGGAGTTCGATGAACCGGAGTGGGTCGTGCTCCCGAAAAGAGGATGACCTCGGAGGCTGTTCATGGCCGGCTCTTGCCGCAGAGTCCGGCCACGAAGCCCGATGCCGCACACTCGCAGCTACTTCTTCTTGGTCTTGTCCTTGTCCTTCTTCGGCTTCTTAGTTTCCTTCTTCCGGGCGTTGTTTCCTTTGGCCATCGCTGGTTCTCCTGAACTGTGGAATAAGTGCCGCGTTCATGGTAACGCAATCCGCCTTTTCAGGGCAGCTGACGAATGCACGCGATCTGCGGTGCTCGTGCAGGGTAGACGGATCGGCCGTTCGGAGGACACTCTGCCTCCCACGGAGGTCGGCCGGGCAGGTGGAGCATCAGAAGCTCTGCCGCGTAAGTCACCGATACGAAGGTGTTTGTCGCGAACTGGACGTTTCTTCAGTTGTGGCGCTTTCCTCGCAATACCTGCTGCATGAAGCACACTGATAAAGGAGACGCTAATGAACATTCGACGAATTGGCGGTGTTGTGGCGCTGGCAATATTCGTAGCAGCCGCGCCTGTCACTATGGCGAAGGACCAGGGGAAACAGAAGGGAAAGGGCAAGCAGAAGCAGCGGTCCGACGAGAGCCGGCGCATCTCGCCGGATGACCGCGTGGAACTCGACCGGATCTTCGCGCAGTTCGATAGAAACAGGGACGGAGTCATCAGCCGGGCGGAGTGGCCGCATGAGCTATCGCTCTTCCAGCAGCTCGATCGGAATCGCGACAACCTACTGAGCCGCCCCGAGCTCATCGATGCGAGGAATCGTGATCGCGATCGCTACGACGACCGTGATGATGATCGCGAAAACATGCGCTTCAAGGGAATGGACACGAACGGCGACGGCGTGATCACGCGAAGAGAGTGGCGCGGCAACGATCGGTCATTCCAGAACCACGACCGCAATGGCGACGGCGTGCTCTCGGGTAGTGAAGTCAGGCCGGGCGGAAAGCGGAACTGACCTCAAGGGCCTGATAAGAAGTTAAGCGGGAGCGGGTGTCATCCTGAGCGAGAGACTGCGTCAAAGCTCCGGAAGTGTCATCCCGAGCGTCGAGCGAGGGATCTGGGTGGGGGCCTTTTGCTCAAGAATCATCGATCAAGGTGCATTTTCGTCCCATGAACCGCCGCCCAGATCCCTCGCTCGACGCTCGGGATGACACAGTCTCGGGTTATGGCACATCCTCGCGAAGCGAAGGATCCCCTGATTGCCTGGATCAGGAAGGATCCCCTGATTGCCTGGATCAGAACGAGTTCTAGGGGGGGTCCTTAACTCCGCCAGGATGACTCGCGTTCGTTCGCCGGACTTTACGCCATTGGGGTCACCCGAGAAATGTGTGGTGAACGCTCGTACGCCGAGTCTTTCATTTCACGGAATGAAGATCGGCCTCACGAAGGTCGGGTCCGTAGAGAGATTGTCGACGATTGAGGCCCATCCATAGATGGCGTCAGAAACGTCGGGCTCGATGAGTACGTACACATCCGAGAACTCCTCGTCCACAAATTCACGGAGCACTGCCCCAATGAAAACAGATTGACTAGGGGCGATCGTCCATTGCCGGGAGCTGAGGCGCGTACCGTCGCGGTTCCACAACGAGAGCCGTACGTTCACCTGCTGCTCTGATGTGTTCACCAGACCGGCATTCGTCCGGTAGCGCTGGTTCTGCGACAGCCCCTGAAGGATCGCACCTGTCAAAGGGATCAAGTCTTCCGCGCCGAAGGCGGGAATGAACTGCCCAAGAGTACCCGCGGAGCCGCGATCGCTGAACGTACGTGCCCATGCCACGAGTGGTGCAGCGGGGCTGCTGATCGTCAGCGTACCCGCTCCTTCGATTGGGAAAAGCTCTCTGATGTCGCGGAACTCAGTCGTAGAGGCTGCAGCAATCATCAACTGTGCATTGTGGGTAGGCGCCGTCGCCCCGCGAGGTGTATATCCCATCGTCACCGAGGCGTTCGTCTCAGCGCGGTTGGCGATCACCAGGCTGGAGCGGAAAAATGACCCTCCCGCACCGGTGACGGCAGCGATTCCGTCGATCCACTGAAGCGTTCTGGGAGAGAGTGTGCCGGGGACGAAAATCGGATCCGACGTTCGATTGTCCAGAATCGATGCGTAGGAAAAGTGAGGCGCATCGGAACTGATCTCCACGCTGAATGGGGCGATCGAGCCGGCTTCGGCGACGTTGTTGATCGCATTGAGCTGCATCGCCGCCAGCGGGGGGAGTTGCACCGCGACGGAACGGCCGCGCGGCCCGCCATCCGAATCCCGCAGGGTGAGCGTAGCTGTGAGTGGGGCGCTGGACAGATTCACGATGCCGCTGTTGGAGCGGGTGCCGTCATCCGCCGCCAACCCTTCGATCCTCGTGAACAGCGAGCCGCCATCAACGAGGTTGACCGCCGGAATGTACTGGCCCAGCGTTCCGGCGCTCTCCGTATCGTTGTACGTCCGCGAGGTCGCTATCGGGAGAGGAGAGCCCTCGGCGAGCTCCATCACGATCGCTCCGCTGGCTGAAGTATCAACGCCGAAGGCGTCGTTCAGGACGTCGGTGAAGGCGACCGTCTGCATCGGCGAAAGTGTGTACGAAGCGAACTCTTCCCACTCGCCGGCGGGTGTTCCCGGTGCGGGGTCGAATCTGAGGCGAAACACCGATTCTCCGGCTGAAGGGTTCGTGATCCAGAGTGTGCTCCGGAAGAACGCTCCGGCCGCTCCGCCGGTGCGGGCTTGCCCCGGAATGATCGAGCGCGGCGAAAAGCTGGTCGCCGGGTCGGTCACGGTGATGTCCCGGATGCGCGTCACAGAACCGGATCCGTTCGATGCGGTGAGGCTCACCTGGTAGCGACCGCTGCTCCGGTAGATGTGGGTGGGTTGGCGCTCATTGGACGTGGTTCCGTCGCCGAAACTCCAAAGCCATGCCTCCGCGTTCGCCGTCGATTCGAGGAAGCGAACCTGCTCCCCCACGGATGGAGCGCCGGGAGTCCAGCGGAACGATGCGGTCACCTCCAGAAGCGGAGGCAGCTCTTCGACGAATTTCACGATGACTGCTTCGGTGAATAAGTCGCCCGAGTGCCGCGGCTGGAACGCGTCAGGTGTCGAGGGGAAGTCCACGGAATAGCTTCCACCAACCGCCCACACCGCTCCATCTGCGCCGGTAACCATGTCGCTGTAGGCGTCATTCAACGCTCCACCGAGCAAAGCGCTGTAGGTAGTCGTTTTTCCGTCCGGAGTCAATCGCAGCAGGAACGTGTCATAACCACCTGCCAGCTGCGACTGATGACGCCGATCGATGATCGGGAGATCGGATGAACGTGTAGCACCAGCGATCCAGAGCTCTCCCGCCTGGTTACTGGCTACGGCCGCTGCTTCGTCGTCGCCGGAGCCGCCGATGAACGTCGACCACTGCAGTGAGGTGTCAGGGAGAACGTGCGTGACGAAGCCGTCCTGTGCTCCGCCGGGTCCGGGCTGGAGCGAAGCCGGTGTCGTCGGAAAGTCACTCGAAAGCGTGAAACCGACCACCACCACTCCGGAATCGGGATGGAGTGCCATCTCACGGAGAAGCTCGAGCTGTGAGCCGCCCAGATATGTGGAGGCGTGAAGGCGTGACAGATCTGCAGAGTAAACCATGACGAAAGCGTCCAGGTCTCCGCCTCCGTAGCTGCGCTGAAGCGCTCCTTCAGTGGTGGGAAAGTCGCGGGAGGCGGTAGTGCCGCTTACGAAGATCAGGCCGTCGCGATCGACTTCGATGCTCCGCACGACATCCTCGCCGCCCCCACCGAGGTACGTGCTGGCAACCAGTCGGCTCTCGTCGTACACGGCGACGAAGCCATCGACACCGCCGCCGCGGACACTCTGTGGCGGCATTCCGACAATGGGGAAATCGGAGGAGTCGGTTCGCCCTCCGATGACGATCCTCGACCCCGCGAGGGTGATGGCGAAGGCGCGATCATCGCCACTGCCACCGATAAAGGTCGAATAGAGGAGCTCTCCTCCGTCCAGAGAGAGCCGCGCAAACACTCCGTCGAACGATCCTCCTCCGAACCGTGACCGGTGTGCATTCGAAGTCGTAGGGAAGTTGGACGAGCGGGTACCGGCGACGAGATAGATGCTACTCCCGTCGACGGCGATCTGTGATCTGTGCGTCTCGTTGTCACCTCCGCCCAGATACGTGAGAAAAACCAGCTCCCCTGCTGAAGTGAAGCGAGCAACGAAGAGATCTGTGCCTCCGGCATGCGGACGCTGCAAAACTCCCGGCGACGTCTTCAGAGCAGAGGAAGTCGCCGAACCGGTGACGACGATGTCGCCATTGCCCATCATCGCAACTCCCTCCGCCCATTCGTGACCGTTGACCCCCCCGAGGAGCGTCGAGTGAGTCAGCGAGGCGGGCCGGTGCTGGTCTTGTATCCCAGCCGGGCCCGCATCGGCCGCAGCTTCGCGCGGGTCCTCTGGTCGATGTCGAACGGCTGTCAGTCGCAATGCACCAATGCCGGCCTGCAGCAGATCCGTCAGCGCTCCGCCTTCACAGGCAACGATCCACTCCGGCTCCTGCCTGCCGGCAGCTGCGGCCTCTCTGTGGAGCCACTCGTACTCAATTCCATCGCCGTGCGCGGTGAACGTCAGGTCGACTCCCGGTGCATACTGGTGGTAGGTGATCCTCCGATGCAGTGCAATCTCTTTACGCCACTGCGTGGGGTCTGAGCCGCGAAAGTAATTGATGGTCGCAGGGCGCTGGTCGACTCCGGTCGGTGCCGGCCGCGATGCCGGAGGGAACGAAATCCGGCATTCCCCTCCGTCCCGTGCGCGCAGCGTGATGCCGTCACGCATGAAGAGAGCATCATAGGTTCGTACACTGAACGAGAAGGCGACGGCCGCGTCGTGCTGACCGCGATTCTCTTCAAACAGCCCCGGTACCGCGACGAGGTCATGCGCAGCGCTTTGTGGCGCGGCCGAGCCGCTCTCGAGCCCTCGCGCGCTGGCGCTTGCGCCGGTGGAGGAAGCGGCGATCAGGCCAACGATAACAGTACCCATCACCGCATTTCGACAGTAGAGTTGCCTCGACCCTCGATCTCCGTTTCTCATCTCGCTCTCCGTTCATTCAGCGTGAAGGGCCGCCGTCCCGGCGGTCAGACCTTTACTCTCAGCGTAGAGACCAGGACTGGCGGAAGTCCCAGCGAATTTTCGGGAAAACTTCAGGGATTCGAATGGCTAGCGGGCGAGAGCGCTGGAGAGGTCTACCGCTCTGCAGTAAGGATCGCAAGACGCCCCCGCAGGATCGGCCACTACAATGTCTGGATGCGTTTCAGTTTCGCTGAGTTCGTACTTGATGGCAGCCGTCACGAGCTCCTGCGGGGGCAGGATCCCGTGCACCTCTCGCCAAAGGCTTTTTCTCTCCTCGAGGCGTTGCTGACTGCGGCACCGGAAGCAGTACAGAAAGACGAGTTGTATCGTGCATTGTGGGGCGAGACGTTCGTCGACGAAACGAACATTGCGAATCTCGTCTCGGAGCTCCGTGCTGCACTGGGTGATGACAGCAGAAATCCACGGTTCATCCGAACCCTCCATCGCTACGGGTATCGGTTTGAAGGTGATGCGGCGGTTGATCAAACTCCTCAGCGAAAGTCGTCAGCACCTGGAAGATCGTGGCTGGTGTGGGTATCGCGGGATTTTCCATTGGTGGAAGGCGAGAATATTCTCGGACGTGATCCAGCGGCAGAAGTCTGGATCGATTCCGCGAGTATCTCCCGGCGTCACGCACGCCTGACCCTCGCCGACTGCGCGACTCTCGAGGATCTGGAGAGCAAGAACGGAACCTTCGTCGGCGACGAGCGGATCGTTGCGCCGGTGGAAATCCACGACGGTGACACGATCGGGCTGGGTTCGATCCGGCTCACGTTTCGTACGCTGAAGGATCCGCGGACGACCCTCACGGAGGCAAAGCCATTATCCGGCGAGTGACCTGCTTCGCTTTTCCACTGAAGTCTCTCCCCGAATCAGAAACGACGACAGGAACCGCAGTTTCCCTGACTTTTTCCTGAGACTCTTTTTTCTCTGCGCCCTAGCCTTGGGGTCACGCGTATTCGCGGGCACGGTGGAGAAACGATGCGAGAGGAAATGATGTCGCCGCGGAAAGAGAGATCATCCCGCGAGCGGTCTTCTAAGCTCGCCGGTCTGAGCCGCCGAGAACTGGAGGTCGCGGTTCTGATCGCGGCCGGCATGACGTATCGGGAGATCGGAGAGGAATTGGCGATCTCTCATCACACGGTGAACTCACACCTGAAGTCGATCCTTGGAAAAACCGGACTTTCCAGCAGTCGGAAACTGGCGGTCGTCGTGTCCG
>JBGSYJ010000304.1:0-2692 GCA_041750915.1 Thermoanaerobaculia bacterium | reverse complement strand
CGAGATCGGTGCCGTCACGGATGACGTTGAAATTGTTGGGGTCCGGCGCGTCCTCCTCGTTGCCACTCATCACTATCTCTACTATCGAGTGAACCAGGAAGACGAAAGGATCGAAGTTCTCGCAGTGTGGAGCTCGAGTCGGGGCGAACGGCCGGGACTGTCGTAGCCGGGAAGGTAGGGCCAACACCGTTCTTCGAGGTACTTTTGGACTACTGGGTTAAGTTCATTCGGGCAGATTCATCCGTTTCAGCAAAGCCTTGAAGCGCGGATCGTCGCGCAGATCGTCGAGTGCCGGTTCGCCTGCGCTGTAACTGACAAACGAGGAACGTTCGGCAAGATCTTTCTCCAGCAACATCAAGGCTTCTTCTTTCTCCCCGAGCGCGGCGCGTTTGATTTCGGCAACGGCTTCGTCAAACCGCTTCAGGGACGTGAGGATGTCAACGGCAAGCCATTCGTGCGCGGTCGCGTAATTCGGATTGAGTTGGATGGCGCGGCGCATTTCCTTTTCCGCGCCAGCTCTGTCGAACTCGTAATAGTGCAGATACAATCCGAGCGCTGCGTGGGCTTCCGCCAGGGAATCATCGAGCTCCAACGCCCGCAACGCTGCGGCTTTCGCCTGCGGCATACTGTCTTTCGGCGGTCCGACGCTCCAGATCGGGAAGATGGCGTAGGTTGCAGCCAATCCCGACCAGGCGAGCGCGAAGTTCGGGTCTTTCTCGATGGCTTGCCGGTAAAACACAACCGCCTGTTTGAGCGATTCGGTTGTGCGTTGATTCAAATGGAAGCGACCTTTCAAATAAAGCTGATACGCCTCGTTGCTCTCGGTGTCTCGCCTCGCCAGCTTCTGCTCGCTTTCTCCCGATAGTTGCACTCGCAGCTTGCTGGTGATTTCGGCGGCGATTTCTCGCTGGGTCGCGATGGATGATGCCTTTATCGTGTGCCGCAGCGATCGCCTCGGAAAGAGTGGCAGCGATCGAGAGGATGCGGTCGACCGGCATTTCAGCTTTGGCAATGACGCGGTCGAGGGACTCACCTTCGACGAGCTGCATCGTGAGGAAGTGGACGCCGTCTGCCTCCTCGACCGAATAGACGGTGACGATGCCCGGGTGGTCGAGCGCAGCGAGGGCTTTCGCCTCACGTCGGAAGCGATCGAGCCGCTCCGGCATGGAGGCCATCTCGGGCGGAAGCACCTTGAGTGCAACCTCTCGCCCGAGCCTGGTGTCGGTCGCGCGATACACCTCGCCCATCCCGCCCGCGCCGATCGCAGCAGTGATGCGGTAGTGCGCGAGCTTCTGGCCGATCAAGACAAGGCGCTCCAGTCCCGCCGTCCGGCACAGCGGTCTGTTGCCCGAGAAGACTCGAGCCCGGACTCCGGTTTGGTATGAGCTGCCAAGTCTAATCGAAGAGAGTAGAGAATCCAGGCCCTGCTTTTTTACTTTTCCGCGCTAATCGAATACTCCACTTTTCGGGTAAACCCTCAGGCTCCGGCGGTGAGGACGAGCAGACAGGTGAACGCTCGATGTAGTCGCCGTGGTCGATGACGTCGTGGCGGAGCGTGTGGCAGAAGCCTCAGAGGCGCTGAACGATCTCAGACACGCTCCTCTCCTTCCATCGAAAGCAGCGGTAGGGTGTGAACGCGAATCGAGCCCCGCTTCACTGTGATTGCAGCCCCGCTCTGCAGCTCGTCGCTCTTCTTTTCGATGATCCACTGGATGATTGTCACGAGATCACGATCTTCGAGAGGTTCGATACGGAATCTGATGACGGACGGTTTCGTCTCGCCGGACAATGCGAGAAGCGCGTGGAAATCGGCATCGCGCGTGATCGCCACCCTGTTCTGCCCGCGACACCACTCGAGAATCTGGTCGTCGGGTGCCCGCTCCAGCCCGACCTCGCGAGTGTGAACCACGTCGACCCCGATGTTACGCAACGCAACCGCAGTTTCGGCGGAGAGGTTCTGATCGAGCAGAAGCCTCATCGAAGGGGAACCGGCTCCTCGATCTGATCCTCGAGATTGGCTGCTGCATAGGCCAATGCCTGACGAATATCCTCTTCTTCGAGATCCGGATACGCCCGTCTGAGCTGGTCACGATCGGAGTACTCCGCGAGAGCGAGGAGCACCCGTTTGACCGTGATCCGCAACCCGCGTATACACGGTTGCCCATTCATTTTGCCGGGTTCGATCGTGATTCGGTCGAGAGTCATGTTAGTTCTCACTTGATGCTACCGGCAGAGTACCTCATTCGTTCTATCCGCAGCGTAGGCGAGGGCTGCCTGAATGTCCATCCGAACCAGGTCGGGGTACTCCTGCAGGATCCCGTCCTCCGAACACGCGGTCGCCATCATTAGTTGGGGCACATCTGGAAAAGCAACGTAACCCCGCTCTCTGAGCGAATCGATTTCGGTGCGTACCGCCGATCGCCGAGCAGGACGGGGAGACACAACTGTCGATTCCCAGGATTACCAAGCGCCGCGCCCGTTAAGTTGCTTTTCCAGATATGACCCCAACTGACCCGGATCATCTCGATCCGACGCCGCACGAACGAGACAGCGGGACTGCTGACTCAGACATCACAGAGAGATGCCATCGATAAGCAGCGGCTAAACGCCGCATGGGGTTCCGCCCGCCCATATTGACAATGCTGCTAATGGGCGACCCCAAATGACCCAGACGGTAATCTCGTCGGCATCC
>JBGSYJ010000303.1:0-12769 GCA_041750915.1 Thermoanaerobaculia bacterium | reverse complement strand
GGTTCGAGCTTCGGCATCAGAGCATCGAGGTAATCGCCGTACTCGGTCTTGACGCAGTCGATGAAGACGAAATCGAACGGGCCGATGAGACCGGGAATGACCTCGAGCGCCGCGCCCTCGTGGAACTCGACTTCGCACTCCAGTCCCGCCTCCGCGACGAAACCACGCGCAGTCGTCAGCGTCGGCCGGTCGATCTCTATCGTCTCGATCAATGCCGACGGATCGCATTCACTTCCCAGCACGACGACCGAATATCCGATGTTCGTACCGACCTCGAGAAGATGCCGCGGCTGCCTCGCACGCACGAGAATCCGCATCATCTGAGCAACTTCAGGATCGGCGATCGGCTGGTCGCTCTCCGCAGCGAACCGCTCCATGCGATCGAGTAGCGCATCCCGCTCCGGCAACAGAGATTCGAGATACTCGGCCTGCGGCTTTCTGAGTATTGCGTCGATACGGTCCTTCATCGTCAGCAGTAGACAGTACACAGGAGACAGTAGACAGTAAACCCCCACCCTACTTCTGTTCCCTGTGGAGAGCGGAGCGAGAGATCCGGGATTGCTGGAAGGACAGCGGGAGATCGCAAAGGGAGGGCGGACTACTGTCTACTGTTTACTGTCTACTGTCTCCTCCCCTCACTTCGCCTCGACCGACTCCCGCATCTTTTCCGCCTGGAAGTGGGAGTTCAACGGCTCGATCAGAACGTCGAGACTTCCATCCATGATTGCGGGAAGATTGTGCGTGGTCAGCCCGATGCGATGATCGGTAACACGGTCCTGCGGAAAGTTGTACGTTCGGATCTTCTCGGAACGATCGCCGCTGCCGATCATTCCTTTCCGCTGCACAGAGAGCTCCGTTTCCCGCTTCTCGCGCTCAATGTCGAAGAGGCGCGCCTTGAGGACTTTGAGCGCCTTCGCCCGGTTCTTGATCTGGGACTTTTCGTCCTGACACGAGACGACGACTCCCGAGGGGAGGTGCGTGAGTCGAACAGCCGAATAGGTGGTATTGACCGACTGCCCTCCGGGTCCGGACGAACAGAACGTGTCCACCCGCAGATCCTTTTCGTTGACCTGGATGTCGATATCCTCGGCTTCGGGCAGCACCGCTACCGTGATCGCCGAGGTATGAACGCGTCCCTGAGTTTCCGTCTGCGGAACGCGCTGCACGCGGTGCACACCCGACTCGAACTTCAGCCGCGAGTACACCTTGTTCCCTTCGATCAGTAACGTTGCATCCTTGACCCCATTGACCGAAGAGTAGTTCGCGTCCGTGACATCGACCTTCCAGCGATTCTGCTCGGCATAGCGGATGTACATCCGCATGATCTCGGCGGCGAACAGCGAGGCCTCGTCGCCGCCGGTGCCGGCACGAATCTCGACGAAGACGTTCTTGTCATCGTTCGGATCCTTCGGCTGAAGGAGAATCCGGATCTCGGAGGTCAGCTGCGGCTCCTGCTCGATGAGACTCGCGAGCTCGAGCTCAGCAAGCTCGCGCATCCCGTCGTCATCGCTCGACGATTCGATCATTTCGCGGGATTCGGCGATGGCCTTCTGCACCGCCTTGAGCTCACGATATTTCTCGACGACCTCTTCGATGTCGGCAATCGCCTTCATCGTCGAACGGTAGTTCGTCATGTCCGACACGATGGACGGATCGGAGATCTTCTGCTGAAGCTCCTCGTAGCGGCGTTCGATTTCGGTTAGTTTTTCGAGCATGGATTTTCTTGAAGTAGACAGTACACAGGAGACAGAAGACAGTAGCCCGCCCACCCCCTCACAATCTTGCAGAGGATGATGCGCTACTTGTCATCACGAGCGTCTTAACGGGGCGGTCTACTATCTCCTGTCTACTTGTACTGTCTACTATCCCCTCATCCGTGTTGACTCGCATGCGAAGACATGCGGGGTGGGCGGTCTACTGTCTCCTGTCTACTGTGTACTGTCTACTATCCCCTACATACAAAAACGGGAAAGCGCCAAACCGGCACTTTCCCATCACTTCATACAGCTGGTCTGCTAAGCAACGGCCAGTTGGTTCTCCTCGATTCCGTCGTAAACGAGCGCTTCCTTGAGGGCGATGATCGCTACTTCGAGCTGGGCGTCATCGGGCTCCTTCGTCGTGATCCGCTGGAGCCAGAGGCCCGGCGTGATCGCAGCACGACAGAGCTTCGAGTCGAGATGCCTGGCTGAGAAGCGGATGATCTCGTAGGCGAGTCCCGCAATGAGAGGCAGCAGCACGATGCGGGCGCCGAACTTGATGACGAACGGCGCGGTCGCCGGAATCATCGAAAATACGACGATCGAGATCGCCATCACGAATAGCAGAAAACTCGTTCCGCAACGGGGATGCAGCGTGGACTTCTTCCGCGCATTCTCAACCGTCAGTTCTTCGTGCGCTTCGAAGGTGTAAACCGTCTTGTGCTCGGCTCCGTGATACTGGAAGACCCGGCGGATGTCATCCATGAACGAGATCGACCAGACGTAGAGGAAGAAGAAGATTCCGCGGATGATGCCGTCGATCACGTTGTAGCCAACGTTTCCCATTTCCGGGAGCAGGTAGTGACGGATCAGGTTCGTCAGTCCGAGGGGAGCCAGAATGAAGATGCCGACGCCGAGAGCCAGGGCGAACAGCATCGACGTCGCAACCGCCCAGCTCGACATTTCGGGCTCGCCGTCCTTGCCCTCACTCGAGACGCTCGCCGAGTAGTTCAGCGCGCGGATTCCGAGGACGAGCGACTGGATCAGCACGATCGAGCCGCGAAGCACCGGAGTCTTGAGAATCGGGTACTTCGTCGTCAGTGAGACGATCGTGTCCTTGCGGATGGCGATATTGCCGTCCGGCTGGCGCACGGCCACCGAATACCCCTTCAGCCCGCGCATCATGACGCCTTCGATGACCGCCTGGCCGCCGACGAGCATGTCGACGTTCCGGTCGGCCCCCGAGGGCATCGATGAAGTCAGGCCGTTGGTGACGGCATTGAACGTGCCGGCGAAGAGTTTCGCACCGTTCAGCCAGCCGCGACGGATCGTGCGGAACATCAGTTCTTCACGTCCCGCTTCTTGTAGCGCTGCTGGAACCGGTCGATACGGCCAGCGGAGTCGACGAGCTTCTGCTTTCCCGTGAAAAACGGGTGGCACTTCGAGCAGATCTCGATTCTGAGCTCTTTTTTGGTCGAGGAAGTCGTCCACTGTTCGCCACAGGCGCAGTGAACGTTGACTTCCTGATACTGGGGATGTCCTTCAGCTTTCATCGTAATTTCCTCTGCAGATGGGGTTTTTGCTGCGATAGGGGAACGCGGAGTATAGCCTCTTTATTCTGGAGGGGGCGGAGGGGGAAAGGAAGGATGAAAGATGAAAGATGAAAGATGAAGCCCACCCCCCAGGCCTGAGGAGGCGTGGGCGGGGCTTCATCTTTCATCTTTCATCTTTCATCTTTGCCCCACTCCGGCAGCCGCACCTCAAACGTCGCCCCCCTGCCCGGCTCGCTCCGGACGCTGATCGTGCCCCCGTGAAGCTCGACCAGGTGTCTGGTGATGGCCAGCCCGAGCCCGGTGCCGCGGACTTCCTGCGAGCGGCTGCGGTCTATGCGGTAGAGGCGATTGAAGATCCGCTCCTGCTCCTCGAGGGGAATCCCGTCGCCGAAGTCGATGACCCGTGCGCCCGAAATTCCTGGCTCGTGGAACGGCTCGAGCCGGATCTGGCCACCCCGACTCCCGTGTTTGAGAGCGTTGTCGATCAAATTCGCGAATACCTGTTGGATCTTCTGGGTATCGGCGAGGGCGACCGTCTCACCGTCGGCAACGGTGATCTTCACGCGGCGCGCGGCCGCACTTTCCGAGAAATCGTCGGCCAGCTCTTCGAGCAGATGGCGGAGACGAACCGGCTCGAGAGTCAGCTGAAGCTCGCCCGCCTCGATCTGTTTGAGCTCGCCGACTTCCTCGACGAGCTTCTCGAGCCGGCTGACCTGGCGCGCGATGATCTTCTTCAGGTGATCTTCCTGTGCGGGCTGAAGATCGCCGGCCTCGAAGGTCTCGACGGCAGACCGGATTCCCGCGAGCGGCGTCCGGACCTCGTGCGAAAAGTCGGCGATGAAGTCGCGGCGGATCCGCTCGAGCTGCTCAATGCGTGTGACGTCGATGAAGAGGGCGACGGCGGCGATTTCGGAGGTCGTGGAGATGGGAAAGACGCGCATCTCGATCTGTCGGGTGATGCCCTTGACAACCATCGCCGCGCGGTCGGTTGACTCTTCACCGGCGAGCGCTCGGTCGAACGCTGCGAGCAGAGACTGGCTGCGGATCAGCTCCAGAAACGACTTGCCGATGAGAGTTCCCTCGATGCCGAACAGGTCGGCCACCCGCCGGTTCGCCAGCACGACCCTTTTGCGGCGGTTGATGGCGACCAGCCCCTCACCGATGCCGTCGAGAATTTGTGACAGCGCGTCTCTCCGCTGCTCGAAAGCGAGCTGCTCTTCGTGCAGAGCCGCTTTCCACTCCTCGAGCGCATGTGCGAGATCCTCGAACTCGGGCGCGAGCCCGCCACCCGTCATCGATCTCGAGAAGTCACCTCTGGCGACGCTTCGCGCCTTCTCCGTCAGAGCCTCGATGCTCCGGCTCTGCCGGCTCATCCACGCATGAATGGAAACGACCGAGATCACCAGCACCGCCACGATCAAAAGTCCCGCCGCGAAAGGCCAGAGGCTCGAGCGGTAGAGTGCGAGCACTGCTGTGATAGCACTGAGAAGCAACACGAGAACGACTGCAGCCAGTATCCTCAGTCGCGGCCCCTCCCTGCTTTCAGGAAGGATCGGCGGATTCAAAGCGGTACCCATATCCGATCACGGTCGTGATCCGCTCCCGTCCTATCTTCTTTCGCAGATTCCGGACGTGCGCATCGACGGTCCGGGTCTCGACGTCGTCGGCCATTTGCCAGACTTCCGAAAGAATCCGGTCGCGTGATACCACCGAGGGGCGGTTGCGGATCAGAATCCAGAGAAGCTCGAATTCCTTGCGCGCAAGCTTGACCTCCGTCCCCGACACCAACACTCGGTAGGTCTTTCCATCGACTTTGAGGCCTGAATCCTCGTAGACCGCGTCATCCTTCCCTTTCGATCCGGTGCGGCGGAGGATCGCGCCGACGCGCGCGATCAGCTCCCGCACGCTGAAGGGTTTGACCAGGTAGTCGTCAGCGCCGAGCTCGAGTCCTGTGATTCTGTCGCGCTCTCCCGTCCGGGCGGTCAGCATGAGGATAGGAAGCCCCTCTGTATGCGGATCGCGCCGCAGCTCGCGGCAGATCGTGAACCCATCGAGGTCCGGCAGGTTGAGGTCGAGAATGAGAAAGTCGAACTGCCCATGCTGGACCCCGAGGAGCCCTTCCTGACCATTGCTGAAGTGCTCGACCTCGTAGCCCTCGCGCTCGAGGTTGAGCTGGATCGTGTAGGCCAGATCGCGGTCGTCTTCTATGAGAGCGATTCTCATGGCTGAAGAATTGAGAATTGAGAATTCAGAATGCAGAAGGGGAGACTCGGCGGTCGCTTTTCTGAATTCTGAATTCTAAATTCTCAATTTTCCTCATTCCTCCGATCCCGTAATCCCCGCATGCTTGATCACCTTGCCCTCAACCAGAAAGACGACCATTTCGCAGATGTTGGTTGCGCCATCAGCGATGCGCTCGAAATACTTGCCAACGAATGTCAGCCGGATCGCGCGCGAGATGTTGCGTGAGTCTTCCAGCATGTAGGTGAGAAGTTCACGGAAGGACTGTTCGGTCAGCAGATCGACCTCGTCGTCGCGAGCGATCACGGCGCGGGCGAGGTTGGCGTCGCGCTTGACGAAGGCATCCAACGCGTGCCGCACCATCTCCTGTGAGATACGGGCAAGGCGAGGGATGTCGATGAGCGGTTTGAGCTGAGGCTCCCGATTGAGCTCGATCGCCCGCTCGCAGACGTCCTGCGCGAGGTCGGCAATCCGCTCGAGCTCGGGGGTGACCTTCATCATGGTCGCGACGAAGCGGAGGTCGACGGCCGTCGGCTGCATCTTCGCGATCAGCTCGATGGTGAACTGATCGATCTCGAGCTCCATCCTGTCGATCTGGTTATCCGCGGCGATGACTGCCTCGGCGATCCCGGTGTCTCGCTCCAGCAAAGCTCTGATTGACTGGCTGATGGCGTCTTCCACCATCGCACCCATCCGGAGGAGCTGATCTTTCAGCGTGTCAATATCTTTGTCGAAATGTCTCATCTATTTGTTTACGTTTATATATTACGCTATTGCGCGATTTATGGCTAAGACTTAAATCAACGAAATACGCCTCTGTTAATGTTCAACCAAATCGCCCTGTTATATAGTCTTCAGTAAGCTTCTCTTTCGGCGTCATGAACATGGTGTTCGTGTCACCAACTTCTACGAGCTTTCCAAGCATGAAAAAGGCCGTCCGGTCCGAGACTCGCGCGGCCTGCTGCATGTTGTGCGTCACGATCACAATCGTGTAATTGTCCTTGAGCTGGTAGATCAGCTCCTCGATCTTCTGCGTCGCGATCGGATCGAGCGCCGACGCAGGCTCATCCATCAGAAGAATTTCCGGATCGACGGCCAGGGCCCTCGCGATACACAGTCTCTGCTGCTGTCCGCCCGATAGAGACAGCGCACTGGTGTTCAGCCGGTCCCGCACTTCTTCCCAGAGAGCAGCTCGTTGCAGCGATCGTTCCACGACCTCGTCCAGCACCGAACGGTCCCGGATTCCGCCGATGCGGAGCCCGTAAGCAACGTTCTCGTAAACCGACTTGGGAAATGGATTCGATTTCTGAAACACCATTCCCACTCGCCGGCGAAGTGCCACAACGTCGACACCGGGCTGGTAGATCTCTACCCCGTCGATGGTGACCGTGCCTTCGACCCTCGTACCGGCAATCGTGTCGTTCATCCGGTTCAGAGACCTCAGGAACGTCGATTTCCCGCAACCTGAGGGTCCGATCAGCGCAGTGACCTCTTTTTCCGGAACATCGAGCGTCACTTTATGCAGAACCTGATTCTGGCTGTAGTAGAAATCGAAATCGCGGACTTCGATCTTTGGAGTCTTCCCTTCCTGCATCTCGGTCAACCGGCGCTCGGGCCGTTCCTTCACCTTCATGTCGATAGCGGCCATCATAGCCTCCTAGCGGAGCCTCGAGCGAGTCCGCGAGCGAAGCAGCACGCCGGCCAGATTCAGAAGAAACGTCAGCACGAGAAGCACGAAGACCGTACCGTAGAGAAGCGGCATCGTCGCATCGACATCCGGCGACTGGGTGGAAAGGATGTAGACGTGATAGCCGAGGTGCATGAACTGGTCGGATACCTTCTGGGGCAGGTACGGCAGGTAGTAGGCCGCGCCGGTGAAGAGAATCGGAGCAACTTCGCCGGCACCTCTGGACACCCCGAGGATTCCTCCAGTGAAGATGCCGGGAAGTGAGGCCGGGAGGACGACTCTGCGGATCGTCTCCCACTGCGTGGCTCCGAGAGCAAGTGAGGCCTCGCGCTGGTCCGGCGGCACAGTTCGCAAGGCCTCTTCGGTCGCGACAATCACCGTCGGCAGGGTCAGCAGCGCCAGGGTCAACGCCGCCCAGAGAAGCGAGCCCTGGTTCCACACCACCTGGCCGTCCGGATAGAACATCCGGTCCATCCCGCCACCGACGAACTGAATGAAGAAGCCGAGTCCGAAAAGTCCGAAGACGATCGACGGGACACCGGCGAGGTTCGCGACGGCGCTTCTCGCAACCGTGGCGAGAGCTGCCGAAAGAAAACGCAACAGGAGCTTGATCCGACCGCGCCGTCCTTCGCTGACCTTGAAGCGCTCCCACGCCAGCTTCGGCCCCTCATGGGGCGTGTACTCGTGAAGGTAAACAGCCGTCGCAACCCCCAGTGGCACCGCGGCGATACTCATGAGAATCACAAGAGCAGCAGTACCGACGATTGCCGGAAAGATTCCACCCGCGGTCAGACCATCGCGCGGCGGCTCGGTGAGAAATGCCCAGGAGACGGTCCCCGCTCCGTGCCAGAAGATGTTCCCGAGGATCAGCACGAGAATCGCAAGGATGATCAGAATGCTGATTCCCAGCAGTCCGATCCAGACGCCGTCCACGACTCTGCGGTTCCGGTGACCGCCCACGCGAGGAACCAGCGGTTCGTACATTACCGGGGCGGTCATGACGCCGATCCCTGCATCCCACGCTGCATGCGTCTGATGATGAGCTGGCCCGCGGTGTTACTGATGAACGTGATGACGAAAAGCAGCGTTCCGATGAAGAACAGCGACGCGTAATGAGCGCTGCCGAAAACGACCTCGCCCAGTTCCGCGGCGATCGACGCCGACAGCGTGCGAAGGGGATCGGAGAGCGAAAATGAGCTGATCGCCGCGTTGCCACCCGCCATCAGCAGAATCATCGTTTCACCGATCGCCCGTCCGAAAGCGAGCACGAACGACGCAAATACGGCCGGGGTGGCCGCCGGAAGCACGACACGGAGCGCCGTCTGCAGTCTCGTTGCCCCCATCGCCATCGACGCTTCACGGTAGCTCCTGGGAACTGCCGACAACCCATCCTCCGAGATCGTGAAAATGATCGGCAGAAGAGCGATGCCCAGCGCGAGTCCTGCATTCCACGCGTTCAGCCGGTAGGTGAATCCCATCGTGTTCTGAAGCCAGCTGGCGAGAACCATAAGAGCAAAAAACCCGAGAACCACCGAAGGGATGCCGGCAAGCAACTCGATCACAGGCTTGACGATCTCCCGAACTCGCACCGACGCGAATTCGGACGAGTAAAGCGCCGCCGCAACCCCAATGGGACAGGCGAACAGCAGCGCCACGAGCGTCGACTTGAGCGTGCCGAGAATCAGCGGGATCAACGACATCTTCGGGTCGCGGGATGTCGGCTGCCAGATGTAGCGGTCGATCAGCGAGTCGCCGGGCTGCGTATTCACGAAAAACTCAGCGAGGTTTGCTTCCTCCTTCACGACGGGGCTGGTGAAAATCGACACCGACTCCCTGAACGTGAAAATGAAAATCAGGAAAATGATGAGGATCGCGCTCAGACCCGCGGTGGTGAATACCCCCAGCATCGTGCCATTGAGCAACCGTCGCCGCACTGCGGCCCGGGCGAAAACGAGATTACTGCGCAGCTGCATCGGCCCCGGCCGCAGTCGTATCCGCCGCCGTGGTGCCAGTTGCGGCAGCGGGCGTCTCGTTGAGCGGGAAGTAGCCGACGTTCTCGACCACTGCCTGGCCTGCAGGAGAAATAGCCCACTCCACGAACTGCCGGATTGGATCGCTGGCATTCGACAGCGTGTAGAAGTACAGATTCCTGGCCAGCGGATACGTTCCGTCGGCAACCGTCGCCTCGGTCGGCGCTATTGCGGGGCCTGTTCCCTCGGCAAGACCGATCGCAACCGCGTCCTTCGAATAGGCGATACCGCCATACCCGATCCCGTTCGGATCCTTAGCGACGGCGTTGATGATGGCCGCAGTACCGGCGAGCGTCTGAACACGCGGAGAAAAGTCGCCTTCTTCCAGAACATGCTCACGGAAGTAATCGTACGTACCGGACGAGCTCTCGCGACCGTAGATGACGACCGTCGCATTCGGCCCGCCCACTTCGTTCCAGTTCGTCACCTTGCCCATGTAGATGTTTCGAACCTGTTCGATCGTCATCTGCTTCACCGGACTGCTGGCATGAACGAAGACAGCGAGTGAATCGAGTGCGACCGGCGTCTCGACCACCTGTGCCGAGCGCTGCTTTTCGACGGATGCCTTCTCCGCGTCTGACATCGTTCTGGATGACTGGGCGAGGTCGACTGTCCCGTTGATCAGCGCCGCGATCCCCGTACCGGAACCTCCCCCGTTCACCTGAATGACCGTGCCGGGATTCTGTTTCATATACTCTTCAGCAAAGCGCTGCCCGAGAATGACCATCGTGTCCGAACCCTTGACGGTGATCGGTGCGGTTCTTCCCTCACTCGGGGTTTCACCTGTCGAGGTTGCGGCATGTTCACCACCTCCGCAGGCAATCGTCACCAGCAGAAGGGCAAGAAGGGGAGACATCCTGGCTGTCGTTCGATAATCTTTCATGGCGGGAACTCTACCCGCAACCCGTCGAGGGAATGCGAACGCGATGTAAATTCCATGTAAAGTCCCCCGTGCTGAGATGGAAACTGTGGCCCCGAAAGCCCGGACCAATAGCGGAGAACATGAACTTCAAACACAATTTACATGAAGAGGTAGCCGATGTCCGATAAGCTCGCGCGGGCAAGGAACCGCGGAAAACAGATGCCCCATGAGATGAAGCCACCGGATCCGGCGACGATTGCACCACCGGCGCCCCCTGCGGCAGTACCTGCGCTTCCAACGGCGGCGATCAAAGTGCCCCCCGCAACGAAGCCTGACCGGGGTATCCAACTCTTCAATCGGGAGTTCAGCTGGATCGAGTTCAACAGACGCGTCCTGGCTGAGGCGGAGAATCCTGCCGTTCCACTTCTGGAACGGCTCAAGTTCCTCAGCATCTGCTCGATGAATCTCGACGAGTTCTTCATGGTGCGTGTGGGCGGAATCCGGGAGCTCGTCACGGCATCGATCCGCGAGCGATCACCCGATGGTCTCACTCCCACCCAGCAGCTAAAGGGAATCAAGGAGCGGGCGCGTCTCCTGCTGCAGGACATGTACGTCTGCCTGGAAAAGAGGCTGCTTCCGGAGCTCAAGAAGGCCGGAATCTCTCTAGTGAGGATCGCCGATCTCTCGAAGAAGGAACAGACGCAGATGCGCGAGCACTTCCGCCGGCATCTGGCGCCGATCCTCACTCCACTGGCGGTCGATCCGGGACATCCGTTTCCTTTCCTTTCGAACCTCGCGCTGAACATCGCTCTGAAGCTCGAAGCCGATCGCGGGGAGCATTTCGTTTTTCTCAAAGTTCCCGCGCAGGTTCCCCGGCTGATCCCTGTGCCGGGCACGAATTCGCGATACATTCCGGTCGAGCGACTCATCGCAGAGCACGCCACCGAGTTTTTCCCCGGCCTTCGAATCCAGCAGGTCGTCCCCTTCCGCGTCATTCGGAATGCGGACCTGTCGATCCGGGAAGACGAAGTCGAGGATCTCCTCAAGTCCGTCGAATCGGAGCTGCGGCGACGCGACAGGAAGGAGATCGTCTGGATCGAGGTGGGCACCGAGGCCGACGAGGAGCTCATCTCATTGCTGCTGGAAGAGACGCGCTGCAAGGAGGATGAGATTTTCATCAGCCCCGGACTGCTCAAGCCGGGCGACCTCATGCAGATCTACGGCGACGAGAAGAGGCCCGACCTCAAGGAGCCGCCCTTCAACCCGCGCATCCCATCCCAGCTGGCCAGCAGCGAAGACATCTTCTCGATCATCCGCGACGGCGACATCCTCCTGCACCGTCCGTACGATTCCTTCTCGTCGGTCGTCGAGTTCGTACAGGCGGCGGCCGAAGATCCCGATGTCGTCGCAATCAAACAGACGCTCTACCGCGTCGACCCGAAGTCGCCGATCGTCGAAGCGCTCGCTGCCGCGGCTCTTCGCGGTAAACAGATCACCGTCGTCGTCGAGCTCCAGGCGCGATTCGATGAGATGAAGAACATCGCATGGGCGCGTCAGCTCGAAGAAGTCGGCGTTCAGGTCGTCTACGGCCTGGTCGGCATCAAGACGCACTGCAAGCTCTGCCTCATCGTTCGTCGGGAGGCAGGAGAGCTCAGGCGCTACGTTCACCTCTCGACGGGGAACTACAACGCGAACACCGGGAAGCTCTACACCGACATCGATCTCTTCACCTGCGACGAAGCGTTCGGCGACGATGCCTCGCAGATGATGAATCTGCTCACCGGGTTCAGCCTCGCCACCGTGCAGGAGATCTTCGAAGGGAAAGCTCCCGATCTTCACTGGAAACGCTTCGTCGTCGCCCCAATGGATTACCGACGCTGGACCATTGAGATGATCGAACGGGAAGCCCGCAACGCGCGCGAGGGAAAGCCTGCGGAGATCATCGCGAAGATGAACGCGCTGGTCGATCATCTGGTCATCTCTGCCCTCTATGAGGCTTCGCAGGCCGGCGTCAACATCCAGCTGATCGTGCGAGGTATCTGCTGCCTCGTTCCGGGCGTCGAGGGATTGAGCGAGCGGATCACGGTGACCTCTGTCGTCGATCGGTTCCTCGAGCACTCTCGACTGTTTCTATTCAGAAACGGCGGGGACACCGAGGTGTACGCATCGAGCGGAGACTGGATGCCGCGGAATTTCATCCGACGGTTCGAGACATCCTTTCCACTCATCAGCCGAGATCTCAAGAAGCGCGCAGAGACTGAGGTCCTCGGGACGATACTCGCCGACAACGTCAAGGCCTGGACCTTGAGATCCGATGGAACGTACGTGCGGCGGGAGCAGCAGGGCAAACCCGTCCGCAGCCAGGAGCGCTTCATCGAGATCGCGCGATCGGAAGCAGTGCACGTCGGAAACTATGACGAGACCATCTCCAAACCCGGCAAGTTCAGAAGACGAGCAAAGAAGCTCAAGAAGAGGGAAAAAAAGTGACCAAGAAGACCAAACCGGAAGAGACCACCCCACCACCGCCAGCGGAATTCAGCGCGTTCGTTCGGCGCATCGGGATCAATTCTTTCGACCGTTTCGCTGAAAAGAAGAGCGGCAGCAAGTCGGGGGCGAAGGCCGGCAACCCGCTTAAAGCCCTGGCAGACCTCTGGCTCGGCCTCGAGCCAAAGGAAAAGGAAAAGTTCTTCGATCAGGTC
>JBGSYJ010000302.1:0-11973 GCA_041750915.1 Thermoanaerobaculia bacterium | reverse complement strand
GGCCGGCGGGTCGCGGAGCACCGCGGCGATGGTCGCCGTGGTGTTCGCGCGTCCAAAGGGATTTTTGCCGTCGATCATCTCGTGCAGAATGCAGCCGAGCGCGAACAGATCGGTGGTTGCGTCGACGGGCTCGCCGCCGAGCTGTTCGGGCGACATGTAGCCGACCGTTCCCATCACGGTGCCCGGCACCGTTTGCAGGGCGGTGCTGCTGTCCGCCGATTCGTCGGGCCGAGGTGCCACGTGAGCCAGGCCGAAGTCGAGGATCTTCACATGACCGGCGGAGGTCAGAAAGACAGTCGAGGGTTTGAGGTCGCGGTGAACGATCCCCTTCTCGTGCGCCGCGGCGAGACCATCGGCGATTGAGGCGGCGGTGTGGACGGCTTTGCCCCAGGGGAGCCTGGAGCGAACGATGCGGTCCCGAAGTGTTTCGCCCTCCAGCAGCTCGGTGACCGCGTAGCTGGTGCCATGGTGAGTATCGAAGTAATGAATGGCCAGAATATTTGGGTGGGCCAGCGCGGCGACGGCTCTCGCTTCCTGCTCGAAGCGCCGCCGCGCGGCATCGTCGCTCACCGTCTCCGCGCGAAGAACTTTGATGGCTACGTGGCGATGCAGACGCACGTCTCGCGCGAGGTACACCTCACCCATGCCGCCGGCGCCCAGCGGCGAGACGATCTCATACTGGCCAAGACGGCTACCGGCGGTGAGAGCCATGATCGTGTGTCCGTGGAGTCCCTTAAGCTTAAAGCAAGCCGGTACTGTCGGACGGGAAATCGACGCGGCAGAATGACGCACCGTCGGGGCCAGCGGAGCCTCCTGGAGGGCCCTCTGGTGGAGGCCCCTCTGGAGTCGGAACTTCAGCTGGCGCAGGCGCGTCCGTGACCCTTCGCGCTTCAGTCCCTCGAGGGCGTCAGTGCACCGGAGCTCCCGGCGCGCGTCGCGTTCACATCCGCGCCCTCGCTCACCCGCGACGGGAAACGCCTGGATGAGGTCGCTCACTGAGGGCCTCTCCTCATCACGCAATATCAGAGCCGGGAGAATCCGTCCGGACCAATCGAGCGTACATAGGGAAAGGAGAATTTCAAATGAAGCTGAAGATGAAGACGATGACGACGGTGTTGTTGACTGTTCTGGCGCTGGCGGGGTGCAGGAGCTCCATGGACAATTCGATGGACGGATCGATGAGTGCGGACATGAATATCGCCGAGGTCGCGATGTCGACCGGCATGCATTCCACGCTGGTGTCCGCCCTGAAGGCTGCCGGGCTGGACGGAATGCTCATGAACGATGGCCCGTACACGGTGTTTGCACCGACCGACGCGGCATTTGCGAAGCTTCCGGCCGGCACGGTCGAAATGCTGATGCGGCCCGAGAACCGCGAGAAGCTTCGTGCCCTGCTTTCGTACCACGTAGTGCCGGGCAATGTGAGCGCGCGTGAAGTCATGGCGATGAGCTCTGCAAAGACCGCGAACGGTGCAATGCTGCGAATCGGCACGATGGGAAATCAGGTCATGATCAACGACGGACACCTGGTCAAGACCGACGTCATGGCAAGTAACGGCACCGTTCACGTGATCGACACAGTGCTCATGCCTCCGATGTGACGAGCGGAACCAACCGTACCGGACGCCCGACTTACGCGATCGCAGGGATTGCGTGGGTGATGGGTCAGGCGACTTCCGACCTGAAGGGGACGGCAGGTGACCGTCCTGCCCCACGCGCAAACGAAAAGCCCCCGGCCTTTTGGCCGGGGGCCTCGAATGCAGTCAGGATCGGCTTCGGGTCAGAAGCGGAATCCCAGAGACACCTGGTAGGTCAGCGGCAACTGATAGGCACTAGGGCTTGCTGGCTGCCCGAAAGTCG
The DNA here is from genome assembly GCA_041750915.1 of Thermoanaerobaculia bacterium. Classification (GTDB taxonomy): domain Bacteria; phylum Acidobacteriota; class Thermoanaerobaculia; order Gp7-AA8; family Gp7-AA8; genus JBGSYJ01. The sequence continues at coordinate 10,113 of JBGSYJ010000302.1, read as the reverse complement.
GGCCGAGCTGGTAATGAATGCCCTCAACCGCAGCAGTCGTGATCGGATTGAACACCAGGCAGCGTGCGCCCGGCGTGGGGCCGTTCGGGCCCTGCCGGCATGCCGAATTGCGTGAGGTGAGCACTGTCTGGTTGAGACCCTGCGGATCGTCGATCGCATCCTCGTCGAACAAGTTCAGGACATCTGCCTGGACGAAGAAGTTCACGCCGAAGATCGGCAGTGAGTAGTTCACCGCAATGTCGCTGCGTGTCATGTCCTCGGTACGGAACTCGCCTTCAGGGAAGAAGTAGGTCGCCGTGGTCGGCGGTGTGACGTAGCCGGGATTGGCGATCGCGCTGAGGCTGATCGTCCCGGCAGCGTAGTAGGGAAACCCTGAATTGTAGCGCTCGAGGAACGACAGGTTGAAATTACCGACTGGGGTGGGAACGTCCCACGTCGCATAGAGAATCGCCCGATGGCGAACGTCGCCGTTGAGCTTGCGAACCGGATTGTTGAAGGACTGGCGGATGTACTCAGGAAGGCTGTCGCGCGATGTGAGAGTAATCGTCGCGTTGTTCGAAGTCTCACTGTCGGCGTTGCCTTCGAGCTCGGACCATGTGTAGTTGCCGCCGACAGAGAATCGTGAGCCGAGCCGCGTGGTGCCCTGCAGCTGGACTGCGTTGTACTTTCGCTCGAGACCGTTGTCGTCGTTCCGCACGAGAGTCAGATCGAATTGGTTGCCGAGCGCATCGGTCACGCGACCGGTACCGAGATTCTTGAGGTCGACATAGAAATCGTTCCACTCACGATTGATCAGGTCGGCGCGGACGAATGATCGCGAGCCGATCTGAACCCCGTAGCCGAGCGAAAACTCGTCCATCGTCGGAGACACGAGTTGCCCATCGAGCTTCACGTTTACACCCGGCAGGTCCACGCCGCGGTCCGCCGTCATGCCATCCCCGCCGTTCGCGTCGAACCAGGCGAACACCTGCCGGAGAACCTCGTCGGTGGGAAGATAGGGCCCGTCCCCGGCGTTGATCGCCGGTCCACGGTAGGTGTAACCGAAGTAGGCCGGAGCTCCGGCATTGGAAGCGGAGTCGTTGATGCCGTTGTCGATCTTTGCCACATAACGGTTGTAACCGGCGAAGACGCGATGGCGGCCATTGCCGAAGACGTCGAAGATGGCTCCGAGTCGGGGGCTGATCGCATCGTCATCCGAGACCTTGTTGCCGGCCTGGTCGACCGCGTCGTTGCGGTCATAGCGCACGCCGAGGTTGAAGCTCAGCCGTTTGTTGAGGTCCCACTTGTCATTCAGGAAGACCGACTCCGTCGCGGAGCTCGAGGTCTTGCTCAGGTTGAGGATCGGAAAATTCTGGATGAAGCTGGTGCCGGGGATCACTTCGATGAAAACATCCTGGCCCTGGTAAATGAAATCGCCCCAGAGCCGGTAGCCGCTTCCCCCCTGGTCGTTGTTCTCGTTCCGAAGCTCGGCGAAATCTTCGACGCCAGCGGTGAGATTGTGAGTCCCCATCGAACTGGTGGACAGGAAATAAGAGCTCTTGAGGATCCAGTATTCGTTGTTGCGGGTCTTGTCGTCACAGACGCCGCAGAAGGTTGCGGACCACCCCCGGCGGCTGGTCGCGAGGTCTCGGATGATCGTTCCGAAGATGCGATCCCGGGCGTCCGCACCGCCCCCGACGAACGCAAATTCACGCTCGCTGTACAGCCCTTCGATGAGAAGATTGTCTGTCAGCACGCCGTTGTAGTTGAATGAGAGCAGCGTGTTCGGGAGCTCTCGGTTCGTGAGGCTGCGCGTGTCGACGATCGAGCCGAAGCTGTTATTCGTTTGCGTCGTCAGCCGGTCGAGGTACGAAGCGACGACGGAATGCCGTTGGGTGATCGCGCCGGTCAGCTTGGCCTATACCGCTCTTCTTCGTCCAGCCTCGCGAAGGGAATGTTCGTTCCAATGGTCTGTGACGTCGAATCTGTCTCGCGCAGTCTGGCCGCGGCAAAGAACCACAGACGGTCTCTGACGATCCGTCCCCCCAGGGTTCCTTCCCACACCTCGTTGACCTTATCGATGGGGTCGGCCTGGCCGGCGAAGGGCGTCTTGTTGGTCCAGTCGTCGTTGGTGAGCGAGTCGCGGATCGATCCGCTGAACTCGTTTCCACCGGACTTGGTGATGGCGCTCACCACGCCTCCCGTGAAGCGTCCGAACTCCGCCGAGACGTTCCCGGTCAGGATCGTCGTCTCTTCGATTGCGTCGTCGATGAAGACCGATTCCGCCTGGCCGCGGACGGTGTCGTTCACGACCGCCCCATTCACCAGGTAGAGGTTCTCGTAAGACGGCGCTCCCGAGATCATGAGCTGGTTGTTCGGGCCCTCGGGGGATGTGCCGGGAGCCAGAGCCGCGGCCGCCTGCACGCTCCGGCCTGTCGGAAGGTTCTCCATGAACTTGTCGTCGAAGTTGGTCGACATCTGCGGGGTCTCGAGAACGCTCGGGGCGCTCGCGGTCACCGTGATTGCCTCAGCCATCGCACTCACGCGCATGTTGGCATCCGCTCTCTGGGTCTGCGAGAGGGTGACGGTCGTCGACTTGGTCACATCCGCCATGCCGTCGAGCGAAAACGTCACGGTGTACGTGCCTGGCGGAAGTGCCTGGAAGTTGTAGTCGCCGTTGTTGCCGGTGACTGTTGTCCGGGTGCCCTGCAGTGACGGAGAGTCGATGGTTACGGTGACTCCGGGAAGCGGCGCCCCCTCGGTGGTGGCGGTTCCCGTCAAGGTGCCGGTTGTCGCCTGTCCGAGGGCAATGGATGCGACCAGCAACAACACGCTGGCCAAAAGAATCTTACGACTCAGAGGTTTCATCGGGGCTCTCCTTTCAGTTGTGAAGCAGGAAATGGCTTGGCCGTTGAGCGGCGTCCGCTACAAAATTGTATCAACTCGTTTTAACTCGTTCATGGATTGTTCTGAGACTTGGCACATGGAACCAGATCGATTGCACGTCGCCTACCGGCTGGTGACGAAGCTAAGTCACTGACCATACACAAAATGTACAGTGGCAGGCAACCCATGAATTCAGAAAATCGGCGAATTCATTCATGTTTCTGAATGATTACGTCGCTGAAACGGTCGAATTACAGCTCCTCCCGGGAGCGCGAGATCCCGCCCCGAAGATTCTCTTCGGACATACGGCATCTTGGGGTCCATACGGCATCTTGGGGGCATCTTGGGGTCGTAGCTTCATTCAGGCATCTTGGGGTTGTAGCTTCATTCAGAGCATCCCGCATCTTGGGGTCGTAGCTTCATTCAGAGCGTGTTTCGCCGCGTGGCTCGCTGCTCGATGCTGATATCCGAACAAGGAACGGCGGCGAGACTGTTGCGTCTTTCGCGGGTTCCCCTTCGGTCCAGCTTGGATCACCGAGAGTGCTGTCGCAGACGTGTTGGAAACGAAAGCTCACTTCAAATCGCGCACGGCTCCGCCATCTGTAGAGCAGTTTTCGCGAATTGATGGATTGCCGCTACGCGAGAGCCAGCCGCGCAGCCGTGACCACCTGCTCGAGCCGTTTGTCGTCTCGGAGCAGCTTCTCGCATTCCGCGGCCAGCTGAGTGATCCGACTGCAGCTCTTCAGATGCAGCGTCCGCGCGATTACCCGAAGCCTTCGTCGTCCTTCATACACACCGAGCCATGCAGATATCATCCGCGCAAGGCCGCCTCTGCCTCGGCGGATCTCCCTGGGCCTCATCTGCATCGCCTCAGCGACCGCGTTGATCACTGTCCCCATCGACGGCCTCCCCGCGGCTCTCTGGTCATGCGGAATGTCGACATGACGCCACTTGGCGTCGATCTTCTGCCTCATCGATCGCAACCACTGCTCACTTCCCAGGAACACCCGGCGCCGCAAACCTCGCCAGATCGGATCCGCCGTTCCGACGCCATCTGCGACGTACTGAATGTAGTTCTGCTGCCAGGTGCCCGCCTCGCCGAAGTACGGGATCAGCTCTCCGGTCGCGAGCCACTCCGGACAGGCTTCGATCCCGGCTGTCGCCCGGTAGCTCGACCAGCGGTACTCGCCGGGAGTCTCGACCATGTTCGCCCGGACGGGATTGAGCACCACGTAGCGCGCGAGCCGCTGGAGGTACTCCTCACTCTGCACATGGATCGCCTTGTACCGCTCGCCGAACAGGTGGCCGACCTTCCCGTGCCGGCGGTTGTACCAGGCCGCGTACGTGGCGTTGAGCCACTTCATACCGAGGGCGAGGTTCGGGTCCGGAGTCTTCACAACGAGATGAAAGTGATTCGTCATCAGGACGTAGACGCTGATGAGCCAGCCGTACCGACGGGCGGCTTCACCGACGAGTGCAAGGAAGTGCTCGCAATCGCGGTCATCGTCGAAGATGCGCTGCCTCCTGTTGCCACGCGAGGTGACGTGATACAGCGCTCCGGGATATTCGACTCGTAGTGCTCTTGCCATGCACCGAGGATCCCTCGGTCCGGCAAAATCGAAAACATCTCTACAAACTAGCGCCCGAAAGCTCCTCGGATTGGAAAGTTTTCATGCAGTCAGCGAGTGCGCATCTACAGCGAGTAGACCGGGAGGCCCACTGCGCGATTGAAGCTGCGACCCCACATGCGGTCTGCTGCGCGATTGAAGCTGCGACCCCACATGCGGTCTGCCCCAGCAATCCCGGTTGAACGCTGTCGGTCGAGTGGGTATAGTTCAAGCTTCCCACGCAGACAGGACTTGCTCGGAGAAGGAGAAGCAGGAATGAGCAGAGCCGGAATGATCGCGCTGATCCTGGGTCTTATCGGTGGACTGTTCGGCGGCGCAGTCCTGCTGGTTTCTCTCCTGCTACCAGTCCTGACCAACGGGCGAACCAGTTGGGAGGAGGCGCTGTTTGGGATCATCCCCGGCGTCCTGCTGCTTTGTCTCTCCTTCGTCGTCGCGGTGGCCGGGGCGGTCATGATATTCCTGGAAAAGAGGAAGACCCGCACCACTGCCGTATGAGCAACCGCGCGCATCCAGTGGAACAGGGTCTGACGCAGGGCTGCGGGGGCTTCTCGCATGAAAAGTTCTCCTTTCAAGTGAGTTGAACGGAGGCAGGTGCGACGATCGCCTGGCCACCTCGAGAGCTCGCGGGGCGACCCTGCCGACGAAAGCAATTGAGCCCGTATCATGTCACGACGCTTGCCCCCCTCGGCGAAAGGGGCCGATGTCATCCTGCATCGGGACGTACAATCCGGCAATGACCTCTTCGTCAGTCCAGGTAGGTATCATCGTTGCGCACTCTCAGAGCGGAGACCGCAGTGCGCTTTCGGAGCTCGCCCGGCAGCTGATCGAGGATGCGTCAGCGGAACTTCAGAGAGCGAGCAGCCGCGGATGGGAGTTCCATTTCGAAGAGGCCCTCCGCCTCGGATCGGATGAGCGGCGCCATGGAGGCGACTTTCTCGGCGAGGCGAGCCTCCGCCTGGCTGAGAGTTCCTTCGATCTTGTTGTGATCCTGACCGACGTTGCGCTCATCTCACGAAGGGAACGGACGGTCTTCGGGCTCGCTTCGCCACTGGCGAGAACCCTGGTGCTCTCGTTGCATCGGCTGCGCGCAGCGGCCAGAGGAAAGCAACTCCCATTAGATGCACCCTCCATTCGGTACAACACAGCCGCTCTGCTACTCCATCTCATAGGGCAAACGCTGGGCGCGAAGGTGCAAGCCGCCGGAGATGGGGCAATGGCGCCGTTCAAGGTGGAGACAGAACGAACCGCAGTTCCAGAGTTTCAGGAGAGCGCAGGCATCCAGCACCTGACAGCCGCCTTCATGGAGCGTGAATATGAAGTCAGTGGGCCGATTGACGAGTTGTGGCTGCATGTCCGCTCGGCGATTCGCCATCCACGACTGGTCCTGGAGGCACTTCGCAGAAACCGGGCCCCCCTCCTCCCTCTGAAAATGCCAGGCCTTGCAACCGCGGCGGTGGCTCCGGTTTTCATCCTCGTCTTCAGTGCCGAATTCTGGGACGCGGGCCTTGGAATGACGCATCAGACAGCGTGGGGCTTTGCCGGGTTCAGCATTCTGGCCGCCTCAGTCTACTTATGCTTCGCGCAACGGCTGTTTCTACCGCGCAAAGAGAGCCACACCCTGCTGGAGCATCTTGCAGTCGCCAACGTGGTGATTTTTCTCAGTATGTTGCTGGCAGTCATCGGATTGTTCGTGATGGTCGCGCTTCTCGCGCTGGCCATCGAACTGTGGGTGTTCCCTTCGGACCTCATTTCCACCTGGCCAACGCTTGGAAACCAGGACGTGGGATTCACCGACCTGTTGAAGATTTCCGTCTTCATCAGCACGGTCGGGGTAACGACAGGTGCGCTCGCAGGCGGTCTGCAGCGCCGACAGATCCTGCGGAATATGGCGCTGTACCAATCAGAAGTCTGACCTGGCGGCTGCATCACTCTTCACTCATCACTCATCACTCTTCACTCTTCACCCTTTCCTCTCCTTTCACTTGACTTAGGACCATCGCGGTCTGACCCTGAAGCCTTCTTGAAACGCATCAGCTCCTTCTAACTGAAGCTCCGACCCCGGAGGTTCCCGCTTTGAAACGCATCAGCTCCTTCTAACTGAAGCTCCGACCCCGGAGGTTCCGGAGGTTCAGACCCCGGAGGTTCACGACCATGTCACAAGGCTTGACAATTCTCAGCCGGAAGGCTCCAGAGAAGTCAGACGCGAAGTTCCAGCATTCATTTTCATGACTGATCCGGAGGTCCGACATGTCCACACCGTATGAAGTTGCCCGCTTGAATCTGCAGTTGTTTGAAATGCGACGCGATCCGGTGCTCAGGGAAGCGCGAGACTGGTTCATGCATGAATTCAACCCCCAGACGTTTCAGGATCTCGTCGCGCTGGTGGCCGGCAAGCGCAACGCGTCGTTCCGGATGGTGCTGGGGTACTGGGACATGGCGGCGTCGCTGGTGACCTCAGGCGCCATCGATGCCGACTCGTTTCTCGCGGCCCACGGAGAAATCTTCATGCCCTTCAGCAAAATTTATCCGCTGCTCGGCGAGCTCCGCGCAACCACCGGCGAAACGCACTTCTGCGCACATATGGAATCGGTCGTGATGTCGGCCCCCGATGCGGAAGCAGTGCTCTCCCGACGTCGAAAGATCGCCCGGGCGGCGGCGAAGTCGAGAGCGGAAGGCGCAACCGCCGACCGGTCGTCAGCGGACGGCTAGGGAGGTCGGCTGTCCCCACTGAAGAGTGAACTGCGACGACTGACGTTTCACCGTCCGGGGAATGCGTTGAGGACGAGCGTCAGGGGTGCGGCCTCGACGTCTCCCACCATACGGTTCACGACGAACGTCTGTCCGTCTCTCGTGTCGATCTGGCGCAGGCGGAACGTCTTCGAGTGGACGGAAAACAGTACCGCGGGATCTCCGAATCGGAGCGACGAACCGTCGGGCGATGTGGTGACCGAGGCCGCCACGAGCTCGCTCCCTCCCTGCAGGAAGTACAGCTCCCGGCCGTCGGAGCGCCAGAACGGAGCGGCACCACCACCTGTCGAAACGCGCCAACGATCCACCGGGTCAGGGAATCGCTGGACGTAGATCTCGGACCGGCCCGTCTCATGCGATTCGAACGCTACAAAGTGGCCATCGGGAGAGAATTCTCCATTCGACTCGCGGAAGCGGCTCGACAGTAGTGGCTCGAAGCCGCCGTCCGCAAGGTTGACGACTCCGAGATTGTAGTCTCCGTCTTCAGCGGAAATCTCGGCCAGCAGCATTCCGTTTCCGGACCACGACAGAGGGGAGATTCCGAGCTTAGACTTGTAGACAAGCTTCTCATCGTCGATCCCACGCAGCGAGCGCACGTGCACGGCTCCCGCTTCCTCATCCCTGGCCGAATAGAACGCGAGCTGCTGCTCATCGGGAGACCACGTCGGGTTGCTTTCGTCCTCGGCCGCCGAAGTCAGTCGTGTACCGGTGCCTCGCTCGACGTCGAAGATCCAGATGTCGCCACGATTCGTTTCATCGCTCTGATCGACCGCGACGCTCGCGCCGGAAGGTGAAAGGCGGGGATGGTAGAAGTTCCCGGGCGGGCCGATTACATTGCGATCGACGCCAGAGCGATCGACGCGGACGAGCTGATCGCCGCTGACGACACCCCCCTCCCGATAAACGAGCGTGCCGTCATTGGCGATAGAGAACATTCCCAGACCGACGCGGGGATCGAACTGGACTCCGCTTCGAACCACGCGCGACTCCCCCGTCAGCTCGAGCGCCTTCGTATCGAAGGGCTGCGCGCGCAGATGCCCTTCCTGCCACCACACCAGATCTCCGGCCGGTGAATAGATGGCGTTCGAGTTGATGCGCATCAGGGACTTGTGCGGGCTTCCATCGAGGGACCCGACCATCAGCTCACACTTCGCCTCGGCTCCGGCATAGTCGCGCATGAGGTAGAGGAAGTGGATGCCGTCCGGAAGAAACGATGGGAAGATGAATTCCGCCCCTCCGGACTGGTTCCCGTCCTCATGCGTGAGCCGCCGAACCTCGCCGCCCGATGCGCGTACCTGATAGATCGCCTCCCGCGACGCAAAGACGATCACACCCTCGCTGTTCCACGTACCCCCCGGTCTGCCTGTACTCTTCGCATCGGTGAAGGCTTCGACGACCCCGTCGGAGAGATTCACCCGCTTCATCCGCACTTCGTCGAAAAACCCGATCGCCCCGCTGTCGGGCGACCAGAAGGGATGTCGACCCTTCTCCGTCCCGGCGAGCGGCTTCACGGTTCCGTCTGCGAGCGACTGCAGCCAGAGCTGGCTCTTCCCCGTCGCGTCTCTCGCTCCGAACACGATGCGCGTTCCATCCGGAGAAATTGCAAGCCCGCTGCTGACGATGAAGTCCGCGCCTGCCGGAGGCGGGAGCTTCGCCACGATCGGCCTGGCCGCTGCAATGGCAGGACTACGATTGAGAAGCGCCCATGCCGAGAGGCCGATCGCCATCAGTGCAATGATCCAGGGCAGAGCTCCGGACAGCGACCGTGGACGCGGCGCGACCATGTGCTCTGACGGGAGCGGCTCCGACTCGGTCAACTCGAGGCGTGCGTCCGCGATGTCGTGCAAACGGTTCCTCGGGTTCTTCTGCAGGCATCGGCGGATGAGACGCACGACCGAAGGGGGCGTGTCTCGCGGGAGAGCACCGAGGTCGGGCTCCTCCCTGAGGACCGCGGCGAGCGTGTCGGAGACGGTGTCTCCGCCGAAGAGTTGTTTCCCGGTGAGCATCTCCCACAGGACCACGCCGAAGGCCCAGATGTCGGCACGCTTGTCGACGCTTTTTCCTCTCGCCTGCTCGGGACTCATGTAGGCCGCCGTGCCCAGGACCATCCCAGCGTGCGTTGCGGCACGCACCATCGTGGGAGAGTTGGAAATATTCGTGTCTTCCGTTTCGACGTCGAGTGCCTTTGCGAGCCCGAAGTCGAGAATGCGCACCTTGCCGTCGTCGGCGAGCTTGATGTTTGCGGGTTTCAGATCGCGATGAACGATGCCCCGCGCGTGCGCGGCCTCGAGTCCGTCGGCAATCTGCAGGGCGATCGCAATCGACTCGTCCAGCGGAATCGCTCCATGCGAGAGTCGCTCCGAGAGATCGACTCCCTCGGCGATCTGCATGACCAGGAAGCGGACCTCGCCCTCCTGCTCCAGACCAAAGATCGACGAGACGTTGGAATGATCGAGAGACGCGAGAACGCGAGCCTCCCGTTCGAAGCGGCCCAGTCTCTCGGGATCTTTCGTGAACTCCTCAGGCAGTACTTTGATGGCGACTTCGCGACCCAGCTTCTGGTCCGTCGCGCGCCACACCTCTCCCATTCCCCCTCTGCCGAGAAGCGAAGAGATTTCGTAAGCCCCGAGACGTGTGCCGGCGCCGATCATGTGCGAAGGGGCTGAGTATAGTGCACGTCTTCGTGCCGGTCCCCCGACTGAAGCGGCGAACGAACGCATATCATCCTGACGCATTTCCGAAGCCGGACGGGTGCGGTATCCTCTGTTCATCCATGAGTCCGTTTTCCCGTCTCATCGTCTGCCGGATTGATCTCCGATGATGCCCGGCAAGACGCTCGGGCCTTACGAGATCACCGGCAGGATCGGCGCCG
>JBGSYJ010000301.1:0-10292 GCA_041750915.1 Thermoanaerobaculia bacterium | reverse complement strand
CAAGAATCAGTATTACGAACGCTGGCTCGACGATTCCATCCCCGCACTGAAGGGCAAGAGCCCACGGCAGGTCGCGCAGGGTCGCGGATCAAAAGACGCGCTGATCGACCTCCTCAAGGGTCTCGAGTTCAACGAATCGTTAATGGACCCCGCCGAGCGCTTCGACGTCGGAAGACTCTACGAAGCCCTCGGACTGCGCCGATCATGAACGACGCCTCGTGCTCTCCCTCTCCCCGTTCACACGGGGAGAGGGGAAACGGCATCCATGCGGCCCCAGGTCGGTTCATCGATTCCAGACAGGAATCCACCGGGGCCGCACAATTCACCGCCCCCTCCGCTAGAATCCTGGCCATGAGCTACTTCGACGGGCTCTACGAACATTTTCGCGTGAAGGCCCGTCAGCCTTTCGGCACCACAACCATCGCACTCACAGTCGCGACGTTTCCCGATCCGTCCGTAGCGGCATACGTCACCGTGTAGACGCGTCCGTTCCCGCCTCCGGAGCGTTCAGCGCGCAGCTGAAACGCGCGGTCATCCGTTCCGATCGCCGCACCCTGGATATCGCCCGCCGTATCGCCGTCGCCCAGACCATTATCCGGCTCGTTGCTGACAACCGACACGAGCGTCACTGCAGCCGTACCGCAGCCATCCTCGGCGACAACCGTCGCCGCGATATCGATCAGCTTGTGATTCGCAGGTTTCAGAACCGACGGAGAGAGCGTGACGCTGATCTCCGGTGCGGTCGTATCGGCGACGACGATCGTCACACTGTCCGTGTCGCTTCCTCCCGAGCCATCGTCGACGGTCAGGGTGAAGACATGCGTTCCCAGCGGCAGCGTGAGATTCACGCCGGCCGTCGTTCCCACAACGGAGCTCGATGCATCGCGCCACGTGAACGTCAGCGCATCGCCATCCGGATCCGACGAGCCGGACCCGTCGAGCGACACGGCAGTCCCGGCCGTACCTTCGCACTCGAGCGTCTGATCCGCACCTGCATCCGCGTCAGGCGGGCGGTTCTCGCTCACCAGCACGACGTACGCACGCCCCGCCGCCGAAGCATGTGCAGGCTCGCCGATGAGCAGATCCCCTTTCGCGTCACCGCCGAGGTTCGGCGTTTCGTCGAGCGACCATCCGAAGCCGAGAGATGCGGCGGCCGGTTGCGCGGTGGGATCGTTGATGGTGAGAAGCGTCGTTCCGGCAGCGTTGACAAGGTACACCTTGCCTGCTGCCGGCGCACCCGCCCAGATCTCGCGCTTGCCGTCGCCGTTTCGATCCTCACTCGAGGCGAGATCGAAGCCGAAGAAATCGTCCGTCGCACCTGCAGGGCTGTCGATCGAGCCGAGCTCGGCGCCATTCATTCCGCTGAAAAGATAGATGATGGAGAGGCCGGGATCGCTGATCGCGTAGTCCTCCCTCCCGTCGCCGTTCTGATCTCCGATGCCGGCCGACGTCAGCGCGAAGACATCGCCGGCTGCACCGAGTGGATGATGATGAGTGCGGATCGTCGACCCCGTCGCGCCCGACAGCACGTGCGCGCGCCCGACGAGCGCCGCGCCCTCGGAGTAGAACGGCTCGCCGACGATCAGGTCGCGCCGGCCGTCGCTGTTCAGATCTCCGACCGATGCCAGCGCGCTTCCGAACGAAGCCAGCGGTTCGGGCGCGGTTGCCGTCACCCACAGCATCGCTCCGGTTGCGCCGGAGAAGGCGAACACCTGGCCGAACTTCGAAGCGAGGCGCGTCGGTGCGCCGGCGACGACATCGCTGACGCCATCGCCGTTGATGTCGCCCGGCGAGACGAGCGCGAAACCGAGCTCGATGAAATCGAGTGGCGGCGTGAGCTTGCGAATCAGCGCACCGTTTGCGCCGGAGAACAGAAACACCCTTCCCTGCGCAGGTGACGGCGGCGGGCAATCCTGCGGATCGAGGGGGCATGGAATCGGGATCGCGAGATTGTTGCCCGGCGCACCGACGGCGATGTCGGCGACCCCATCGCCATTCACATCGCCGGTGCCGATGACGGCAAAGCCGAAGCGGTTGCCCGGCGCATTCTCCGGATCGGCGATCTGCCGGATCAGTGCGCGGGTTGCACCGGAGAAGACGAACACGAGGTCGGCGCCCGGCGCGCCGACGGCAAAGTCGCTGACACCGTCACCGTTCACGTCGCCCGTCGACGCGACCACATTCCCGAACCGCGCATCCGCAGCCGGCGCAGGATTCGCGACTTCGACGATCGAATGATTGAGCGGAGCGGCCATCACTGCAGAAACAAACCCGAAAGAGAGGACACCCACGCCTGCAAGAAAGTGACGCACGTCAGACCTCCGGAAGTCAGCGGAAGCGCGTAGCATAATCCCCGCCCCACCGGAAATACAACGCGCGCGCTGCCGTTTCCCCCTCTCCCGAGGGAGAGGGGTGGCGAGCGCCAGCGAGCCGGGGTGAGGGCACAGCCGATTCCCACGCCGCACGCGAGCGCGATCCAGTCACGCTCTCGAGAGAACTCCCATCAGCCTTTCGGCACCACGACAATTTCGACTCCCCGCGGGCGCGCCTGATGAAGGCGATACGAAATCAACCCGGTCTCACTTCACGAACACATGCTTTTTCGGCTGAGCCTTTCCACGGAAAGTTCCCAGATAAATCCCCTCGAGTGTCAGCACGCCTTCGTCGACCTTGAAAGTACCCTTGCGAATCATGTCGGGCGGGATCGTGTTTCCGCGGCTGACCTTCAGATCGAGCGTGCCTCGTTCCGGGTCCTGAGTGTATGTTCCCCAGTAGTCGACCCGGGTCTCGAGTGGCCTGTAGACGACTTCGAAACGACCATCAGCGTAAAACCGCAGTACGGAGATCTCCTGCCCTCCTTTTTCGCGCCACCGACCGACGAGCGGGTTCCCCTCGTTCGTGAAGATCCTGACCTTCGTCGTAAGTGGCTTCGCGACGCCCTCCACAATTGCGGTCAGGGTGTAGACGTGTTCATAAGGGACATCGGAAGCGATGCGCAGCTCTCCTGTGGCTGCATTGAGCGTCGCTCCACTCCGCGGCTGAACCGACCATTTTGCGCTGCACGCGGCAGTCGCAGGGATGAAGTTCGGCAGACCTCGCATGACCCCGAGGATCAGGAGAGACGGCTTGATCGTCTCGCCCGGCCTGGCGTCGAATTCCCGAAGGTAGATCTTCGCGCGTTGTTCTGGCGTCATTTCGGCGCACGGCATGATCCATTGCGCCGACAGGACAGGCGCAAACAAAGCACACAGAACCATCGTTGCAGCAGCAATCCGCAGTCTCATAATCTCTAAACTTAAGTCCGAAGCGGGCTGCGAACAAAAATCATCGTCGGTCTCTCCCTCTCCCCGCGAAGCCGGGGAGAGGGTGGTGCGCGACATCCGCGCAGACCTTAAGGGCTTGCACTCGTCGCGCGCCGGGAGAGGGGCGTTGAGAGCTTGCGGCTGCTGAAGCCGATCGCCAAGACAGTGAGTTTCTCGGATGGTGTTGGTGAGGGCGCAACCTGGCGGGGGGAGCGGAAATACAAATCACCCCCGACTTCATCGGGGTCCAGCCCGCCGGAGCGCGCGAAGGCGCGCTCAACAGTCCAGCCCCGGGCTCCGCCCGGGGTCGAACGATCCGGGCAGAAATCACGCGGCCGCGGAGGCGGTCGCTAGAGGCTGAACAAGATGGCACCCTGTAGCGGCCGCCTTCGCGGCCGCACAAAATCTCGCCGCAACCGAAGTCCCCGGGCAAAGCCCGGGGCCACGCTGTTGAGCGCGCCTTCGCGCGCCCAGGTCAGACTTGCGACCCGAAGGCCCAAAGCGCCAACATGAACACCATGGACCCCGAGATTCATCGCCAGAGCGAAGTAATCCGAAGCGTCGCTGCAAAGCACGGGGCGCGAAACGTGCGCGTCTTCGGCTCGCGCGCGCGAGGGACCGCGTCCGCGGACAGCGATCTCGACCTGCTCGTCGAGATGGATAAGGGACGTTCTCTCCTCGACCTGATCGAGCTCGAGCGCGAACCCTGAGGTCTAATGGGTGGTGGATTCTAGCCGCTCGACGCGACTCTGAAGATCGGCGAGACCGTTCTCCAGCGCGCGGACGCGACGGTCAAGCTCCGCATGAGAGAACTTGATCATCGCCTGCGTTTCTGCGAACCCGCGGTCCATACGCTCTTCGACGCCGTCGATTCGACGGTCAAATTTCTCATCGAGCTCCGCGACCGTCTCCGCAATCAGCTGAATCTTGTTTTCGAGCCGTTCCGCAGTGACGTCGAAGTGACGGCGTGTTTCTGCAGCGCTCGCCTCTACGCGCCCAACGGCTGCGTCGAAGTGACGGCGCGATTCTGCAGCAACCTCATCGAAGTGACGGCGCGTTTCCGTGCTGGTCGCTTCGAGCAGGCGTTTCAGATTGTCTTCATCCACGGCCTGCATTCTACTCCGCCATCCGGGCCAGCGCCACGTCGTGTTCTTCCGTCGCATGACGTGTATGGCAAATGGCACTTTTCTATACACATCATAGAGGGCACCTATACAAAAGCCCGGGATCCTGAACAGGTAGGCGCGGGTTTCAAACCCGCCCTCCCTCAGCGGGGAAGCGGGAATGCAAACGCCCTCGCACGGTGCTCTCCCTCTCCCCGCGAAGTCGGGGAGAGGGTGGCGCGCGGCATCCGCGCAGACGTTGAGAGCTTGCGAAATCGTCGCGCGCCGGGAGAGGGGCGTTGAGCGCTTGCAGCTGCTGAAGCCGAACGCCAACACAGAGAATTGCCTGCACGACCCCTCACCCCCGTCGTCCCGCCCAATCTCTACTCCGAGGTAGAATGTCGCCATGAAACATCCACCGCACGGCACGGCAAAAGAGCGAATCCGTGAGATCGTCGAACGTCAGCCCGACGACAGTTCGTTCGAGGAAATCCTGACCGAGATCGCCTTCGTGCGGATGATCGAAAAAGGCCTCGCAGACGTCGACGCGGGCCGGGTGATCTCTCACGCCGATGTCGTGCGCGAAACCGACTCGTGGTCAAAATAGTCTGAACAGCCGAGTCTTAGTCCTGGCTGCGCGAGATCCATGACCACGTTGCAGGCGATAGCCCGGCTGCTGCGAGCAGAGTCGTAAAGGGAATCATCGCGCGCGCTCAAGCTACAGTCCTTCCCGGACAGCGGAGCGCGCATCGATCTTCCGACCGCGCCCAACCTTCGAATGGTGTTGTATGGACACTATCGAATCGTCTACAAAACAACCGATGAAGGAATCGAGATCATCGGCATCTACCACGGCGCCCTGAACATCGCACGAAGAATGAAGGGCAGCGGCGGCGAGACAATCAACGAATGAGCGCCAGCGTGTCTCCCCCTCTCCCGGCGGGAGAGCGGTCAGGGGTCAGGGTCCTCCCGCGAATTCGCCGCCCCCTCACCCCAAATACCTCTCCTCGTTGTGCCACCCCAACGCCTCCGCCATCGGCCGATGCGCGGGATCCTCTCGCCATTCAACCGGTAGTAATCCCGCCCATTCTCGAACTCCTCCTTGATCTTCCCGCTCACGAGAAAATCTGAGATCCGGCGTCACGGTGACGTACCCGCCTGATCCAGGTTCCGTGGGTCAGACTTGCGACTTGCTACCCCGAAGCGCCATCATGAACGCATGGACCCCGAAATCCACCGTCAGAGCGAAGTGATCCGAACCGTTGCTGCGAAGCACGGCGCGCGAAACGTGCGCATCTTCGGCTCGCGCGCACGCGGAACCGCAGGAGCAGAGAGCGACCTCGACCTGCTCGTCGAAATGGACAAAGGACGTTCTCTCCTCGACCTGATCGAGCTCGAGCGCGAACTGAGATCGTCGCTGGGAATCGCGGTCGATGTACTCACTCCAGCCTCGATCAGCCCATACCTGCGGGACGCGATCGAGGCGGAGGCCATTCCTCTTTGAGCCGCGACACGGTACGGCTCCTCCACATCCGTGACGCGATTCAAAAGATTCGCTCGTACGCATCCAATCGCGGTGATCTCGACGACCCGATGGTGCAGGATGCAGTGATCCGCAACCTGGAGGTCATCGGCGAGGCGGTCAAGATGCTGAGCGACGAGGTACGAACCGCGCAGCCGGACATCCCATGGGCAAGCATTGCGGGGATGCGAGACCGCCTGGTCCATCACTACTTCAGCGTCGACCTCGACCTCGTCTGGGACGTGGTCACCTCGCACCTCGGCAAACTCGAAGAAGCGGTCGAGACAGTCCTCGCCAACCGCGACTCCACTGTCTGAAGTGGTGACGCCATACCCGCTGGGCGCCAGCTCGTCAAAGATGAACGCTGCGATGCTGCGCGATTTGCAGACCGTCAACCACGCCGGCTTCTCGCCGCAGGACATGCATTGCCACCAGTATCTCGATCTTGCCATTGCGATACCTCAGTAATTGAAGCCTGCATTATGGCCACCCAAGCCTTGCTCATCCCCCTCTCCCCGCGGGAGAGGGGTCAGGGGTGAGGGAAATATCCGCGCGGAAGAGAATGCCCTTGTTCACCGAGTGCTGCGGCGTTCATTTTCCCCTCTCCCCGCGGGAGAGGGGTGGCGAGCGCAGCGAGCCGGGGTGAGGGCTCAGCAGGAATGCAAGGAGACTCTTACTCGGAGCGGCGTCTCCGCAATTCTTTTTTTGCATCACGCGCTTGATGCAGCACCCGAAGCACGCTGATCCGCCGCTCATCGACGATGAAATAGATCGCATACGGAAAACTCCGCGTCATCGCTCTGCGAATGTCACCGCGCACGCGCGGATACATCTCAGGGTTCCTCGTGATCGACACCATCGCGGCGTCAACCTCGCCCTCGAAGCGCATCGCCAGCGAGTCCGATTCTTTCAGATACCAATCATGAGCTGAGCCAAGATCAAGTTCCGCAGCCCGCTGGATGAGAACAGCACGGCTCATCGCTTGCGGGATAGATCATCCCGCACCTGCTCCCAGCTTTTCCCTGCTTCCGGTTCGCGGCGATAGGCGTCGAGCGCCTCATCGAGCGCACGCTGGTGGGACTCGGGCACGGGGAGTTCCTCGGGTGAGATGCTGTCCCACAGAGTCTCAATCAACTCCAGGCGTTCGGAGACCGAGAGCTCGAAAATCTCTTCCTTCGTCAACGTTCTACCCATACACCTTCAACCCGAGGACGCCCATGCCTGACATTGCGACCGGGTGACATCCCATACAGCTGCTCATGTTACTCCACCCGACAGGCGCCAGGTGCAGCTCGCGAATCTCCCTTCCTCTCCCCGCGGGAGAGGGGTCAGGGATGCGGCCTACATCTTCCCCTCTCCCGGCGGGAGAGGGGTCAGGGGTGAGGGAACCTGCACCGCCGCATGTTCCGCAACGTCGAAGAGCGGATGTCACAATGAGAGAGAAAGTCCCGGCGCCTGCCATTCACAACATTCGAAGGAATTCTTCGGGAGAGATGCGCACATCGTCCAGGATCTTTCGCAAAAGCGGTGGAGCCAGATCACGACCGGGATGGACAGGAACTGTCGTGACTCTGCCATCGGGATGGCGAAACTGCTTATGCGATCCGCGCTGTCTCACCTCCACGAAGCCGAGGCGTTCGAGAAGAGAGATGAGCTGACGTGCCTTGAGGACCGGCAGCTTCGGCACGTTACCCGACCTGGACGAGTTGGGTACCCACGAACTCCGACTCTGTGCTGGGCTCTCCATCCTCCAAAAGCATGGCAACAACTTCCCGGAGGTTGGCGTTCAACTCGTCGAGGGATTCAGCCTGGCTGTGAGCGCCTGCAAAGCCAGGAATGAACCCGACATAAAGGCCCGTCTCGGGACAGCGCTCCACAACCGCAGTGTAGGTTTTCATCGCGTAAAGGCTAACACAGCAATGAGCGTCCGAATGCCGCACTCGCGCTCCCCATCTCCCCCTCTCCCGAGGGAGAGGGGTGGCGAGCGCCAGCGAGCCGGGGTGAGGGCTAACGAACATCCCGCGCCAACGCAATCACCCCAAAAACCTCTCCTCGTTATGCCACACCAACGCCTCCCCCATCGGCCGATGCGCCGGATTCTCCGGCAACCGGATCCTCTCGCCGTTCAACCGGTAGTAATCCCGCCCATTCTCGAACTCCTCCCGGATCTTCGCGCTCACGAGAAAATCTGAGATCCGGCGTCACGGTGACGTAGCCACTGCTCGAACGCCTCGTCCCCTTTTCTGAATTCTGAATTCTCAATTCTCAATTCTCTTCCCAAGCCGGCAGCGCGCTGTACGACTGGATGTGCGCGGCCTCGAGTGCGGGAAGCGTCCGCTCGCTCGTGATCGCGCAACGCCGGGCGTACGAATCGAGCACCGCGGTCCGAGAACTCTTCTGCCCGAGCCTCGGCAGATGCAGCGGGGAAACGCCACAGCCTCCCTCGGTCTGCGCTTCTGGCCCGACACAGGCTGAGAATGCTTGTATCGACACTACCGGATGATGCGGAACTGACCGGGCTCCATCTCTCGCAGTGCAGTCATGACCTGCGGAGCCAGTTGCTTGAGCAGCTCGAAACGATTACTCAGAGCCGCAAGGACGATGATGCGGATCTTCAGCCCTGAAAGGTTCTGCTGATACTGAAGATTCTGATCCGCAGTAATCAACGCGGAAAAACCTGCCGACTCAGCGCGAACGATCAGAGCGCCGTTCTGGTAACCCGTCCATCCCTGCTGCTGCACCGTGCGAACTTCGAACCCCGGCAACTCGCGGCTCAGCCGGCGAGGCACGAATTCATCGAGAAGAACCAGCAACGCTCACCAATGCCTCTCGAGCCAGCTCGAGCGCCGCAATTGCCTGTTCGCGGGACACCGAAGGAAAGTCCTCGAGAAACTGCTCGAGTGACTCCCCTCCTTCCAGGTAGTCGATCAGATTCTTCACCGGTACGCGGGTTCCGGTGAAGACCGGCGTACCACCGAGGACATCGGGGCTTGACGATACGACCGGGTGGCTATCCATACAGCACATCTTACTCCACAGCCACTCCTCGGCCGGCTGCCGAGCGCGCAGCCCTGCCCCCCCGGCAGATCACCCCAAATACCTCTCCTCGTTATGCCACCCCAAAGCCTCCGCCATCGGCCGATGCGCGGGATTCTCCGGCAACCGGATCATCTCGCCATTCAACCGGTAGTAATCCCGCCCATTCTCGAACTCCTCTTTGATCTTCCCGCTCACGAGAAAATGCAGATCCGGCGTCACGGTCACGTAGCCCGCTGTCGAAGATCCTCGCCCCCGTTTTCTGAATTCTGAATTCTGAATTCTAAATTCTCTTCCCAGAGCAGCGTCCGCTCGCTCGTGATCCCACACCGCCGCGCGTACGGATCGAGGACCGCGATCCGGAAACTCTTCTGCCCGAGCCTCACGCGTAAAGCAGCCGCCGCCCTTTCGGTTCCGGAATGACGTCGCCGTGCTCCCGAGCCGTTTCCACCCAGAGAGCGATCGCCTCCTGAGCATTCTCCAGCGCATCCGCATGCGAAGAACCATGGGCCATGCAACCAGGAAGCTCGGGGACGTCGGCGACGAACGCTTCATCCTCATCGCTCCAGAAGATGATGATCTCGTACCGATGCCTCATTGATCGTTCTCCTCCAGCCTGTACTGCGCCCAGCGAGGACGAGCCCCGACAGCTTTTCGCGCCGGCTCAGCTGACACGAAGAGGTTACCACCAGCACACGTCTCCTTCCCCTCTCCCGGCGGGAGAGGGGTCAGGGGTGAGGCCTCGTCGCATCCCCCTCGGTTGGGCTCCGGGCGCCATCGGAGTAGAATCGTGACATGGAACGCAAGCTCGAAAAACTGGCGGGAGAGGCCATGGAACTGGGCCCGGAATCGCGGGCCGCTCTCGCGAAACGCCTGCTGGATAGTCTCGAGGCACCTGATCCGGATGAGCATCAGAGCCTGTGGGTCGAGGAGTCCGCTCGCCGGTACGACGAGCTGCGCGCATCCCGGGCACGATCGATTCCAGCCGAAGAGGTCTTCGCGAAACTTTCCGCGCGCCCTCGCGGATGATCGTCAGGTTTCATGAGCTTGCTGTCGCTGAGCTCGCCGAAGCTGTTGCGCGGTACGACACCGGGCCAAGGGTCTCGGTGATCGTTGCTCGCGGAGGTCCGCGCCGCTGTCGCGTACATCGAGGAATTCCCGAAGAGCTCGGCCGTCATTGAGCGCGGTGTGCGAAGAAAAGTTCTGGTCAAGTTCCCGTACGACCTCTTCTACATTCTGGATGCGTCGGAGATTGTCATTCTTTCTGTTGCGCATGAGAGTCGCCGGCCCGGCTTGTGGCGCGGTCGCTCGCCGTAACGGCGACCGGGA
>JBGSYJ010000300.1:0-6405 GCA_041750915.1 Thermoanaerobaculia bacterium | reverse complement strand
GAGCGAGGGATCTGGGCGGTGGCTCCCTGTACAAGACCCCCTCCCAGATCCCTCGCTCGACGCTCGGGATGACACTCGCGCGATTAATTTACAGCCTCTGAGCGAAGCGAAGGATGACACTTCTCCGCTTCACTCAAGGCCGCGTCCGAGCCCCATAACGCTAGGATTTTAGGTTTACGAGGGGCGGGAGATCGGAATCTCCCGCTACTGCTACATGTCCCACAGCTCGCCCAGCTCGGCGGCCGCGTTTCGGTCGACGATCACGGTGACATCGGGGTGACTGCGGAGGGCGGTCGCGGGTAGGGACTCGCTCGGATCCTCGCTGGCGAAACGCCAGACGATCCCGGCCTTTTCGGTTCCGCTTGCGAACAGAACGATTCTCTTCGAGTCGAGAATTGTTCCGATTCCGATCGTGATCGCCCGCGTGGGAACCGGGCAGTCCTGAAACTCGGGCGCGTTCGCCCGGCGCGTGCTTTCCGTCAGCCCGACCACTCGCGTCCTGGAGTCGAAGGGTGTTCCCGGTTCGTTGAAACCGATGTGTCCGTTGCGACCGAGTCCGAGGAACGTCAGATCGAGGCCGCCGGCCTGAGCAATCTCGAGCTCATAGCGGGCGCACTCTGCTTCGAGATTCTGCGCTGCGCCGTCCGGTATGTGCACGTTGTCGTCCCGGATGTCGACGTGATCGAACAGGTGATGGCGCATGTAGCTGTAGTAGCTCCCCGGATGGGAAGGGGGGATGCCGACGTACTCGTCGAGGTTGAATGTCTGCGCGGAGCTGAAACAGCGATACTCACGGCCGCACTCGGCGACGATGTGCTCATACATTCCTTCCGGTGTGCGGCCGGTCGGCAGGCCGAGAACGACATCGGGCCTCGCGCGGAGTGCGCGAAGCAGGATGTCTCCGGCGAAGGCTGACAGAGCCTGGTAGTCGTTGACGACCCGCCACTTCACGAGCGGTCGATCTCCACACCTCTTGCGAAGACCCGTTCGAGCGCCAGCTGGGGGGAAATGATCACCAGATCGGCGTCGAACCCGACTTCGAGTCGGCCCTTGCGGTCGGCGATGCCGAGAATCTTCGCCGGAACTTCGGTTGCCAGCGGAATGATCAATTCGAGCGGAAGCCCCGCGAGCTCCACCATGTTGCAGACGGCCTGCATCATCGTCAGGGTGCTGCCGGCGAGTCTTCCGTCGTCGAGTCGCGCTCCTGTTTCGTCAACCGTGACCTTGTGCTCATACAGATCGTACTCACCGAACGGCATGCCGCATGCCCGCATCGCATCAGTGACGAGACAGATCCGGCCAGGCAATGCCTGGGTGAAGTACCGCAGTACGGCGGGATGGACGTGCAGGCCATCGGCGATTAACTCCGCCGTGACTTCATCGCTCGTGAGGATTGCGCCGATGACGCCCGGCTCCCGATGATGCAGTGGCCGCATCGCATTGAACAGGTGCGTGACGTGTCCGGCCCCGCGCTCGAATGCTTCGAGCGCTTCGCCGAATGTCGCATTCGTATGTCCGATCGAGATGACCATCTCATCACGAAAGCGCTCGATGAATGTTCCCATGCCGTCGAGCTCCGGAGCGAGAGTGATGACCCAGCGAAGTTCCGGCGCGATCCGGATCAATGCCTCGACTTCTGCAATGTCGGGATCCCTCAATGAGCTGACAACCTGAGCACCTGCCTTGTCTCGATTCAGATAGGGTCCTTCGAGGTGGATTCCGATGATTTCGCAACCGCCGGGCGCTCGTTCTCCGGCATGTCGGGCGATCGAGTTGACGGCCGCAGTGAGATCTTGCGGTGTGGCAGAGAGTGTCGTGGCGGCCATCGCAGTCGTGCCATTCCGCGCGTGGTGGCTCGTGATGCGGGAGACCGACGAGACGTCTGCGTCCATGAAGTCCGCGCCCGCGGCGCCGTGGACATGCATGTCGATGAACCCGGGAAGGATGACGCCGTCCACATGCTCTGCGCCGGCGGGCGCCGGTCCGGTGCTGACATCGACGATCTTCTCGCCCTCCATCGTCACGGTGACATGGTTGCGTATCAGCCCGCCGAAGAACGCGCGTCCATGAAACGAACGGCTATTCATAAGTTGATCTTGCCGAGAACCGTGGGAGTGCCGCCGGTGGCACCGCTGACGTTCGTATTCATTCCCATCACAGAATCATTTGCGATCACCGCGATCGCGATGGCTTCCTTGGCGTTGCTGGCGATGCCGAGGTCCTCGTGGCGCAGAAGAGGAGCTGGTGCAAGAAGGCGGCCGAGCATGCGCATCATGGTGGTGTTGTCGGCACCTCCCCCTCCGCCGACGATCTCATCGATCGAGCCGAGGGGGCGGATGAAGTCGTCGTAGGCTCTGGCGATCGTCTGAGCCGTCAGGGCGGTGGCAGTCGCGATGAGGTCCTCGATGGGTACACCCTGGGCTTCCGTCATCGCCCGCCTCGCGAACTGGACACCGAACTGCTCCCGGCCGGTTGTCTTCGGCGGCACCTTCCGGAAGTAGGGATCATGCAGCCAGCTAGTGAGAATCGATTCGACGACGCGGCCCTTTGAGGCGATCGCACCGTCCCGGTCGAACTTCTGTTTGCCGCCCGTGGCGACGTCGGTGAGGGCATCGATCACCATGTTCCCCGGCCCCGTGTCAAAGGCGATGACCTGATCGATTCCGCCGCCTGCCGGAAGCCAGGTGACGTTGCCGATTCCGCCGATGTTCTGAATGCAGCGGCCCTTGACTGAATCGCGGAGCAGCACCCAGTCGGCGTACGCGATGAGGGGCGCGCCGTGTCCGCCCGCCGCGACGTCGCGAACGCGCATGTCGCCGATCGTGACGATTCCCGTTCGTTCAGCAATGACGGCGCTCTGGCCGATTGCAAACGTCGAGCGAGTCTCGAGCGGGCCATCCATCCATGAGACCGAGGCCGCTTCCCGTACGGGCTGCGGATCGTGCCAGATCGTCTGCCCGGCCGAACCGACGATGTCGATCTCACCGGCATCCATTCCGATCTCGCTCAGCAGGTGGTTCACGGCCGCCGCAAAGAGTTCTCCAAGGAGAAAATCGAGATTGCAAATCTGATCGATGCGGGCGCTCGCCGGATCGAAAAGACGGAAGATCCTGCTCCGCATCTCCGGAGGGAACGGGTATGTCCTGAAGTCGAGCAGGCGCACCTTCGCTGTTCCGCCATGGCCTTCGATTTCAGTCAGCGCAGCGTCGATGCCGTCGACCGAAGTCCCGGACATGAGTCCGATGACACGGCGCGCAGGTTTGTGCGAGATGGCGATGAGACGTTCGAGACGGTTCAACCTTCGAGCGCCTCCCGGAGGCCACCCGGCGAACGTGAGAGAAGTTCGCGGGCGGCAGCTGCGCCGAGATTTTTCCGGAGCATTACGACTGCGGTCGTGACCTCGCCATCAGCCCGTGCGATCGCCTTTTCTGCGGTGACGCTGTCGCATCCCGTTGCCATCTCGACCATCTTGACCGCTCTCGCGCGAAGCTTCCGATTCGTTGCCGGCATCTCGACCATCAGGTTCGAGAAGACCTTCCCTAGCCGGATCATGACACCCGTCGAAATCATGTTCAGGATCATCTTCTGCGCCGTCCCACTCTTCATCCGCGACGAGCCCATGATCACCTCGGGCCCGGTCTCCGCAACGATCGAGATGTCGCACTCCCGCGCAAGGAGCGATTCACGCACCGCTGTCACGCCAACGGTCAGGGCTCCCTGCATATTCGCGCGGCGGATCGCAGTCACGGTAAAAGGAGTGAGGCCGGAGGCGGCAATTCCGACCACAGTGTCCTCGGGCCGGACGCGCGAACTCACCTGTTCCACCGCATCTTCTTCAGAGTCTTCCGCTCCCTCGACTGCCTGAAAGAATGCACGTTCGCCTCCTGCCATGATGACCTGCACCATCTCGGGGTCGACTCCGAATGTGGGAGGGATTTCCGAGGCGTCGAGCATGGCGATGCGACCGCTCGTCCCGGCTCCGACATAGAACATCCGTCCACCGCTGCGCATCCGATCGGCAATCGCATTGATCGCCTGAGCAACCGAAGTCTCTTCGGCAGCGACGGCCACAGCGACGGTTCTGTCCTGCGTGCTGATGATCCGTACGATCTCCAGCGCGGAGGCGCGGTCGATCTCGAGACTCTGTTCGAGGCGTTCTTTGTTCATCGGAGGCTACGTATGCAAATCAGAGGCAAATCGATTCTACGGCTTGTCGCCGAACATTGCATACCGGCGCTCCGCCCCAATGGCGTCAACTTAAGTTCCCAGGTGTCATCCTGAGCGCAGCGAAGGATCCCCTTCCTACTGGCTGCATCGCAAGTCTTGAGGGGATCCTTCGCTGCGCTCAGGATGACACTCGCTCCTGCGCGACCTTAAGTTGACGCCATTGAGGCTCCGCCCGGGGCCGCAGGGAGAAGGGTTCTATTTTGCGGCTTTTTTCGCCGCGACCCGCACAAACCGCACGGGCCGGGTGATCGCCTTGTACGAATGGCGTCGCAGCCTGTCGAGATCCCTTCTGCCCCACAGCCAGTTCCGCCTCGCGAAGAAAATGAGCATGGTGGTTGCTACCAGAGCCATCATTCCCAGTGCGAATGCATAGCCCCACCGCCAGTTCAATTCGGGCATGTGTACGAAGTTCATTCCATAGATTGCAGCGATTAGATTCAGCGGCAGCATGATCGCTGAGAAGACCGTAAGGACCTTCACGATCTCATTGAGCTTGTTCGCCTGCACGGAGAGGTAGGCTTCCATCGTTCCCGCGACGAGGTCGCGCTCGACGTCGATCGACTCGGTGATGCGGAACAGGTGGTCGTAGAGATCACGAAAGTAGATTCGATGCTGAGAGGCGATGAATCTTGACTCTCCGCGGCTGATCTGATTGAGAAGGTCACGCTGCGGGAGAGAGTAGCGCCGCAGGGTGTTCAGGTCCTTCTTGAGTTTCAGCAGCGAATCCAGGAGCTGAGGGCTCGGCGAGCGGAAGATCAACTCCTGAATGTCGTCCACCATCTCTTCGATCTCGTCGATCAGAGGAAAATGCAGATCGATCAGCGTATCGAGTATGGAATAGAGAAGGAAGTCGGTTCCCTCGGCGAGCATGCGGCGGTCCTGCGGCAACCGCTGCCAGACCGAGTCGGCCGAAGGCATTGGATCGGAGTGGACGGTGAAGAGATAGTTGCGAGAGAGAAAGACGGCCAGCTTGGTCGTCGCGACTCCATGTTCGATCAGGTCGAGATTCAGCGCCCGGAAGACGAGGAAG
The DNA here is from genome assembly GCA_041750915.1 of Thermoanaerobaculia bacterium. Taxonomy (GTDB): domain Bacteria; phylum Acidobacteriota; class Thermoanaerobaculia; order Gp7-AA8; family Gp7-AA8; genus JBGSYJ01. The sequence continues at coordinate 1,148 of JBGSYJ010000300.1, read as the reverse complement.
TCGTATTCGGGAAACGGGTCGTACTTCGGAAGGGTGCTGTCGGAGAAGCAGTCTTCCGTTGCCAGCTCATGAAAGCCGAAGCGGTCTTCCAGCAGCGGTTCGACTTCCTCGGAGGCCGCCCCGTCAATGTCGACCCAGAGTTTGTCTCCCGAGTTCTCCGTCCACTGGTCGATCAACTCGACCCCGCCCTGTTCGAGCCGCCCTTCCCGGAGTAGTGCCACGCGGATCATCTGCCGTCATTGTAGCGGGAGGCCGGATTCAGGGAGTGATGACCCGGGTGCCCGAAGCGATTAGACTTCGTGAATGGCCATATCGCTCATGCAGAGAGTCCGTCTCGCAATTCGTGGTTGGATGCGGCGTCGCGAGGGGGATGCCGAGAAGCGCAACGCGGAGTTTCTGAGGCGGAATGCTGGATGGGGCACCTCACCGGAGGCTTCCCTGAAACCCGCGCACGTCACGGGGATCACGGCGATCGATCTGGAAGGGCTTCAGGTTGCGTATCTGGACGACTCCGGCCGGATGGAGCATTTCCTCGATAGTTCGAGTGGGGAAGTGATCGACATCATGCTCAGTGATCCGGATGCGATCGCGCGCGCCAGAGGAAACGCCGGCTGGCGAAAAGTTCCACGACGGAGCGACGAGAGCGAAGGGGCGGACCGTGCGGCATTCGTCGAGGAGATGGAACCCGGTTCAGCGCGGAACGATCTGCGGCATTCGCTTTCCGGCGACGACGCCGCGAAGAACTTCCGGAAGCTGATCGCGCGCGATCGCGCGATCGAGAGAGCCTGGTACAACTTCAAGAATGACCGCGCGACCGAAGCGATTGAAGCGTGGCTTGCTACAGATTGCGGGAGACGACGACCATCGTGACGTCGTCTCCGCAGTGGGCATCGCCCAGAAACTCGGTCACCGATTGTTCGAGATGCCGGGTCAGAACTTCCGCTTCCCTGCCGTGAAGCGGCCCCATCTCGTCATGAAGACGATCCATCCCGAACTCTTCCTCATCGTCGCCTCGCGAGGCTTCAGTCACCCCGTCGGTGTAGAGCACGAGCGCATCGCCGGGACCGAGAGCGAGAGTTTGATTCCGGTACTCCGCATTCGTGAACATACCGAGGAGGATGTCCGTGCTGGAAAGGCGCGAGACGTTG
>JBGSYJ010000299.1:0-3638 GCA_041750915.1 Thermoanaerobaculia bacterium | reverse complement strand
AGAAAGGGATTGTCGAAGCGGATGCCTGTGAATTCGACCGAAAGATCGGAGCTCATGGGGTCCCTCTATCTGATGGGCGCGAACGGAAACTATACCGCAGACAGTAGCGGGAGATTCCGATCTCCCGCTCCCCGTGCTGTGACGAAGTACGACATCTGGAGCATTCACCCCATGTGGCAGGGCCTTCCCAGGCCCTGCCTTTTCCGGCAGTAAAACGGTACAAAGCCTGGAGCATTCATCCCGGGCCGTCGCCCCAAACAACGCAAGCCTCGATACCCTGAACTGCGGCGGATCGGAATCCGCCGCTACGATCATCTGACAAAGAGGGAGCGCGAAATGAACCAGTCTGAAATCAACGACAGGGAATGGGCAAACCCCGACAACTGGAGCGGCGGCTTCTTCGGCGTCTACTTCAGCAAACGCGACACCCGCATCTGGGTGCCGAAGTCGGCCCCGCACCTCGGCTGGACCCTAAACCTGGGACAGCCGGGCGGCGCAAAGAGGTTCATTCTCCTGCTGCTGCTCCCGACCGCAATCCTCGGAATCGGGCTGGCAATTTCGACCCTGGCGAGATGTTGAGGTCGCCGACTCACGCCAGCAGTATGGTACTATTGCCACTGTATGGTAAAGAAGGTCACCTTCACGCTGGACGACGAGACGATCCAAAGGCTGCAGACGGCGGCCGAAGGTCTCGGCAAGCCGAAGAGTGAAGTGGTGCGCGAGGCGATCGCCGACTATCACGAACGGCTCGGCCGCCTAAGTGAAGCAGAGAAGCGCCGTATGCTGCGCGTGGTCGACGAGATGCTGCCATTGATCCCCCGTCGCCCGGCCGCGGGGGTCGACCGTGAGATCGAGCAGGTGCGCGCGGCACGCCGCTCTGGCCGAGGCGGTACGGGACGATGATCATCATCGACACGTCGGCCATGATCGATTCTCTGACGGGGCCCAGGCGCTCCGCTCCTGTCCTTCGTGACCTGCTGGTCGCGGGGGAGCGGATTCTTCTTCCTTCGATCGTGCTGTATGAATGGCTTCGCGGCCCGCGGCTGGAGGAGGAGCTTGCGGTGCAGGAAGAGCTCTTTCCACGCGACGGCGCCCTTCCTTTCGGAACGCTTGAAGCGGCGCTTGCCGCGGAGCTCTACCGGAGCGTGAAATCTCCCCGCGGCCGCGAGATCGACCTTGCGATCGCAGCAGTCGCCATTACGCGAGGAGCATCGCTCTGGACCCTCAACCGCAGAGACTTCGCCGGCATCCCGTCCCTCCACCTGGTCTGAGAATTCCGCCGCAAGTAGCGGCGGATTCCGATCCGCCGTGTCCGGGATCGTTTGAACTTGCGCGTTCCGGGGCTGGAACAATCGGGTCGGAGCTGAGGGGAGCTGAGTGAGGGGACCCCAAAGCGTTCCGTACCCCAAAGCGTTCCGCGCGATCGCGACACGCTGCTGCTGCCCGCCCGAGAGCTGCGCGGGTGCGTGTGCTGTGCGATGAAGCATGTCGACGCGCCGCAGCGCCTCTTCGACGCGCTCGGCACGCTCGGCCAGCGGCATCCCGCCATACAGAAGAGGCAGCTCCACATTCTCATAGACCGAGAGGTCTCCGATCAGATTGAAGGACTGAAAGACGAAGCCGATCTCGCGATTTCGGATCGTGGCGCGCGCATTTGCGCCGCCCGCCTTCTATCCGGGATGGGTCTTCACCGACATGTTCTTCACCACCGAGGCGAGGGCGGAGCTGGAGCGTCGCGCCGGCGGCGCAGTCGTTCAGTACCTGAACCGCAACTACAACATCACGCTCGCGGAGCGGGGGTATCTCAATGCCCTGGGCGTACCGGACGCCGCCATCGACGGATGGCTCGGAGCGATGAACGCGCAGCGATTCGTAGCCGGCCCGCCCCATGCGCGCAATTACCTGCGGCGGAACGCAGATTACACAGGCAAGATCAAGAATCCCGTTTTGACGATGCACACGGTCGTCGATCCGCTGGTCACGGTGTCCCAGGAATTCGAATACGCGGAGACGGTGGCGAGAGCCCGGCGCACCGCTCTCCTCTTCCAGACCTACACCAACGGTGTCGGGCACTGCAATTTCACTGGACCTCAGCTCATCACGGCCGTGAACGCGATCAATCAGTGGGTCACATCCGGAACGCCTCCGACCGCCGCTACGTTTCCCGCGGCGCTGGGATTTGTGCCCGGCTTCGTTCCCCCTCCGATGAACCAGCCGTAAGAACCCCTCGTCTCGGGGTCTGCCCGGGGATGGTCGAATGTGAACGCAAGGAAGCGGCCGCGAAGGCGGTCGCTACAGACGCGGCGGAGTGCCTTCCCGCGGGGGAATGGCGCTCTCAAATTCCGCTGATCATTCCATCACAACAACTTATCCGGCGTGATCGGCAGGTCCCTGATGCGTCTCCCTGTCGCGTGGAAGACGGCATTCGCGATGGCCGCCGGAATCCCGACCATCCCGAGATCGCCCATGCCTTTCACGAGCAGATCTGGCCCGGCGTGCAGTAGCCGCACTGGCCCTGCCGACCCTCGAAGCTCTCCTCACGGCTGTGGCTGATTGCTTCGAGGTTTCACCCGAGTCGATGAAGAAGAAGTCACGCGCACACGCGAGAAAGGCGCTGGCACAGATCGCTCTTGAAGAGGCGGAACTGCCGCCGGCTTCTCTTGCGGAGTGGATGGGTGTGAGCGACTGGGCAATCTCGAAGATGCGGCGCGCCGGTCGTGAGCTCTATCGAAGCGATCAGAATTACCGGGTAAGAATCGATGAACTCAGAAAGAAGTTAAAGTTGATTTTCCAGATGTGACCCCAACTTACCCGCGTGACCCCAACTTACCCGCGCCAAAGAGCGAGCCGACGTCATCCTCGTCACGGATTTCATGTGACGGGCGCAGAACGCACCACATACACCGTAGTCCGAATCAAGAACTACTTGGTGACGTCTGAGTCAATATTTTTTAGGAAAGGCCGCGATAATGTCGAACCGCTTGACCTCGGTACCACCTTTGGGGCCGCTCTTGCCCGAGTTGGTGCCGGGATCGAGGTCCGCAACTTTGACGCGGGGGGGTGCTGGTTTGTTCTTTTCAGTTTTCCTGGGGGCCATTTCGATCTCCTCGTGCGTCGTTCCGGTGCATTTGCGAATCCCGGCCCTGCCGACACTGAGACAATATAGGTCCTTCAGGTCGCGGTGCTCTGTGTTCGTGATCACAACTGGTGGAGATTCTCTGGACAGGACCCCTGCGTGGTGGAATCAACCGATCGGGAGCGGCTCGCGCGATTCGAGCGGGAAGCTCGCAGCTCGTCGGCGCTGAATCAAAGAAACATCGTCACGATTCATGACTTCACCTCGCAGGACGGGGAAGCGTGCCTGGTCAGAATTGAAGGCCATTGGGGTCAGACCCGAAAAATGAAATACTTGAACGTGTTCGCAACCATGGGTGAGATGCTGATCAAATGCTGCGCCGACTCCTGATCGCACTCGCCATTGTCGCGCTGCTGGCCCTGGTCGTCTGGCGCGCCACGCGGCCTGATCCGATCCCGGTACGGACCGGGAAGATCGACCGAGGCCGTGTGGAACGAACCGTGGCCAACACACGCGCCGGAACCGTCAACGCCTGTCGCCGTGCGAAGCTGGCCCCGGCGTC
>JBGSYJ010000298.1:0-14714 GCA_041750915.1 Thermoanaerobaculia bacterium | reverse complement strand
TCCGATCGCACGCGCCGCTTCCTTCAGGAAGCGCGGGCCGCTTCCGCTCTGAGTCACCCGAACGTCGCGACTGTCTTCGAGATCGGCACGCAGGACGAGCTTCGCTACATCGCGATGGAGCTGGTTGCCGGTGAACCGCTTCGCTCACGCATCCGGCGAGGTCCAATCCCCATCGACGAAACCCTCGCGCTGGCCACCGGAATCGCCGCGGGACTCGCGGCCGCGCATGAAGCGAACATCGTCCACCGCGACATCAAGCCGGAGAACATCATGATCCGGCCGGACGGCCTGACGAAGATCCTTGACTTCGGCCTTGCGAAGCTTCGTGAAGTGGGCGATGACAACGCGACCCTTCTGAGAACCGCCACAGGGACCACCATGGGCACGCTCAGCTACATGTCACCCGAGCAGCTCAGCGGCGAAGCGGTCACGCCGGCCGCGGATGTCTTCAGCTTCGGCGTGGTGCTCTACGAGATGGTGAGCGGCGCGCGCCCCTTCGATGGCGTCACGGCGACGGAAGTCGCGACCGGCATCCTCACGAAAGCGCCGAAACCTCTGGACGCGCCGCCGAAGCTCGCCGCGATCGTGAGTCGCGCGCTCGCCAAGAAACCTGAGGAACGATACGCGAACGCGGGCGAGATGCTCGAGGAGCTGCGGCACATCACGGGTGCGCCGCTGGTGGCTGGGGCGGCTCCTTCGGGACCACGCTCGAGAGCTCCGCTGATCGCCGTCGCGATCATCCTTCTCGTCGCATTCGCCGCGCTCGCGATCTGGATGACGATGAGTACGAGAGAGAAAGAGCGCGCGCAGGAGTCGGTCGCGACGGCCGAGCGGCTCCTCGCGGAACGGAACTTTCCCGGCGCGTTCGAGACAGCATCAGCCGCGCTCGCGATCCTGCCTGCGGAGCAGCGGCTCCGCGATGTCATCGCGAAATCGAGCGAGCGCGCGAGCTTCGAAAGCGACCCTCCCGGCGCGAACGTCTGGCTCGAACGGTTCAAGCCGTCCGGCGAACGCTACCTCGCGGGCGTCACACCGTTGATGATCGAACACCTGCCCCATGCCGACTACGTCGTGACCTTCGAATTGAAGGGGTACGCGACGGTGAAGACTCCGTTGCCTCAATATCCGCTGATTCACCGCGACGAAACAGGACCTGTCAGGCCCGCGAGCGTGTCGATCAGGCTGATCGAAGCCTCCAGAGTTCCCGAAGAGATGGTGGCAGTTCCCGGTGGTGCGTACACGCTTTCCGGCTGGCACCGCACAAGCGACGTTGAAGTCGAGCTGAGCGACTTCCTCATCGATCGCTTCGAAGTTTCGAATCGCGACTACGAAATATTCGTACGCGAAGGCGGGTACCGGCGCCCGGACCTCTGGAAGACGCTTCCGTTCGAAGAGGTGGAGAAACATTTTCGGGATACGACCGGGCTTGCCGGTCCGCGGGAATGGGTTGGGGGCGCGCCGCCTGCCGGCCTCGAGATGCATCCGGTGACCGGAGTCTCATGGCATGAGGCAACCGCGTACGCGACCTGGAAAGGAAAGCAGCTCCCGACGATCTATCAGTGGGAAAAGGCGGCGCGGTATCCCCGGACCGCCGGGCCCGCCAACAGTTTCCCGTGGGGGCTGGTCAGCGAAGGTGTCGACGCCACCGAACGGATGAACTTCAATGGTCGCGGAACCATGCCGGTCGACAGCATGCCGTTCGGAATCGGGCCTTACGGTGCTCATCACATGGCGGGCAACGCTGCCGAATGGATGCGGAACCCCCTTCAACCGGGATACGCGGTTCGGGGAGGAGGGTGGAACGACGCGCTCTACTCGTTCGGAAAGACGGCCGCGTTCCCGGCGATGTTTGCCAGCTCGGAGCTGGGATTTCGATGCGTCAAACCACTCGAAGGCGACGGAAGCGAACAGGGAGACTTTGCCCTCCGCTCGTCTCCCGTCATTCCTGCGTATGAGCCAGTGGATGATGCGGCATTCGAAGAGATTCGAGCTCGCTACGCGTATGCAAGAACACCCTTGAGAGCAGAAGTCGTCGAGCGGATCGATCAGGGCGACTGGATACGCGAGCGGATCGAGTACGAAGTCGACGGACAGACAGTGCCCGCGTACCTCTATCTGCCAAAGAACTTCCGGCGTCCGCTCCAGGTTGTGCACTTCTCGCCGGCAGGTGACGTGTACAGCGGATGGCGAACGCTTCCTCAGAGCGTCGAGATTTCACTCGGGGGACTCCTGCGCGGCGGTCGCGCGATCTTCGCCGTCGTCATTCCCGGCTTCATCGGCAGGCCCCGTCCGGATGGTTTCGTCCCGCCGGATTATCGATCGCCCGAAGCTGTCGATTACACAGTCCGCCAGGTCAGGGAGTTGCAACGCGGCCTCGACTATCTCGAGACCCGCTCCGACATCGACCGCTCGCGGATCGCGTTCTACGCGCAGAGCGCCGGCACGGGCGCGGGCGTGGTCCTGGGCGCCGTCGAGAATCGTTATCAATCGATTCTCTTTGTGGGCTGCTCCATCTGGCCGAGCGAGGTGACCAACACTCCGGCGGCAAACCGCATCAACTTCGTGCCGCGGATCGGAGGCCCGAAACTCATGCTCCAGGGCCGCTACGACGACTCCGCGCCTCTCGAGAGCACCGCGATGCCGCTGTTCAACCTGATGAGCGAACCAAAGCGCCTCGAGGTCTTCGAGGGCGGCCACGTCCCGACCCAGCAGATTCTGATTCCGACCATGACGAAGTGGTTCGACGAGACTCTCGGCAGAGTCGAGTAGTAGTGCCTTACGCCTCGTCGCCGCGAAGATCTGGCGGAGCATGAAGTCCGTCCTCTCCACCCGACCTGAGAAAACTCGCGCTGCCGCACGTAGCGGCGGATTCCGATCCGCCGTTCCTCGGGATCTTCGGAACTTGCGCGTTCTGGAGCGATGACACGGGATAAATCCCCCAGATTTCCTACCGCGTACCTTCCTCGAACCAGGGACATCGGAATGTCCCTCTACTTTGTGTCAGCGATCTTCATAAAATCCCCCCATCCGATCACCTAATTTTGCCCCCTCTCTGAACTGGAGAGAAGGGAGATAAAGGTGCAAGACCAAGAGCAATCAGAGATGGTGTCCACGGCGTCGGACGACGTCGTGGAGGTGGAGTTGGTCAGTGAGGGACTGGGGCAGACCATTCGTCAGCTGCGCTCGCGCGGGAAGGCGAAGAAGGCGATCGCGCGCGAGTTGGGTCTGGATATCAAGTCGGTGCGGAAGTGGCTCGCCACCGAGTGGTCGCCGCAAAAGCGTGGGGAGCGAGCTGATGCTCGCGCCGTACGCCGAGACGATCCGGAAGCGCTTTGCGGAGACTGGCTACAACGCCGTGTTGATGCATCGCGAGCTCCGCGATGCTGGCTCAAGCGTATCCAAACTACTACATGGATACGCACCTATTGCTCGCCGCTGTGGAAAATGCAATCTTGCGCGATGCCCACTTCCTTAAAAATGTCGATCGGAGAGTACGGCTTCATCACCTGGCCTTCGACAGCGAAGGAAACAAGTTCGGACTTCATTCGATGAAGTAGCGTCGCGAAAAGTGGACCTCGAGCCTTTGCTCGCACCGCAGGTTTTCTCGAACGTTACGCCGCCGGTACAAATCTTCACTCTTCCTCGCGGTACACTCGAGCCGCTGGAGGCAGCAGACGATGCACAAAGAGTCCGAAGTCTCGAGACGTACCTTTGTCCGGACCGCGGCGGGGATCTGGATCCTTTCCAGCGGAGGGCATCTCTTCGCAGCCGACTGCCCGCCCACCCCTCGCAACGTCGCCGGCCCGTACTGGCGCGAAGGATCGCCATTCCGCACGCGTCTCTGGACCGATGAACCGGGCGAGATCCTTTCCATCCGCGGCACGATCACCGATGCCGAATGCCGTCCGGTCGCGGATGCCATCGTCGATCTCTGGCAGGCCGATGCGAACGGCCGCTACGATTCCGAGCTGCAGGGATTCGATGCGGAAGCGTTTCGCCTGCGCGGCCGGGTGAAGAGTAACTCCCGGGGAGAGTACCACTTTCAGACGATCCGCCCGGCGGCCTACGGAATGGGCGGAACGATGCGGCCCGCGCACATCCATGCGATCGTCACCGCGCCGGGAAAACGGTCGCTCGTCACGCAGATGTATTTCCACGGCGATCCGCATCTGAAGAACGATCCGATACGTCAGGTTCGCGACCCGCTGGTGATGCAGCTCGCGCCCGCGCCGCTCGCCGCCGACATGCCTCGCGGACGCCGCCACTCCGCCGCCCTGTTCAACATCGCGCTTCCCACATGAATGGGGGCGGCGGCGAGTTGAAGGTTGTCCAGGCACTGGGCGAACCGGACGTACTGAGGATTCGAAGGATCGAGAGATCCCTCCGCGAATGCATGCTCGACGAGAATCTGTTTTTCACCGTCGCGCTACGAACCGCCGATTCTCCTCTCGATCAACTCACGCGAGGGAAGGGAGACGCGGAATGCTGCGGGCCCGCTGAGGTTCGAAAGCACCACGAGCGTGTAGCCGCTCTCCCAGTACGTGGAGACATCTGCTGAGGCACCGGTGTCCCCGCCGCTGTGTCCGACGAGCCGGTCTCCCTGCACCTCAAGCGTGGGTTCTTCCAGGTGCACGTGCCAGGCGCCGCGGCCGTGCTCGAATGTTCGCCGCCTCCCCGCCGGAGGCCGGACCGGGCATCGACGAAGCCGCGTGCTAGGATGCCGCCACACGAATGAATCCAGGAACAATCCTCGGCCCCTACCGAGTCGACTCGCTCATCGGGGCCGGTGGCATGGGAGAGGTGTATCTCGGTACCGATACGCGTCTCGACCGTCAGGTGGCGATCAAGATCCTCGCGAGCGGTCTTGCCAACAATGCGGCAGTGCGCGAGAGGTTCGAGCGCGAGGCGAAGACGATCTCCAGTCTGAACCATCCGAACATCTGTACGCTGTTCGATCTCGGCCGTCACGGCGAGAGCGACTACCTCGTGATGGAGTACGTGCAGGGCGAGACGTTACTGGATCGGATCGCACGCGGCCCCATTCCACCAATTCAGGTTGTTCGCATCGGGGTCGAGATCGCCCGCGCTCTCGATGCGGCTCACCGGCAGGGGATCATCCATCGCGATCTCAAACCCGGCAACGTCATGTTGACCCGTTCGGGAGTCAAGCTGCTCGACTTCGGTCTCGCGAAGCTGAGCGCACGGGGAGCAGAGGAGTCCGAGCGCGGCACGGCGGCCTCCATGCTCACCGAGCAGAAGCCTCTCACCGAGGAAGGATCGATCCTCGGGACGTTTCAGTACATGTCGCCCGAGCAGGTGGAAGGCCGGCCGGCCGATGCGCGGAGCGACATCTTCGCGCTCGGGGCCGTCCTCTACGAGATGGCCACCGGAAAGCGGGCGTTCCAGGGAACCAGCAGGGCGAGTCTGATCGCGGCGATCCTCGACCGCGAGCCACCTCCGATGAGCGAGATCCAGCCGCTCACGCCACCCGGAATGGAGAGATTGATTCGTGCATGTCTCGCCAAGGATCCGGACGAGCGACTGCAGACCGCCCACGACGCAGCCCTGCAGCTCGGCTGGGTCGGCGAGACATCCTCGGTGATCGAGCCGCAGGGTCTGAGGCGCAGAAAAAAGATCGCTCCCTGGATCGTCGCCGCACTCTTCGGCGCCGCGACGCTTGCGACGTCGGCAATGTGGTGGCGCGAACGAACAGCGCCTCCGCCGCCGTACAGCTTCTCGATCAATGCACCCGCAGACCACTCGCTCGTCGGCGCCGGCTTCTACTGTCCCTCTCCCGACGGTCGGACAGTGGCCCTGGTCGCCGTTCATCGGGAGAGTGGAGTCGTTTCCCTCTGGGCCCAGCGGCTTGATGACGGGTCAGTCAGAAAACTGGCGGACAAGGTGTCCGCCGTCGTGCCGTTCTGGTCACCCGACGGCGACTGGATCGGGTTTGTGCTCGGGCCCGACCGGATGATGCGCGTGCGTCCCGGAGGAGGTCAGCCGGAGTTGATCACGCGGTCGCCCATGAATGGCAGAGCAGCCTGGTCCGAGGACGGAACGATCATCTTCACGCGGAACTTTGGTGCGCCGATCTCCGTTGTGTCGGCGGCGGGTGGCGATGCGACTCCCGTGACAAGACTCGACCCGGAGAAGCGCGAGTCGTATCACGGCGATCCGAGGCTCCTGCCGGGGGATGGCAGGTTCCTCTTCATCTCCCGCTCGGTGGCCGACAATCGGAACGAGATCCGGGCCGGATCGCTCGATGGCTCGGCGCCGGTCACGATCATGTCTGCAGACGCTTTGGTCGGATACTCGGATCCCTGGCTTCTGTTCGTCAGGGACGGAGGAATCTACGCGCAGCGCTTCGATGCGGGGAAGCTGCGGCTCGAGGGAGAGCCGGCGCGTGTGGTCGACAATGCCATGTTCTCGGGAACGGATGTGACTGCGTCGGCGTACCTCTCTCGGGATGGTGCCCTGACATGGCAGGCATTCCGCGACGAGCCGACCGAGCTCGTCGCCTTCGGCCGCAACGGAGCGACCGTTGGCAGTGTCTGGAAGCAGAACAATATCGGTAATGCCGCCCTTTCGAGCGACGAGCAGACGCTCGCGGTCGGGCAGTGGGATCGGACCAAGGGTGCCCCCGACGTTTCAATCGTCGATCTGCAGCGCGGCATCGCAACGCGGCTGACCTCGGGCCTGGCGGCATTTACACGCCCGCAGATCTCGCCTGATGGAAGTCTCGTCGCGTTCAATTCCGACCGTGACGGGATGTTTGACATCTATCTTCAGGCCACCGATGGCTCGACGAAGGACCGGCTGCTCTGGAAGGACGAGGCCGACAAGACGCCCTCGTCCTGGTCTCCGGATGGCCGGGTTCTCGCGGTGATCCGGAGCAGCCCGAAGACCCGCAACGACATCTGGATGGTTCCCGTCGACCCGCCCGGCAAGTCGGAACCATGGCTCGAGACCGAGCACAACGAAGTGCTCGCCGTCATCTCTCCTGATGGGAACTGGGTCGCCTACGTCTCATCGCAGAGCGGTGAGAGCGAGTTGTACGTCCGTCGCCGCGCGGGCGGACGCGCGGTGAGAGTGTCGACCTCGGGGGGCGGACGAGCGGCCTGGAGTCACAACGGCAGTGAGCTTCTCTGGATCGCGAGCGGAAAACGGATCATGTCCGCGGCCGTCGTCCTGACTGGCGATGAGCCCCGCATCGGGACCCCGCAGGAACTGTTCACGGAACCGAGGATCTCGACGAACAATCTGACGATCACGCGGGATGGAAGGATCCTGCTCGTGGTCCGCGGCGCTCACGCCGACATGGACCTGCCGATCGAGTATTCGACGGCGTGGACGTCGAAGCTCTGACGACGCTCGCTCATTAGAGGAGAGAGCAGGCCTGGCTTTGATCCCTGGATGGGAAATCACGGGAGACGCGTAATGGACGACGTGGAGAGCGCTACGGCTGCGACGAGCCGTCGCCAGTTCATCCGATGGGTAGGAGCGTCCTCACTCGTTGTGCCTCTTTACATGAGCGGGTGCACGTCGCTCGTTGCGAGCCAGGAGAGTGAGCCCTTCGGGTTCGCAGATGCGCAGAACGTTTTCGACCGAGGCTGAGGCCCGGCGTGTGCTGAGCGGAGAGACCTACGCCTATCTCTCCGGCGGAGCGGACGATATGCGGACGGTGACCGCAAACCGTGAGGCGTTCAGGCACGTCCAGATCCGAGCCCGTCGCCTCGTGAACGTGTCGAACATCGACACCACGCTGACACTGTTGGGACAGACGCTGCGATCCCCGATTCTTCTCGCGCCCGTCGGGTTCCAGTCAGTGTTTCACCCGGAGGGCGAGCTCGCGACGGCGAGGGCAGCGGCGGCACGAGGTCATCAGATGATTCTCTCCTCGGTCTCTACCTTCGCCGTAGGAGATGTGGCGCGTGCCGGCGGCACGCCGCTCTGGTTTCAACTCTATCCGACAACGAGTCGCGAGGTGACGCACGGTGTCCTCGGCCGGGCCGAGGCTGCGGGATGTCCCGTCGTCCTGCTCACCGTCGACACTCCGGTCACGGGGAATCGTGAGGGCCACATCACGTCGCTGAACCGCCTTCTGCGGGAAGCGCCCCTTGGAAATTTCGAGGGCCTTCGTACGAACGAGCCGGTCACCGATCCGACGATGACGTGGGACATGATCGGGTGGCTGCGGTCGAACACAGCGATGAAAGTTGTGCTGAAAGGAATCGTGACGCGCGAGGATGCGCTCCTCGCGGTCGAGCACGGTGTCGACGGCGTTGTCGTGTCGAACCACGGTGGCCGCCAGCTCGAGAGCGACCGATCCACACTGGCTTGCCTGCCCGAGGTGGTAGCGGCGGTAGACGGCCGGATGCCGGTGCTGATCGATGGAGGCATCCGGCGCGGCACGGACATCTTCAAGGCACTCGCGCTGGGAGCTGACGCCATCGCGATCGGCCGTCCCTACTGTTGGGGTCTCGGAGCGTACGGGCAGGCAGGTGTGGAGCGTGCGCTCGAGCTTCTGCAGGCCGAACTTGTCCGCGCGATGCAGTTGGCTGGTACGCCGCGACTATCGAATATCGAGCGCGCCTTCGTGACGTAGTCACAGCTTCGGGCTTCGGGGTCGCAGCTTCAGCTTCGCGACTCGAGCCGTAAACTCATTGCTTTGATTGACAGTCCAGACTCAGAAGCTCCGACCCCTGCGCTCAAGCTCTAAGCTCTAAGATTCTCGCATTCGGTTCCACTACACCGGCGGCTGGCGTCTTCCCCTGGTGGCACGTGATGCAACGGACCTGCGCATCCGGGTCGGCAATCGATTTAACGCGCTGGTTGATCTCGCCAGTCATGTTCCACATCCCACGAGCGATGTTCTTCGGCTCCTTCTCGTCGAGGTGCCATTCGCCGCTCACATGACAATGACTGCAGCGCACCCCGAGGGCGGGCGAGAACCCCTCGGTCATGATCGAAAGGACGCGTCCCGCGGGCATCCCTTTCAGGACCTGGATGTTCTGGAACACCTGCTCGGCCGGCTCGCTCTCCCGGCCGGCGATCTGCGCTTCGAACTCGGCGACCGCGGGATTGAGGGAAGCGAGCTGTCCCATAGAACAGGCGCTCTACCCCACCAGGATGGTCAGCGCGCAAAACGTGATTCGTAAACGATTCATGCATCAACTCGATGCGACGGGGATGCAAGAAGAGAGCAAGATGGAGGCGGCTGCGCGTCCACAGCGAGCTGCAGCGTGCATTTCGATGCGCGACTGAAGCTCCGACCCCAGGGGCACCAGGATGAGCAGCGCGTGTATTTTCCTGACACTTTTGAGGACTACATAGAGTGGTCGATTGCCAGATTTCCTGGCCATCGCTGGAGGAGAGACATGATTCTTCAATCAGCCGTTGATTTACAGGTGCCCGTCGTCTGCAGTCATTGCCATCACGAGTTCGACGCTCGGACGGCAGCTGTGTGCGACTGCGTGTTCGAACACCACTCGCTGCAGTGCGGGCAGTGCGGACAATGCTGGTGCGCGGAGCCACTGGAAACACGCCGCCAGCAATACGCGTGTCTCACCCCGGAGATCCATCAGCGTATTCGCGAAGCGAAGAACTCGGAGAATCGTTTGAACAGCGTGACGCTGAAACGTCCGCTCGTCGTGCTTGCGGATGATGACGTCGACATTCGTTCCATCACTCGGCGACACCTGGAAGCGGCAGGGTACGGCGTGATTGCAGTATCCGATGGGGAGCAGGCCTGGGCCGCGACGCTCGAGTACAGCCCCGATATCGTTCTCACGGACGGGCTGATGCCGGCATTGGGCGGTCAGGATCTTGCGCGACGCATCAAGGATGCGAAGGAGACTGCGAAGATTCCGGTGGTTCTGATGACTTCGCTCTACACGAGCGTCGCTCAGAAGCAGGAGGCGTTTCAGGTTTTCGGAGTCGATGCCTTTCTGGCAAAACCGATTCGCCCGCAGGCTCTCGTGGTCACGCTGCACGGCCTCGCTCCAAAGCCGGAAGAAAAGGACCTCACCTGAATGGCCTCAAGTTAACGGCGGATGACCGGGTGTCATCCTGAGCGAAGCGAAGGATCCCCTCAGGACTCGCTTGATGCAAGCAATCAGGGGATCCTTCGCTCTGCTCAGGATGACACTTTCTCCGATTAACTTACGACCCAGTTTCAGAAGTTCTCAGTTCGGTGACCGCGGCGCGGAGTATCCGCCTACGAAGATCGCTCCGCAGAAGCCACTCTCATACGCGCGGACGCTGTCTCGCAGCGACAGGTCCTTCCCGTCGAAGATCTTGACTTCGCCCTTCCCTCCCGCTCCCGTTCCGGTGATGATGTCTGCATGGCCGTCGCCATTCACATCGCCCGTCGCGACGCGGACGCCCCCGAGAAAATTCGGCGAATACGCAAAAAAGGTCGCGACCGGCTGCGCCGACAGTCCATCGAACACCCTCACGTGCGGGCCGCCGCCAGCATCCGCGGCGACGATGATTTCTGCTACCCCATCGCCTGTGATATCCCCTACGGCGACGAAGACGCCGCCGGTAAAGGCCGGATCGTAGGCGAAAAAGCTGTACAGGAGGGAAAGGTCGGCACCACTGAACACCCTCACGTGCGGCCCGCCTCCCGGCCCCGCGGCGACGATGATGTCTGGGGTCCCGTCGCCGCTCACGTCACCTGCGGCGACTCTGACTCCGCCGAGGAAACCTGGATCGAACGCTAGGAACGAGTCCACGAGGAGACTCCCCGTCGCGCCATCGAATACTTTGACGTGAGGCCCTCCTCCGGCCCCGGCCCCCACGATGATGTCGGCCTTCTCATCGTTGTTGAAATCTCCGGCTGCCACGAAAATACCTCCCCGGAACTTCGAATCGAAGGCGAAGAAGTTGTGGAGCTCTCGTCCGTCGAGGCCGCTGAACACTTTCACGTGCGGTCCACCGCCCGCGCCGGCACCCACTCCGGTGATGACGTCCGGGATGTTGTCGCCGTTGACATCGCCCAAGGCTACGTGGGTTTCACCTCCCCGGGCCTTCGTGTCATAGGGCTGAAAAGAATTTGTGAGTACGAGTGTTCCGCCATCGAAAACGTTGACCTTCGGGCGCAGCCCTGCGCCGTTTCCGGTGACGATCGACCAGGGAGAGAGCGCTTGCTGGGCCAGAAGCTCACCTGGTCCGATACCGACGACGACAGAGAAGGTGATGAGTGAAAGCAGGAAGCGTGATGGAGAAACGACAGGACGCGAGACGAAAGGCTTGATCAGCGACGTCGCCAGTCTCATGGTGACTACCCTCCTGCGATCGAGCTGCTCTGAGGGAGCGGAAGTTCGACCGCGAGCTAGAGACGCGAGTCCGTGATCACCCTTCAACGATGCGGAGAGCAATCAGGATTCGACCCCTCGAGATCCATCCGGTACCGCAGATCCGTTCTGCGGGACACGAGAAATTGCGAGCTCAGGGAGCAGATGCTATCACGTCTGAGCGGGCCGCGTCCTGCCCGGGAAGTCCAAGGTTCCGAGCTGAATCGGGCCCTGGAAATCGACCCGCGCTATGCCCCGGCGTGGAACAGCCTGGCCGGGAACGCCATCGCCAGAACGGATCTCGGCGTGTGGACGAGCGCCGAGAGTCTGGCCCGCACGCGGGCGGCAACTGCGAAGGCGCTTGAGGCCGATCCGGAGTATGCGCCGGCCTATGCGATGCTCTCTATAATCGCGCTTTATGAGAACGACGCCGCAGCCGCAACCCCGCATCTCGAGCGCGCTCTCGCACTCGATCCAACCGACCTGAGCACGCTGGCGACCAGCGCGATGCTGCTTTTGGAGCTCGGGCGCGTGGAGGAGTCCCGTGCGATCCGGGAGTTCCTGTGCCGTCGCGATTACCGATCGAAGCGCGATTCGCCATACTGAATTCGACGTTCGTATGCCGCGATCGCCTTCCCGATGTTCACATAGACCGTGGTGACAGCGACTCGCTCGTTGTCGCCAAGATTCTCCCAGGCAAAGCGCGCGGATGCGTCAGGCACGGGCCCGGCGACCAGCGGAACGCGGCGCAGGTCAGGAAGCGCGCCGAAAATCGACTCATACTCCGCATGATGATGCTGCCTGATGACGTGCGCATACTGCGCCGTCAGCCCTGATGCGCGGCGAGTTCTTCGAGATCGGCACCCCCTTCGGCCCCATCTAGACTCGCTCGTTGATGTCGACTCGCCGAGGAGGACGTGTCGCGCAGGTTGCAGTTTCAGTCGTCGAGACCAGTGCGGACAATCAATCAGCAGTAAGAGTTACGCCGAGCTTTGCATGGGTAGGCCCGAACTGAAGCTGCGACCCCAGGATGCCCCGCAGGATGCCCCAAGATGCCGATCCCCAAGATGCGGATCCGGCCGCGGGTCGCCCTTCACGGGCAGATCGGCGCGAAATTCACCGTCGGCGCATTCATGAAGGCGTCGTGGCCGGAAATGTTGCTCACGAACAGCTTCCACTGTCCCGGTGAGTCCTCGCGGATCTTCTCGAGAATCCGGAACTTCGGAAGACCGCTGCGCGATTCGTTCGACGAATACGCCTCGGCAAGGGTGAGGAGCATGGTGTCGTGGGGGTTGTTGTTGATCAGGAAGCCGAGTTGCAGCCGGAACTTGACTGCCTCGGGACCGGGAATGGGCCCGATCATGTGGTTCCAGTTCGCCGTAATCCCCATTTGTCCCTGATTGAATCCGTCCGACCCGCCGATGTCGATCTCCCGGGACCCTCCCTTCCCGATAAAACCCGGCCCCGACACGTTGATACTCCTGCTCTGCCCGTCGTAGTCCATGCGCGCCGTCCCGAAGACCGCCGCCGGCATGGGTCCCGTCCCGCTGTGCTTCACCCGGATCCGCCAGGGCTGCGAACATCCTCGGTTGCTGGCAAGACTTTGAATGATCACCGTTTTCTCCTCGGTTGTGGCGATGACGAACCGGGTGGCGACGATCGGCCCTTCGACGCCGGGAGCGGTGTCGGGCTCGCGCAGTTCGATGGCGATCGAAACGCCGTCCTTACCGCCCGTGATCCGCCGATACTTGACCACGGCCGCAACTGCCAATCCATTCGGGATCGGATAGGACCGCATCACCGAAGTCGCCTGCGGCGTCCCCGGGCCGAGTTCGAAGGTCTTGGAGATGTTTTCGGCTAAGGCCTCGCTTCCCACAATACAGGCGGCGATGAGAATGGTCCTCCGAGTCCACGGCGCGGTATTCGGACGCTCTTCGCTCATTCGTCAGCCCTCTTCCGCGCGCGGGGCGGGATGTCGAAACCTGGATTGGCGGATCAGGAGAACGGGCCCCGACCACCGGTTGGCTGTTGGTGTGTGCAAGCGAGTCTAACCTCCAGCCGTCGCCGGAACAAGAGCTTTGCAAGAGCTTTGGGGTCGCAGCTTCAGTGGGGTCAGCTTTGGGGTCGTGGGGTCAGCTTTGGGGTCGCAGCTTCAGTGTCCGGTTCGAAGGCCAGAGGCCCGGCACGGCAGTTCCGGACGATCAATCAAAACAGTGAGTTACGCCGAGCTTTGCATGGATAGACCTGGACTGAAGCTGCGACCCCAAATCTCAACCCCAAATCTCACCCCAAATCTCACCAAATCTCAAAATCTTGATCGTGGTTTCGAGACCGCTCGCGAGAAGGCCGGAGAGCTCAAGGACAAAGCAGGAGACTTCGTAAGTTCCGCGAGCGAGAAAACGTCGCACGCAATGCACAGCCTCGGTGACCGCGCGCAGCAGCTTGGACGCAGCGCCAGTTCGGGGCTGAGAAGAGCGCGTTATCAGAGTCGTGATCTCATGCGGGAGAACCCGATGGTTCTCGGACTGGCAGCCGTCGCTGCTGGTGCGCTTCTCGGCAGCCTGATTCCGGAAACGGATAAGGAAAATGAGCTGATGGGCGAGGCAAAAGACAAGCTCGCCGGTCAGGCCAGGGAGATGGCGCACGAAGGGATGGACAAGGTTAGAAATGTGGCCAGTGCAGTGGGCGAAGCGGTGAAGGATACCGCCCAGGAAGCAGCGACGAGCGAGGGGCTCACTTCCGGCAGCAGCGGAACGGCGTCGGGTTCCCGCACGGTCGCGACCGACGTTGGTACGAATATCACACCCGGAATGGGATCCAACACGCCTTTGGGCAATCGATAATCATTAATCCGCAATCAATCCGAGGGCGACGGAAACGTCGCCCTTTATTTTTTCATCGCTGAGGGCGTTGCATCTCAGGCGCGGTCGCCCTGGTCGGGCCCGCTCTCGCCTGAAGCAGCTTCGAGTTGATCCAGCACTGACTTCATCGTGGAGTCGTATCCGAACAGGTAACGCCCGAAAAAGCGAAACATCGGACTATAGACCTCACCCTCCTCGGTGATCGTCACTCGAGTGCTGCGGGCCGTCTCCTGCTCGACCTGCCATATCCAACGACCGCCATACGGGAGTCCCTCCTGCTCGATCACCGTGACCAGCGTGCGTTCCGCCGGCATCTCGATCCTGTAGAGAACCGTTCCATTCGAACCGGTCACTCTGAAGCGGTGATCGGGCAGAACTTCCAGTCGTTTCACGTCCGAGCGCCATTTCTGCCACTGTCCGGGGTCGGAGATCCTGCTCCAGACATCTTCAGAAGGATGGGGAATGGTTCGCGTGACGCTCACAGTATGGTTGACCGGCAGCGATGCGCCGATCATTCGAATCGCGACCGCAATCAACACCAGAACCAGCACGATCC
>JBGSYJ010000297.1:0-3609 GCA_041750915.1 Thermoanaerobaculia bacterium | reverse complement strand
GTTCCTCATCAGCTTCTTCATGGCCTGGAAGCTCGGCGCCGACTACAGCCGGTCGACGACCCTCGCCTTCACCGCCTCGGGTAACAACTTCGAGCTCGCGATCGCCGTCGCAATCGCCGTCTTCGGGATCTCCTCCGATGTCGCGTTCGCGACCGTCATCGGACCGCTCGTCGAGGTTCCGGTGCTGATCGCGCTGGTCAACGTCGCCCTGAGGTTCAGGAAACGGTACTTCGATCTCGAGCCGGACGATGACGTCCTCGTGGCCGCCCCGACCTGCGCGACCACCGCGCGCGCCGTGGAGAGCATCGCCCCCATGGATGAGTTGCAGTAATCACCGTCTCTATTCCCGATTTTCAGCATTATTCAGCGGGTCCGTTCGGGGCCTGGCGTTTGCAACGATGCGCGAAGAGAGAGGTGACCAATGCGCGTTCTATTGACTGCGATTCTGTTGACCCTGTCGCTGCTTCCAGCGGCGCGGACGTCAGCGCTTCAAACCGATGAGCTGCTGGCGGTGACGGCTATGCCGCTCGCCGTCGCCGCCGCGACCGATGGATCCGAAGTTCTTGCCAACGACCTGATTGATGTCGTCAGACTCTTGAATGCTGCGGCCGTTCCCGCGCCGCAGTTCATCGAAATCGTCCGCTACGTACCCGCGGCAATCGTCGTCGAGGAAACGCCCGATCCGTTCGTGGCGTATCTCGAGGATCAGTACGATGCGGGCATTCGCGGCGACGAGTACGTCACTGTCGTGCAGAACCGCCTTCGCACCTACGACCTCGGGCCGGTCGATCTCAACGTCGTTGAGCGGGTCCCCGTTCGCTATGTCGAGACCTCGTACTTCGAACCGCAGAGCTTCTTCCCGTCGACCGTACAGACGCGGATTTCGCCGTATTACGCAGTACCGATGAGAGCCGCGTACGGCAGAGACGACCTCATCGCTCTGGCGGTAATGCCGCTCGCAGTCGTGGCAGTGTCCGAGCTCAGCGGAGTTCCCGCCGGCGATCTGTTCAGTCTGGTCGGCCTCCTGAATGCGGCCGCAGTTCCGCCGGTGCAGTTTGTCGAAACGGTGCGCTACGCGCCGGCGGCATTCGTGGTCGATGATGGACGTGAGCCTTTCGTGGTCTATCTGCAGGAGCGTTACGACTCGGGGCTGCGCGGTCCGCAGTTCGTCACCGTCGTCGAGGATCGTCTTCGTACCTACGACCTCGGGGTCTTCGACATCGACGTGCTCTCGCCGAGGCTCGTGCGATACGAGCCCGAAGTGTTCTTCAGGCCGGACGAATTCTTCCCGCCGATCGTGAGAACGCGCGTGATTGAGCGGAGCGCTCATCCGCACGGCGGGCCTCCGGGTCAGATCAAGAAGCAGATCGGCGTGCAGACAGGTGCCGAGGTCGTGCATGGCAGCAGCCGTCGACGTACCGTGTCAGGCGCCGCAAAGAACGAGAGGAACACACAGGTCATCGTCACCCGTGAGCGTAGCGGCGACCGCGTGATCCGGAATGAACCTCCGGGCCAGGCGAAGAAGAACAATCCCCACGTAGCGCCTCCACGACAGCAGGAGTCGAAGGCGAATGCCGGCAACCCTGGACAGGGCAACAAGGGTGAGAACAAAGGGCAGGGCAGGGGCAATGGCGGTAACCCTGGCAAAGGAAAGGGAAAGGATAAGTCATGAAAGCCATGATCGCAGTTTTGATCTCGGCCGCGCTTCTCGCGGGCTGCCAGAATGAAGGCACCGCCGTCAAGGCGGATGAACCGGCAGTCGAAACGAATGCGGCAGCGGAAGTGAACCTGACGCCGGAACAGCTGGGAGAGGTGGGCGCTCAGATCGCGAAGAATCCCGAAAATGCAAAGTCGATTCTCGAAGCTCGCGGTCTGAATGAAGCATCCTTCGAGAAGGCAGTCCGGGAGGTGACGGAAGATCCGGAAGCCTCGAAAAAGTATGCAGAGGCGTACAAACAGCACAGCTGAGCGCGATGTACGTCCGGCCACGTGGCAGGGCCTTCCCAGGCCTGCGCACGGCTTTACGATGCGGCCATGTGGCAGGGCCCTCCGAGGCCCTGCCTTTCGAGCAGTAACGATGTACGACACATGGAGCGTGCACGATCCGCCCGATGACCCCAGTTCCCGTACATCTTTACGTGCGGTATGGGCAGGGCCTCGGAGGGCCCTGCCACATTAGCGTCAGACGAGTCGAAAGTGTTCGATGTCGGATCCCACGAAGGCTCGCCGTTCATCGTTTCGGAATTGCTCGAAGGAGCCACGCTTCGCGAGCATATGGCGACGCCCGTTCTGTTGCGCAAGGCGCTCGACTGGGGAGTGCAGATCGCAAACGGCCTTGTCGCCGCACACGACAAGGGGATCGTTCATCGGGATCTGAAACCGGAGAACATCTTCGTGCTCAACGACGGGCGGATCAAACTACTCGATTTCGGCGCTCTCTCACGACGGAAAGAAAATTGCCGCGGGATCGGGGGACAAGTTGATGCTCATCTCGACTGAGGGTGGCGAGCCGGAAGTACTCCCCGGGTGCAAACCGGGTGACGTGCCTCTCGAGTGGGCCGAGGACGACAAGACGCTCTTCGTGTCGGAACGAGGGCAGTCATCGCTGAAGGTCCTGCGGATCGACGTCAGCACTGGCGAGCGCCTCGACTGGATCTTCATCCGACCCGACGATCAGGCGGGCATCCTCGATGTCATGCCCGTGCACGTCACTCCGGACGGGCAAACCTACGCTTACGGTTATCGACGCCTGTTGTCAGACCTCTACATCGTGACAGGGCTGCTTTAGATACGCCAGGTAGCAGTGGATTCCGATCCGCCGATCCTCGGATCGTCTGAAACTTGCGCGTTTTGGGGCGACGACCCGGGATGAATGCCCCACATGGCGTATCGCGGTAGAGCCTGGAACGAGGGACATCGGAATGTCCCTCTACTTCGCCAGGATGCCATGTGGCAGGGCCCTCCGAGGCCCTGCCTTTTCGAGCAGTAACGATGTACGACACGTGGAGCGTGCACCATCCGTCCCGATGACCCAGCTCTCGTACATCTTCACGATGAGGTATAGGCAGGGCCTCGGAGGGCCCTGCCACATGTGCCGATGTACGGCACCGTGAGATAATCGCCGAGCACCCACAATGAACGCTTCCATCGAGCTTCGCGCCGCACGGATTGTGCATGTCGATTGAGGCAGGCACTCAACTCGGTCCCTACACGATCGTCTCGCGCATCGGTGCGGGTGGCATGGGCGAGGTGTGGCGGGCGACCGACACGCGCCTCGACCGGAGCGTCGCGATCAAAGTCCTCCCCGAGACACTCGCAACGGACGAACAGTTCCGTGCGCGATTCGAGCGAGAGGCGAAAACGATCTCGTCGCTGAATCATCCGCACATCTGCACCCTCTTCGACGTCGGTCAACACAACGGGACGCACTTCCTTGTGATGGAGCTCATCGAAGGCGAATCGCTCGCCGACCGGCTGGAGAAAGGCGCGCTACCGGCCGAGCAGGTCATCCGTCTCGGCGCAGAGATCGCCGAGGCCCTCGACCGCGCGCACCGCCAGGGGGTGATCCACCGCGACGTGAAGCCCGGAAATGTGATGCTGACGAAGAGC
>JBGSYJ010000296.1:0-17866 GCA_041750915.1 Thermoanaerobaculia bacterium | reverse complement strand
AGCGAAGCGAAGGATCCCCTGAAGTCTGGCCGTAGCGCATCGAGGCAGGGGATCCTTCGCTTCGCTCAGGATGACACCCCTCAACTCAACCATTGGTATGACATCCGTAAACTGACTGGCTACTGACCACCGTCGCCTATATCATAGTGGGCCGAACACAAAGACAGACGAGACGGGTGGACATGAAAGAACTTCGTATTCTGCGCATCCACGGCAAGGTTCAGGGAGTCGGGTACCGGTTCTTCGCAACGCGCGTCGCACGCCGGCTCGGCCTCAAGGGCAGCATCCACAACCTCCGCGACGGCAGTGTGGAGGCGATCGTCGAAGGGGAATCCCAGGCCATCGATGACTGGCTCCGCGAGCTCAAGGAGGGTCCTCGCTACGCGGAAGTCAGCAGCATCGATCAGGAAACGAAAGCGTACACTGGCCAGTATGGCGACTTCGACGTCAAGATCTGAGCATGGTGAACAACCACAATCTCGCTTCCTACATCCGGGACATCCCCGACTTCCCGAAACCCGGCATCCTGTTCAAAGACATTACTCCGCTGCTGCAGTCGGCCGCCGCGATGGCAGACGCGGTCGAGAGCCTCTGCGTTCCATGGCGAAACGCCGGGATCACGAAGATCGCGGCGATCGAGGCGCGTGGCTTCATTTTCGGCGCATGCGTGGCATCCGCCCTCGGCTGCGGTTTCATTCCGATCCGCAAGCCCGGAAAATTGCCGTGGGACGCGTTGCGCCATGAATACAGCCTCGAGTACGGCACCGACTGTCTCGAGATTCATCGCGACGCTGCCGGGGCGAACGACCGGGTGCTCATCGTCGACGATGTTCTCGCGACCGGAGGCACCGCCTCCGCCGCTGCACAACTCGTGGAAATGCTGGGCGCACCAGTAAGCGGCTTTGCCTTCGTCGTCGAGCTCGAGTTTCTGAACGGTCGGGACAGGTTGCCGCCGGGCCAGATCCATTCCATTCTGAAGTACGATTGACCAGGAGGGCCTTGATGAAAGCCATCTCAGAAATCATCGATCGAAAGTGTCTCGTGGTGGCGAACAGCTCCGAGAACGTCCGCGAGGTTGCCCGCCGCATGACCGACAACAACGTGGGAGCAGTGGCGGTTCTCGACGGGAAGAGCCTCGTCGGAATGTTCACCGAGCGTGATCTCATGACCCGCGCAGTAGCGAAGGATCTCGACCTGGACGAAACCGGGATCGGACTGGTCATGACCAGAGAATTGACCACTGCGTCGCCGGGTGAATCGGTTGCCGAATGCCTGCAGAAAATGCACAAGCTCAACTGCCGCCACCTCCCGGTCGTCGACCAGGGCAACCTCGTCGGAATGATCTCTCTGCGCGACCTTCTTCGCGTGGACGGCGAGGAAGCACATCACAAGGCGCAGTTTCTCGGAGAACTGGTCACCTACAGTCCCGATTACGAGAGCTGACAGAAGGAGCCGCAGTGGCGTCAACCGAGGGCACGAGGTGTCATCCTGAGCGCAGCGAAGGATCCCCCGAAGCCTTGCGATCCAGCCGGTAGTCAGGGGATCCTTCGCTTCGCTCAGGATGACACTTGCTCCCGCACGGACCTTCAGTGGCGTCACTCGATGCGTAGCAAAACGGACGGCGATCCGGAAGTGACGTGCATTCCCGGCCGCAACTCGATCTCTTCGTCGGCGGAGGTCTCCACGCTTCCCATCAGCAGGCAGAGTCGCGCGAGCTCCTTGAACGCGGCCGGTGCTCCCACAATCGTGAGCTTCCCCTCCCCCTGCTCGAACCTCATTGGAGCTCTTCCGAGTCCGTCGAGAGCCATGATCGCCAGTTCGTAGTTCAATTCGATCTCTCCATCAGTCACTCCCCCGAGTAGGTAACGGAATTCCGCTCCGTTTCGTGTAGAACGATTCGATGAAGCCGGCCTTCATCGATGGCAGGCTCCAGGCGCTTCCAGAAAGCCTGCGCGAGGTTCTCCGCGGTCGGAATGATCCCTCTGAGAAATTCGACGTCCGAATTGAGATTCGTGTGGTCAACGTGATTCACAACCTCCCGCCTGACGATGTCCTTGAGCTTCTTCAGGTCGATCACCATCGCGGTTTCGGGGTCGATCTTGCCCTCGACGCTGACTTCGATGATGTAATTGTGGCCATGGCCGCCAGGATTGTCACATTTGTCGTAGATGCGCCGGTTCCATTCGGCATCCCGGTCCGGATTGTGCAGCCTGTGAGCTGCCGAGAAATCGAGTTTTGCCGTGACGATCATGAATCAACCTTTCGCGTTTCCTGAGGGCCGACAAGTGTACGATACAAGAACCCCACCACCCGAGGAGAGCGAGTGAAACCGGCCGACCCCATCCAGTGCAGCGGCGGCTCCTTCGAACTGCCTCCGTCCGCCTTTGCCCTGCTCGAAGCAGCCTGCGTGTCGGAGATGGTCTACCTCAGGCAGGATGAGGACACGCTGACGATCTCGCCGGTTCGTCTCGTCGACGGGCGAAGACGGCGTCTGCGCACGCACTACCGCGTGGCGATGTTCCGAACAGCCACCCGTCTGGCGGTGCTCGAGCTGGGCGATACGATCGTGGTCATGCCTGCACAGTGGCGTCCCGCCCGCCGCACGCTCGCACCAGAAGACCAGCAGCCCTGAATCCTCAGAGAGGCATCTCGGAAAGCGCCTGACGGATCGCTGCCTGCTGCACTACGATGCGTGCGGCCAGTCTGACAAACCGCGCTTCGCCTCGAAGGTATCGGAACAGCGGGTTGTCCAGAACGTACGCTCCCGTCGGTTCCCCGCGCGCAACAGCAAGCTCGAGAGATTCGATCACGCGCGACTGCACGCCGAGGACTGCGTACACCTCAGCAGCGTTTGTATACGGTTGCGCATACCACGGCGCACCAATCTGCGCCTTCTTCAACTCGCCTTCCGCCTCCTCGCGACGTCCGTTCTGTGCGTGAATGTAGGCCCGAAGCATCGGAAGTCCATATGCCGGGTCGAGTCGTTCCAGTTTCTGCAGCTCGATCTCGGCGATCGAGTTCATGTGCCGGAGAACGGCGATCCTCCCGATCTTCAGCGCCAAAGCGGCGTTTTCCGGATCTTCACGCTCGAGGTCGAAATAGGGCGCGGCTGCCTGATCGAACCGCGTTGCGGCCAGGAGCAGGTCCGGCTGATGGAGGACCGACGGGCCGGGTGAGCCCTCCATCCGGCTCAGGACTCTCATGAACACTGCTTCGTCGCGAAGGGCGAGCGCATAAAGTCCTGCAGCGGTGAGAGCGTCGCGATCGGTGCGCTCTCGCGCGAGCACCTGCGAGAAGGCTGCGATCGCGCCGGCCGGATCGCCGGACTGATAGACCCACTTCGCGAGTCGCCGGCGCACGGCCAGATCCTCCGGATCGAGCTCCGAAGCGCGGCGGGCCGCTTCGATCGCAGCCTTCCTGTCACCTGACCTCTCGAACACCTCACTCGCAAGAAGCTGCGCGGGCCTGAAACCCGGATCGGCGCGAATCGCCTCCCGAATCGAAGTGAGCGCCGACGACGGAGGAAGCGCCATCTGTCCTGATGCCGCCGCTACAGCCTTCGAGAAATGATCGAGAGCGTTCGTGTTCGAAGGTTCGAACCTCACCGGGCTCCCCATCTCCTGCAGAATCCAATTTCCAAACGTGATCGCCGTCTGGCCGGTCAGCGGAATTCCCTCGCCTTCTCTGCGAGTGGGTGTCAGACGTACGGGAACCAGCTCAACGCCTGCCGGGCCCGATCGCAGCGTCGCCGAGAAGAGCTCCTCGCCGCCGTAACGGGTCGGTGCGACGGCGAAGTCGGGCACCGAGTCGATCAGTCCCAGCGCCCCGAACCGAGCGAGGCCTGCAAGTTGAACGAGGGCGGGATCGATCGTCCCCTCCACGGAGATCGCTTCGAGCGCGATCGGAGTCGGGGCTCGAGGCTGAACAACGGTCGGTTCTGTCGGTTCAGTGACCTGCAATTTAGCCTGACGGTCCGCTGCTGCGTTTCGCTTCACCATCAACGCCGCTGCTGCGAGACCGGTCACGAGAAGTAAAGCGACACCGACCGCAATGAACCTGCGGCTCGCGGAGGACCGCGGCGTCGGTGCGCTCTCCCGGGGAGGTTCCGGAAATTCAGAAACCCGGACAGCCGGCGGGACCAGAAATGACGCCGACGGAACTCCGTAAAACGTACGGCCCGCAACCGTGATCAGTGCGACTCCCTCGTTCGGGGTCGTGGTCTCGCTGAGAAGCTCGGCAGACACTGCGAGCTTCGCCGGTTCGAGTGTTCGCGCTACAGCCCTGGCAATCTCCAGGGCCGGGCCTCGGAGCGAGCCGCCCACAGTCTCGATATCGCCACGAAGGACGACGAACCTCGCATCGACTGTCGGGGCCCTGCCGGCCTGCAGGCCGTTGTAGCTCTCGAGGTCATGGAGGCCTTTGCGTGCTGCGCGGATTGCATTGAAAGAGTCTTCGAATTCGGCAACGACGTGATTTGCAAACGGATCGAGGATCTTTCCATCAGCCAGATAAATGGTCTCGTCGAGAATCTGTTGAAGGCGCCCTGCGAGTGCTTTCGACTTCTCGTCATGCACCTCGCTCGGATCTGCGACCGCGGCATACAGAATAACGCTCGAGCGCGCTGACCCGGCC
Source organism: Thermoanaerobaculia bacterium (assembly GCA_041750915.1). Taxonomy (GTDB): domain Bacteria; phylum Acidobacteriota; class Thermoanaerobaculia; order Gp7-AA8; family Gp7-AA8; genus JBGSYJ01. The sequence goes on along the minus strand of JBGSYJ010000296.1, from coordinate 13,234 downwards.
GTGGGATCGGATTCGCGACCGGTCCGTGTCACGGTCGTTTCGATTCCCTGCTCGGAGCTCGCTCCAGCGACTCCCGTGTCGGCGGGGCTCTCAGGCACTTGGTGCGCGGGGAGCTTCGCGTCGTCGGTGGTCGCGCGAAGATTCTTTTCCACATTCCTGAGATCGGCGAGCAGGGCACCCCCGGATGGATACCTGCGTGACGGATCTTTCTGGATGCATTTTCCGATGACCGCAACGATCGCCGGTTCGATGGCCGGATTGATCAGATGCGGCGCAGCTGGAGCCGCATGGAGAATCCGCTCACAGATTTCCTGGGAGGTTCCGCCGGTGAACGGGCGAGAGCCAGTGCCCATCTCATAGAGCAGCACCCCGATGGAAAACACGTCGGAGCGAAAGTCCAGCGGCCGCCCTACGATCCCCTCGGGCGAGAGGTAACCGGCGTCGTCGACCGGTCCGGCAACAGAATGCAGCTCGCCATGTCCCACGCTTCCGCGCCCGGCGCCGAAGCCGAGCACTTTGACTCGCCCATCCTCCGCGACCAGCACGTGCCGCGCGTGCAGATTTCCGTGAATGACATCGTGCGAGCAGGCGTGATCGAGGGCCCCTGCAACGGCGATGGCGATATGGAGCAGCGGCGTGGTATCAACCGCCGTTCTCAACTCGGAGGCGAGCGACTGTCCCTCGACGAACTCGGAAACGATGAAGTGGACATCGTCCGCGTGGTCGAACTCGTACACCTTTCCGATCGCCGGGACGTCGAGATGCGCTGCCAGTCGAACCTCAGAGGCAATGAGATCGAGCCGTTCACGATCCGCAGTGACGGCCGGGCTGAAGATCCTGAGAGCGACGAGCCTGCCCAGGATCGTATCCTGAGCGCTCCATTCCGAGCCCAGGTGGTCCTCGCCGAGTTTCTCGATCAGCAGGAATTGCCGCAACTTACTTCCCGGCGAAAAGCGAGCTTCGTGGCTGGACATGGTTGGCTCGTTCAGCCGGGATTATACCGCGAGGTCCCCGCAGTTCGGTCGGCGCGGAGTTCTATGCGATGACGATCAGGAGCGCACCACCCTCGACAGTCTGCCCCTGTTCAACGCGAATCTCGCCGATCGTTCCATCGCACGGCGCCAGAATTTCATTCTCCATCTTCATGGCTTCGAGAATCAGCAACCCCGTGCCCTTCCGAACCTCATCGCCTTCTTCAACCTTGATGCGGACGATTCGTCCGGGCATCAAGGCTGTCACGTGGCCGCTGTCGGTGGATTGATCCTCCCTGCGTCGCTTTTTCATCGCCAGGGGATCGTGCAGTTCCACGTGCACGATACGATTTCCGAACGAAACCTCGTGCACGTTGCCTTCACGTCGATGCCCGAGCCGGGCCTGCCGTCCATCTTCGAAACGAAGTGAATGAACGAACGCGTTCGCTGCGGTCATGTCGACATTCATCCATCGCTCGCCGATCCGGATGCGGTAGCCAACCGCTGCGCGCTCCACTTCGACGTCGATCGTTTTCCCATCATGGAGTGCAATGAGTTTCACGATTCGCTCCGCCTGACCGCTTCATGCTTCGCGACTTTTCCCCATGCGGACTGCCCGCGCTCCGGAATTCGAACTTTCTCCGTTTCCTCGAGAACGAAGATGGCGGCCGCCGCAATCGCCGCTTCGACATCGACATCCTCGGACGAATCGAGATCGAGCTCCGGCAGCATCCTGTCTATGAATCCAGTGTCGAACTCACCAGAGCGGAATGCCTCGTTCCCCATGACCGAAAGGTAAAAGCTGATGGTCGTACGAATACCGTCAACACGGTACTCGGATAACGCCCTGCGCATCCGGAGCCTCGCCTCTTCGCGGTCCGCGCCATGTACGATCAGTTTCGAGAGCATGGGGTCGTAGTGAATTGGAACAGTAAAGCCGGCGAGGACGCCGTTGTCGTTCCGGATGCCCGGCCCTTCGGGAAGACTCAGATAGCGGATCAGTCCCGGCGAGGGTGCAAAGTTCGCGGCTGGATTCTCTGCGTAGATCCTGCATTCGATCGCATGCCCCGTCATCCGGACGTCAGACTGAGAGATCTCCAGACGCTCCCCCTGGGCGATGCGAAGCTGCTGTTTCACCAGGTCGACTCCAGTCACCAGCTCAGTCACTGGATGCTCGACCTGAAGACGCGTATTCATTTCGAGAAAATAGAACTGCCGATCGGCATCCATCAGAAACTCGATCGTGCCGGCCGAGTAGTAGTCCACTGCTGCAGCGGCGCGGACAGCTGTTTCGCCGAGCTGCGCCCGCAACTCCGCATCGACGACCGGCGACGGGCATTCCTCAACCACCTTCTGATGTCGGCGCTGCAGTGAGCACTCGCGCTCTCCGAGGTGAATGAGGTTGCCGTGCCGGTCACCAAGCACCTGGACTTCGATGTGTCTGGGAGTGACGACGAATTTCTCGGCGTACACAGATGCATCGCCGAAGAAAGAGGCCGCCTCGCTGCAGACGCGATCGTATGCAGGCTCGAGGTCCTCCATCGTGTTGACGAGCCGCATCCCCTTGCCGCCGCCACCGGCACTCGCCTTGATCATTACGGGAAGACCGGCCTCTTCGGCGAATTGCCGGATCTCGTCGAACGATTCCACGGCCCGATCAAGTCCGGGGACGACGGGAACCCCGGCGGCTCGCATCCTCTGCCGGCTTTCGGTCTTCGAGCCCATGGCGCGAATTGATTCGGGCGACGGTCCGATGAAGATCAAGCCCGCGTCGATGCACGCCTCCGCGAAGTCGGCGTTTTCGGCAAGAAACCCGTAGCCGGGGTGGACAGCTTCCGCTCCCGAATCCCGCGCCGCATCCAGAATGCGATCGATTCTCAGATAGCTCTCAGCCGAAGGCGACGGGCCCACGTACATCGCCTGTTGCGCGTAAAGAACGTGCAGTGCAGCGCGGTCTGCGTCGGAGTAAATTGCGACCGTGGGATAGCCGAGCTCTCTGCATGCGCGGATGATCCGCACAGCGATCTCACCCCTGTTGGCTATGAGAACCTTCATAGACGAAAAGATGAAAGATGAAAGATGAAAGATGAATCCCGCCCTCCCATTCCTGGGCGGTGGCTTCATCTTTCATCTTTCATCTTTCATCTTTTTCCTCATCCTTTCTCTTCGATTCTTCGGTCCATATCGGCAGCTCTCTCCAGGAAGGACTCGATCATGCGGCCCAGATTGAGCTTCTCCGTGAGGTCCGCTGCGCCTTCGAAGTCGGACCGCAAGCGGTCGGCCTCGGCCACGTAGTAGTCACGAAGTCCGGGAAGGATCGAGAAGCCGGGGTACTTCTCCGCGAGGTTCCGCATCCATTCTTCTACCTGCCTGCGTTTGTCCTTGTCGCCGCTGCCCCGCTGAAGCTCATCGAGAAGGCTGGCGACCACGCCGCGGAGCGGTTCGTTCCGGGCGTCCTGCGCTGTCGTAGAAGTTGTTTTTTCATCGCTGATGGATGTCATGGCGTTTCCCCCTGTTCAACGTGACGCCCGAGATTGTATGTCACACGGGCCGGGCAAAAAAAAAGCCCGCATTTTCATGCGAGCTTCCTGAACCATGGTGCCCAAGGCCGGACTCGAACCGGCACGGTTTTCACCACACGCCCCTCAAACGTGCGCGTCTACCAATTCCGCCACTTGGGCAATTCAAGAATGAGCAACTAAGGGTTGACCGGTGCTGTCGTCGTCGGAGCCGCGGGCTGTGCAGTCGCTGGTGCCGTCGTCGTTGTAGCAGGTGCTGCTGGTACCGCCGTATTCGTTGCAGCAGGCGCCGTGGTCGTTGCGGGTGCGGCCTGCGCCCCGCTCATGACCGAAGCCGCCGGTCGCGACTGCAACACGGCCAGAGATATCGAAGTGATGATGAAAAGAACAAAGAATCCGGTCGTCAGCTTGTGCAGGAGCGTGGTTGCACCACGTGCGCCGAACGCAGTCTGCGAGCCTCCGCCGCCGAACGCTCCGGCGAGATCTGCCCCTTTGCCCTGCTGCAGCAGGACCACGAGGATCAGAAAAAGGCTGATGATGACGTGGACAGTGACGATGAGTGCGATCATGAATGCTCCAGTGGATTGTTCCAGTTCCGCCGAAACGGCTGGGGAGGGTGAATTCTTCCCGGATCCAGACCTTAAGTCAAGAAATCACCGGCCCGAAGCACACGCCTCGTAGATTGCCTTGAGCTTCTGCGGCTCGAGGCTGGCCCCCCCGACCAGAAAACCGTCGACTTCCGCTTCCTTCATCAGCTCGCGCGCGTTCGAGTCGGTGACGCTGCCCCCGTATAAAAGCGGAAGCTCGTCGAGGCCGGGACGGAGAGCGGCCAGTATCCTCCGAATCCAGCCTGCCGTCTCCGCGATCAGGTCCCCTGACGCGTTCCGTCCGGTGCCGATCGCCCAGACGGGCTCGTATGCAACGATCAGATTCCATTCGGCGAACGGGAACCCGTCGAGGGCGACGACGAGTTGCTGCTCGAGAAATCCGGCCACGCGGTCGCTCTCCCGAACCTTCTCGCTCTCTCCGATGCAGAGAACCGGCACAAGACCGGCCTCTGCCGCAGCGCGAAGTTTGCTGCCTACGACCGCATCGTCCTCGCCGTAAAGGGTCCGGCGTTCCGAATGGCCGACGATCACCATCGCTCCGCCAACGAGAGCCAGCATGGATGCGGAGACTTCACCCGTATAGGCTCCCGACGTCTCATGCGAGCAGTTCTGGCCCGCGAAGCCTATGGGCAGACGCAACTCGGAAGTCCGCTGCCGCGCCTCAGCGATGAACGGGAACGGAGGAGCGATGGTCAGCCTGCAGCCGTCAGACCACCTCACGGTTCGGAGATCGCGGACAAAATTCTCCACGCCGTCCTCAGGGACATTCATCTTCCAGTTTCCGATGACGTGTCGATTGCCGGCCATATGGGGAGGGATTATAGCGATTGGTGAGGCAGGAACGCGGTAAACACCTTATTCGTCGGGCCCCGGTTGTTTATCACGATCAGACCCAATGGCCTTAAGTTAAGCGGAGAAGGTGTCATCCTGAGCGAAGCGAAGGATCCCCTGATTGCTTGCTGTAGAGGCGAGGACTGAGGGGATCCTTCGCTGCGCTCAGGATGACACGAGCTTGTTCGCCGTTAACTTGAGGCCATTGCGATCAGACCGTGCTCTATTCGTCATTCGTCACTCGTCATTCGCAATGGTGGATAATGGATTCCGATGAGCTTCATCGAGCACGAGCTGGTTCCCTTCAAGCCGGAAGTCCTTCGTGGCGAAAAGCTTCTGGTCCTGGCGCCTCATCCCGACGACGAGATCATCGGCAGCGGCGGCCTGATTGCTCAACACATCCGTGAACGCCGCGAAGTGCGTGTCGTGATCATCACCGATGGGGGCGCGGCTGGTCCCGAAGGGGATGCGGGGTATCGCCAGAAGCGTCGCGTCGAATCGATCGAGGGGCTTCAGCGGCTGGGAGCAACCGAGCCCCGCTTCCTCGGAATTCCGGATCGCGAGATCGCCGATCGATCCGGGGAGCTCCAGCGCGCCATCCGCGAGGAGCTCGAGCAATTCCGGCCCGATCTGGTGATCGTCCCAAGCCCGCTCGAGGTTCATCCCGACCATCTCGCCGCAGCGCGCGCCCTGAGTGACCTGATCCAGAGCTCGGCGATGTCGCTCGGCGATCTTGCGCTCTGCCGCGTGGCCTTCTGCGAAATCAGCCAGCCGTTCCGGCCCAACGTGCTCGTCGATATCACGGACGTCGCCGAGGAAAAATACGAGGCGATCCGGGCACACCAGTCGCAGGTGGACATCCGTGATTACGAATCGTACGCGCGCGGTCTGAATCAATTCAGGGCGATGACGCTTCCGCCCGAATGCAGGTTTGCGGAGGGTTACTGGGTCGCCCCGCTTGCCGCGCTCCACACCACGGCATGGGCGGAGCTTTCGAAGCAGGTCGGCGGCATCAGGCCCGCCGAGGTGACCTTCGAGACACTCCCCATCACGGTGGTCGTCCGGACCAAAGACCGTCCGGCACAGCTCCTGGAGGCCGTGGACTCGATCGCTGCAAACAGCCATCCGGCACAGATCATCGTGGTGAACGACGGAGGCGAGTCTCCAGGCGAGCAGCTTCGAAACCGGAACGCAAAACTGATCGAGCACGACCAGAGCCTCGGACGCTCGAAGGCCGCGAACGCCGGAGTCCGCGCGGCAACGACGTCCCTGGTCTGTTTTCTCGACGACGATGATCTCTTCTTCGAGGATCACCTCGAGACGCTCACCACGGCGTACCGCACCGCCGAGACAATCGTTCCCTATACCGATGGAATCTCTTCGTTCATGAAGAGTGGCGACGACGGACGCTGGCAGACGGAAAAACAGCTGCGACTGTACGGCAGGGAGTTCGATCCAGAGATACTGCTGATCGACAACTACATTCCGCTGCCGTCCCTCCTGCTTCGGCGCGACGATTTTCTTTCGGTGGGAGGATTCGACGACAAGCTCGATCTTTTCGAGGACTGGGAGTTTCTGATCCGGTTGAGCGGCCTGCGCGCCCTGCGGCGGATCCCACGCATCACGTTCGAGATCCGTCATTTTCCTTCCACGCAATCCGCAATCGTTGCGAATCCGGAGGGCTCGACCACGTTCCGTGAAGCGAAGCTGGAGGTCTGGGAACGCCATGCCTCGCGCATCGATCGGGACGTCATCGCGAATGTGTTCGAACGCCAGAAGGGCGAGCTCAATCGCACGTACTCTGAAATGGTCGAGGGCGCTGGTCGGGGCCGGCACCTGGAACTGGACATTTCACGTCTCGAGCGTGACAAGCGGCTGCTTCTCGACGAGCTCGACAACCAGGGCCGGAAGGGCAGCGAGCTGGAAGCACTCCGCGGCGAGATCCAGGCAGCTCTCGAACAGTCGCGGGCGCAGCTGGAAGACGCGCGAAATCAGCTCAACGCGCGAACCGAAGAGCTCAACCGGAATGAACAGACGCTATCCGCCGTCCGGAGAGAGTCGGGCGAGCTCCGCGACGCAAGAGCTGCTCAGGAGCAACTCATCGTCCGGCTTTACTCGGAGATCGACCGGCTCAACGGCCTGCTCGAGATGATTTACAGCTCGAAGACATGGCGGCTGCACACAACGGTGGAAAAGCTGCGAGGGAAACGGTGACTGCAAGCAGCCACCAACAAGCGGGCAACACTCCTTCGCATCGCAGCAGGGTCCTGCTCGTCTGTCCCGAGCCACTCGGGCATCGCCATCCTGCCGGAGTTGGAATTCGATTCCTCGAGATGGCGGCGGCATTGCGAGCCGAGGGCCATGAGGTCACGGTACTCAGCCCGGACGCCGGCGCGGTCGATGGTTGCATCGCAGCAGCGATCTCTCCCGAGTCGATTGCAGAAAGCAGCCGGAGCAGCGAGGTCGCCGTGATTCAGGGACACATCGCGAATGACTTCTTTGCGCATGCGGCGCCTGTCCCGACCGTCGTCGATCTGTACGATCCCTGGATCATTGAGAATCTCCACTACCACAGAAGCCATGGCTCGAAAGTCTTCGACCACGATCGAGCCACGCTGTTGCGGTCCATAGAAGGCGGTGATCTCTTTCTCTGTGCATCGAATGCACAGCGGCTCTTCTACGCAGGCCTGTTTCTCGCGACGGGGCGCATCACGCCGCAGTCGTTCGAGAACGACCCGGAACTGCGAAGACTGATTCGTGTCGTTCCCTTCGGCGTGCCTCCACCTCGCACGCACCTCCCGGATGTATCGGGCAATCATGTGCTGTTCGGAGGAATCTACGACTGGTACGATCCGATCGCCGCGATCGAAGCTGTTGTCATCGCCCGCGCGAAGATTCCCGACATGACTCTTACGTTCAACATGCATCCGAATCCCGAGCTGACGCCGCAGGGACAGGCCGCCGCCGCGCTGAATTTCGTGCGCGCGAATCGATACGACGACTTCATTCATTTCGAGCCCTGGGTGGCATACCGCGATCGCGAGAAGTTCTACGATCGTTTCCGCATGGCGCTGGTCACCTTCCCGCCGTCGCTGGAAACCGACCTTGCGATGCGCACGAGGATCTTCGACTACCTCTGGGCAGGACTCCCGGTCATTTCGAGCTCCGCGCCAGGCACCGACGAGATTCTTCGAAGGTACGACGCAGGCGAGGTCATCCAGTCGGGAGGAGCGAACGATTTCTCGGAGGCCTTGCTGAAAATTGCATCGAACCCCTCTATCCATGAGCGTATCCGGAATGGAACACAGAGCTGGGCGGTCGACCACCAGTGGAAATCTCTCCTCGAACCGCTTCTGGAGTTTTGTCGCAACCCGACAAGAGCGGCGAGAGAACACGAAGACAAACCGTTTGGCGGCTCGAGATCGAACCAGGCCTCGATGATCGACAGAATCCGTACCAGGTTCGGAGGCCGATCCTGATCTCGAATGAAACGCGAGGCAGCAGAAGGCCGGAAGTGAAAGGCACTGCTGACATCATCATCGTCAGCTGGAACGGTCGCGAAGACACGCTCCGAGCGCTTGCAGGCATCGAGTCGCAGAGGAGCTCCAGGAAAGACCTCGCGGGAATCATCGTCGTCGACAACGGCTCGACGGACGGAACGGCCGAAGCGATCCGAACGCGTTACCCGGACGTGCAACTGGTGAGTCTTGCAACGAACTCCGGATTCACAGGAGGCGTCCGCGCCGGTGTCGAGGCCTCGAGTGCCGAAGCGATTATCCTGTTGAATAACGACGCCGTTCCCGAACCGGGGTGGCTCGATGCATTGCTCTCGTCACTCGAGAGTGCCGACGACGACGTCATCGCGATCGGCGCGCGCATCGTCGACGTCACAGGCACGCTGGCAGACTTCGTTCGCGGAGTCATGACGTTCGACGGCCATGCATTTCAGCCCGGCTTCCGCAAGCCGCTCGCATCCAGTGACGAGCCAGCTGACGGCGCGGAGATTCTCTTTCCGTGCGGAGGCAACATGATCGCGCGGCGAAAGCCGTTTCTGGAGCTCGGGGGATTCGATGACGACTACTTCGCCTACCTCGAGGACGTCGATTTCGGCTGGCGTGCATGGCTGAGCGGATGGCGCGTGACCTACAGCACGAAAGCGGTGGTCCGTCACAAGTCCGCTGCGACGAGCGATCGCATCGGGGCCTACGAGCGCGGAGTGCTCTTCGAGCGAAACGCCCTTCAGACCTCGCTCAAGAACTACGAGGCCGGACTGTTCGAGGATGCGGCGGGCGCGATCTTCATGACCTGCCTGCACCGTCTGCACCACTTCACCGTTACCCGCAACGGCGATACGTCGGGCCTCGTACGGCCGCCAATCGGTGAAAACGGAGGCAGGCCGTCGGGGACATTCGAAGGTGGATTCCTTTCGAGACTCCGGCGCAGGATCGGCCGGAGGGTCGCGGCGCGTCCCGGGGCAGTCGTGATCGATGATCCTCTGACAATGATGCAGTTCCGGGCCGTGGAGTGGCTCTTCGCCAACATGGAGCACATCGCGGACAAACGCGCGGCAGTCCAGAAGAAGCGAAAACGAACCGATCGAGAGATCTTCGAGCGCTTCCCCCTCCACTACGTGCCGACCTATGCGGGCGACGAGGATCTGATGCGCTCGACCCTGTTCAGAATGATGCGTCCCGATGTCGCTTCCGTCGAGAAAACTCTCGCAGATATGATGAAACGGTGAAGACTCCGAGGCTTGCCAGATTCCTGACGCGCGGCGTGTTCTGGCGACAGCTGCATTTCTGGGCCGTCCGCAACATTCCGTTCTATCTCCAGCCTCTGATTGCCGTCGTCTGGAGCCAGCTCTTCTTCCTCTTCGCGACCAAAGTGCGTAGAGGAGCAGTACACAATCTCGGCGCAATTCTGCCTGGTTCGTCACGCATCGTGAATTCCTTCCGCGCGACCGCCACCTTTCTGGACTTCGCCTGCACTCTGACGGATACGAAGCGGTTTGAAGCGCTGGGAGACCTGCCCGACTGGGAGTTCGAGGGGCTCGAGCATTTCGACGCGTTGAAGGATCCTGCTCAGGGCGCCATCATCCTCACCGCCCACATGGGCAGCTACGACATGGGCGCTTACCTCTTCGCTGAACGGATCAAGAGACCGATGACGATGATCCGAGCGCCGGAGGTCGATCCGGAAACGCAACAGTGGGAGCAGGCGACGCGAAAACCCGCCACCGACGCCGGCGTCCGGGTCGATTTCAACACCGGATCAGGAATGCTCGCACTCGATTTGATTCAGGCATTGAGGGACCGGAAGATCGTCGCAATCCAGGGTGACCGCGTGACTCCCGGGATCGCAACGTTCCCGTCCACACTCTTCGGTCGTCCCATGCTTTTTCCAGCAGGCCCGTTCGCGCTGGCCATGGCAACGCAAACGGCGATCCATCCTCTGTTCGTGCTTCGCGTCGGCTGGATGCGCTACCGCGTTGTGACCACGCCTCCCTTTCATTGCACACGCACGGGAAGAGATCGCGACAAAGATATCGAACGGGCAGTGCTTCAGTGGCGCGGCGTGCTCGAAGGTGTGATCGCGCGGCACTGGTCGAAGTGGCACATGTTCGAACCTTTCGACAAAATGACCGCCTGACGATGCAGATCGATCCCCTCTACTGGTCGCCGGTGCGCATGAACTTCTCGGCATTCAAGCTGATCGCCTGGGTGCTGCTTCGCAACCGCGCACGCGTCGTGCCGAGAACGGACGTCGACCGCGTCGTCGCGAATCTGCAGCCGGGACAAAACGGGGTCGAAGCATTCACGCTGGCGATCGCGCACACGACCCTTTCGTTCGTCGCGATGTATGCACTGATGGAGCGATACGTGCGCGCCAGGCCGCTGATCTTTGCTCTGCTCCTGCCCATCATTCTCTTCGCCGCACTCGTCGTCACACAGACGGCGGTCTTTCTGATCTGCTACGGTGTGTCACGAATGCGCCGCGCGATGCGCCAGCCCGACTCCAAGCGATGGAACTCACTGGCCGTGACCGTCGTTACTGTCGGAGTGGCGATCTGGCTGATCTCCCGGGGAGGCTGGAGCGTCTGGCCCGGAACGGTATGGCTCGCGCTCCTCGCGCTGAACCTCGTCGCCGCCGCGATCGTCCGTCTGATGCGCGAACAACTACGCGTCATGGAGGAACAGATCGAGAGAGGTGCGTCATCCGCCGTCTGATACTCGTGGTGGCCGCCCTTGCGCCATTCGTCGCGTTGCTCCTCTGGAGCAGGCTCGGCGCGTTCGCGCTGCTGATCGTGCCGATTCTCCACCTGCCGGTCGTCTACGCAACTCTCAATCCGACCTCGCAGTGGCTCGGACCCGTAGCGACGCACTTCCGAACCGGCTCGAAGCAGGTGTGGCTGACACTCGACGACGGGCCTGATCCCGCCGACACTCCCCGCATCATGGACATTCTCGAGAGACATCAGGCCCGCGCCACGTTCTTCGTCAAAGGTACGAGCGTCGACGAGCACCCTGAGGTCGCGCGGGAGATCATCCGAAGAGGACACAGCCTGGGAAATCACTCGGCGACTCACCCGAGCGCGACCTTCTGGTGCCTTCTTCCAAATCGCATCGCCGCCGAAATCGATCGCTGCAACGGCGCCATCGAGAAGGCCACCGGCAATAGGCCATCGCTCTTCCGCGCGCCCGTCGGCATGAAGAATCCCTTCGTCCATCCGCTGCTGACTCGTCGTGGAATGCTGCTGGTCGGCTGGAGCGCTCGAGGCTTCGACGGTGTGAATACGAAGCCGGACGTCGCCGCGGAGAGAATCCTCCGGAACCTCGAACCGGGAGCGATCATCCTCGCCCACGAAGGACGTGTAGCGCCCGATGGAACCGCCGTCAATGTCGAGATGCTCGAGATCCTGCTGCGCCAGCTGTCGGAGAGGGGTTACACGGCCGTCATCCCGAAGGAGGAGGACTTGTTGTGAAGCGTCCTCCAAGCTCGATATGATTCGACAGATCCTACCGGCGAGTCTTTACGATCTTGTCATCCCGAGCCTGGACGAGTCCCGCAAGCCCTTCCTCCTCACTCTCCGCGCCGGAACACGAAGAGGTGATTGTTGAACGGTGTCCGCCCCCACAATGGACTGACCTCCTCGGCATAACCCTTCTCGCGAAACACGGCGGCAATCTCGTCACGCGTCGGAAAATTCAGCATCGGCACCTTCAACCATCCGATCGACGTAGCGAACCATTCCTCGGCATAGGTCGCGCGGTATCGCAATGAGCCGTCACGCGGACACTCGCGGATGATCACCATTCCCCCCGGCGCAACATGTTGCTCGGCATTCGACAGCAGCTGCTGCTGACCGGCAGCGTTGAAGTAGTGCACGACATCGAGTATCGCGACATTGCCACGGAATCCCTCGAGCGGCGCACACGCATCGCCAGTCGCGAATCGAACCTCCCCGTAATGTCCATCCGCCGCGTCACGCGCCGCGGCGATCTTTTCACTGTCCGAATCGATCCCGACAATCGGCTGATCGAAGCCACGCTCTCTCAGGTAGAAGGCGAGCAGCCCAATGCCACACCCGATGTCGAACAGAGGGCGAGGTGAAGCCTGCAGCCGCTCGTACACCGCCGCATAAACGGGATCACGCGAGAGCTTCGCCTTCGCGTACCCGCGAAGCCACCCCGATTTGAATCGCCTCGACACCTTTGCGGCGATGGCGGCTTCGGAGTCCTGCGTCACGGAAGGAGGTGCTCGATCAGATCGATGAGATCCTTCAGATTGAAGGGCTTCGGAAGAATCGCAGTCACTCCCATCTGAAGCACGGCCTTGGGCTCGACTCGCAGATGCGCTGAGATCACGATAATGGGAACCGAGCCGCGAAGGCCCGTCTCTTCGAGTCTTTGGAGAAAATCCCACCCGTTCACATCCGGCATCATGAGATCGAGCAGAACGATGTGGGGGTGATGAAGTCCCATCGCGCGCTCCGCTTCCATGCCGTCACCTGCGAGAAACACCTGAAACCCATGTTGCCTCAATGCAACCGTGAGCATTCCCCGCAGTGGAAGATCGTCCTCGACGACGAGCACACGCCGCCGGTCCACGTCGGCGATGCGGATGGGGTTGGAGGGCTGATCCTTGCGCTCGATCTCGTTCATATTCGTCCAGTGACCGGCAGGGTGTCATCCTGAGCGAAGCTCAGAGGCTGTGAATGAATCGCGCAGGTGTCATCCCGAGCGTCGAGCGAGGGATCTGGGAGGGGGCCTGTTGAGAGGGAGCCACCGCCCAGATCCCTCGCTCG
>JBGSYJ010000295.1:0-39973 GCA_041750915.1 Thermoanaerobaculia bacterium | reverse complement strand
CGGTATACCCCCCGCCCCTCCCACCCACCCGCTTGCTCGGGATGACAAGTTCGTTCATTTCACTCCAGAGTGATTCGGCGAATCATTCTTGCTTCGAGATTCCCCGCCCCTGAGGCCACCTTCCACGCCGTGGTAAAGTTTTCCTCCCTTACAGGAGGCCGCTTTGCATCTCGGAAAGAAATCAATCGTGCTGTTAACCCTCTCCCTTCTCACTCTTCCCCTTGCTGCGCAGACTCACCCCGCAATTACCGCTGAAGTACAGCGTGCTGCCGAGGTAATCACGCGCCCTTTGCTCGAGGCGCCCATACGCTTTCTTGCAGATGATCTGCTCGAAGGCCGGGGTGCTGCGAGCCGTGGCGACGAGATCGCGCGGCTCTATCTGGCCTCCCAGATGGAAGCCCTCGGGCTGCAGCCCGGTGCCGCCGGAGGTCGCTGGCAGCAGACCTTTCCCATCATCGGGATCAACGCGACGGTTCCCGACACATGGAACTTCGCGCGGGGCTCCGATCGCGTGACGCTTCGCCGAGGGGACGACTTCATCGCAGGCAGCGGTGTGCAGGCTGAACGCGCCGCTATCGTCAATGCCGAGCTCGTGTTCGTCGGATACGGAATCGAAGCTGCCGAATACCAGTGGGACGACTTCAAAGGGATGGACCTCAAAGGCAAAATCCTCGTCATGCTCAACAATGACCCCGACTGGGATCCTGCGCTGTTCGAGGGAACGCGTCGCCTGTACTACGGGCGGTGGACCTACAAGTACGAGAGCGCAGCCCGCCAGGGTGCGGCGGGCGCGATCATCATGCACACCGTGCCGTCTGCCGGGTATCCATGGCAGGTCGTTCAGGTCGGCTTTTCCGGAGAGCAGTTCGAGCTTCCGGATGAAGGCGAGCCGCGGCTTCAGGTAGCCGCATGGGCCACGGAAGAGGCAACGCGCAAACTGTTGTCAGCCGCAGGACAGGATCTCGACAAGCTGGTGGCATCCGCGCGCAGCCGCAATTTCCGCCCCGTTCCCCTCGGCATCACGACCTCGTTCTCGCTGCAGAACAAGATCTCGAGCGTCGAGACGGCAAACGTCATAGGACTTCTGCCGGGAAGTGATCCGGCACTGAAGAATCAGGTCGTCGTTTACACGGCCCATCACGATCACCTGGGAGTCGGCGAACCCGACGCAACGGGGGATCGCATCTACAACGGCGCGCTCGATAACGCATCGGGCACCTCGCAGGTTCTCGCAATCGCGAGGGCGTTCATGGAGCTCCCCGAGCGGCCGAAGAGGTCGATCCTCTTCCTGTTCGTCGGTGCTGAAGAATCGGGACTTCTGGGATCGGAGTACTACGCGAGGCACCCGACCTTCGCCCCGGGCCGGTTTGCCGCGAACATCAATCTCGACGGCGGCAACATCTGGGGCCCGACCCGCGACGTCGTCCAGGTCGGATATGGCAAGAACACGCTCGACACGCTCGCTGCGCAGCTCGCCGGGATGCAGGGCCGGGAGCTCAAGCCTGACCAGTACCCGGATCGCGGCTTCTACTATCGCTCCGATCAGTTCAACTTCGCGAAGATCGGAGTTCCGGCCCTCTACCTCAAAACAGGCGTCGATTTCGTCGGCAGGCCGGCTGAATGGGGCAAAGAGCAGATCGAAAATCGGGAGAGGTTCAACTATCACCAGCCGGGTGACGAGCTGGACGAATCGTGGAATTTCGACGGGATGATCCAGGATTCCGTTCTGGCCTTCATGGCTGGTGTTGTTCTCGCCGGGCAGGAGCAGCTGCCGGCATGGACTCCGGGCGACGAGTTCGAAGCGATCCGTCTCAAAGCGCTCGCGGATGCCGATTCGTGGACACCGGGTCCGTCTGCGGCGCTCGCACCCGCCCAGCCGTCTGCATCTGCTCCGCCGGCAGCCGCAGCCGTTGCAGAACGACCGACTCGCGTGAAGGAGTGATCTGATGGGTGAAAAGGTAACCTTCACCTCCAACGATCACACATGCGAGGGATATCTGGCGCGACCCGAAACGGGCAGCGGTCCCGCCGTCGTGGTGATTCAGGAATGGTGGGGGCTGGTTCCCCACATCGAGGACCTCGTCGAGCGGTTCGCGCGCGAGGGGTTCCTCGCGCTCGCGCCGGACCTCTATCACGGCAAGGCGACGACGTCTCCGAACGACGCCGGCAAGATGCTCATGGAGCTCGACGGCGAACGTGCGCGGAAAGAGATCTCCGGCGCTGGCGCTTTTCTATTGCAGCAGCCTGAGTGCTCGTCTCAGAAGTTCGGCGTTGTCGGATTCTGCATGGGCGGTGCACTCGCGCAGTACACGGCTACCGAAGATCGTGCGGTTGGCGCAGCGGTGAGCTTCTATGGCGGATTCAAGGAAGTTCCAGTGAAGTGGGAGAAGCTCGAAGCGCCGATCATCATGATTTACGGTGGAGAGGACAAAAGCGTTCCCGCTTCCCAGGGCGAGGAGCTGAAGACGCGTCTCGAAGAAATGGGAAAAGATGTGCGGGTGAAAGTCTACCCTGGAGTCGGCCACGCATTCTTCAACGACACCCGTCCCGAGGTCTACCACCCGGAAGCTGCCGGTGACGCATGGCAAGAGACTCTGGAGTTTCTCCGAAGTCATCTGAAATGAATCCTGGAGAGGTCGGGCCGTGTCTGATTCGACCTCTCCCCTACTCTCCGTCCTGTAGACAATCCACAGGGGCTGGCCCGATTCGAGGGATGGGCGTTACTGCAAAGTGACAGCGAGACAGCCCGATGTTTCAATTGACGGATGACTGATCCCAGGCGGGTCGTGCAGGGGCGCGGCGCGGTCACAAATCCTCAAAACCGGTTCGAACGGCTCGCCTACGAACGCGACCCCGAGGCCGAGCTGGACGCGACCTCGCCGGAGACTGTGTTCTATCGCGACCCAACGCGTACGATCCTGGCGAAGAACGAGAGCCCCGATGTCGGTTTCGAGCGGAGCATCAATCCCTATCGCGGATGCGAGCATGGTTGCGTGTACTGTTTCGCGCGCCCGACTCACGAGTACCTCGGATTCTCCGCCGGACTCGATTTCGAGACGAAGATCCTCGTCAAGCCGGACGCCCCGCAGCTTCTGAGGGAAGAGCTCTCGTCGCCGGGATGGGTACCGCAGGTTATCGCAATCAGCGGTGTGACAGATGCATACCAGCCGGTCGAGAAAAGGCTGGGGATCACGCGCGGATGCATCGAGGTGCTCGCTGAGTTCATGAACCCGCTTTTCATCATTACGAAAAACCAGCTCGTGACACGCGACGCTGACCTTCTCGGCACGATGGCGCGACACGATGCAGCTGCAGTCTTTCTTTCGGTCACGACGCTCGACGGTGATCTCGCGCGAGTCATGGAGCCGCGCACCTCGCAGCCGACGCTGAAGCTCGATGCCATTCGTGAGCTTACCGCTGCGGGAGTTCCGACCGGAGTGATGATCGGACCTGTGATCCCGGGGCTGACCGACCATGAGATCCCGTCGATCATCGCTGCGGCAAAGGCGGCGGGCGCACAGTACGCGAGCTACGTCATGCTGCGGCTCCCGTGGGCGGTAGCCGGCATCTTCGAAGCATGGCTCGAAGAACACTTTCCCGATCGAAAAGAAAAAGTTCTGAATCGTGTCCGCAGTATGCGGGATGGAAAGCTCTACGACCCGAAGTGGGGAGTCCGACAGAAGGGCGAGGGAATCTTCGCGGACCAGGTCCGGGCGCTCTTCACGGCCGCAGTCCGGCGCGCGGGGATCGAAGGAAAATCTCCGCGACTGTCAGCTGAGGGTTTCCGCCGGGCGCCCGATCGGCAGCATCGGCTGTTTTGAGTTGTCTCGGGAGAGGCGGAGCACGAGAACGTCCGAACTCCCCTCTCCCCGTGTGAACGGGGAGAGGGGCAAGGGGTGAGGGGCCGCGCAAGCAACAATATGTTGGCGATCGGCTTCAGAGCTGCAAGCCCCAAACGCCCCTCTCCCGGCGCGCGACGATCTCACAAGTCTTGCACTCCTGCTCGAATGCCGCGCACCACCCTCTCCCCGACTTCGCGGGGAGAGGGAGAGCACGCCATGCGCGCTCACTCATCCGGAGCGAACGTGGCGTACAATCGGAAAGACCTTACGCAGAGCTCGAGCTCCCATGAAATCGATGATCCCGGTTCTCTTACTCCTCTGGTTCTCAGCCTGCGCGAGCTCCTCCGGTCCGAGGCCGGACGTTCCCACTGATCCCCCCGCCCCTTGGAGTGAAGGCTCGATGTCGCGCGGCCAGGTCCGCAACGTCACGCTTCAGGAGTGGGCGAGGGCGGCGAACCGAGCCCGCTGTTCGGCGCTCGCATTCTCTTCCCTGGGCGGCGGCGAGGGGGGCGTTGCGCGTCCAGCCAGCTTTTCAGGAGGCTGGGCTGTGGCCTTCGACAAGTCGGGTGCCCCGGGAGTCCTGGCCAGTGGCGAGTATTGCGACAGTTGCGGCCGAGGCGCTTTCGGAATCGCAGGAACAGGCTCTGACGCCGGGGACGGACTGGGTCAGCCCGACGCTGAAATACTCGCGTGGTCGGATGGGAGTCGCGCTTCACTCTTCCTTCAGGGCGGAACGGGGCCGGGCCATCTTGCCTATCTCACGGTCGAGGGCGAGCGCTGTCTGTACAACGTCTGGTCGTACCTCGGGAGGGACCATCTGGAGTATCTACTGCACAGCATCAGGTACGTGGAGTGAAAACACCGGCATCCTCCTTGCTCATCTGGTGACCGCATGACCTCGCCAGGCTCGAACGCAGGAGTTTCCGGCAAGACCTGGGACAGCTCGGATGTTCTTCGGATTGTCGCTCTGGCTTTCGGCTTCTATCTGGCCCTGAAGTTCCTCTGGCTCATCCAGTCTCTTCTCATCGTCTCCGCCCTCGGTGTGATCTTCGGTCTCGCCTTGTCGGGCGGTGTCGACCTTCTCGTCAAGCGCATTCCGATACCGCGAGGAATCGCCGCCGCGCTCATCGTGCTGCTGCTCTTCTCAGCGCTGGCCGGGATCGGTGCATTGCTCGCCCCGACACTGCGTGATCAGACCCGGGAATTGAAGGAGCAGTTGCCGGCGGCGATGAATCGGATCGAACAGTGGTTCACGGAGAGCGGCAGCGGAATCGCAGGCATTCTGGAGGTAGACCAAGCCGGCTCCGACGCATCCCGACCGCCGACCGCCGCGCAGGAAGGAAAGCGACCAGCTCAACGGACGGGGGCCCCGCAAACCGGCATGGAGTCGAGGACCGTCGAAGAACAGGAAGCAACGAGTAAGGTTGCTGGGACTCTGAGCGAGCAGTTGTCCAGCCAGATCGGCGGGATCATGGGGTTTCTCTTTCCTTTCGTTTCCGGAACCGTCGCCGCAGTCGGGGCGCTGATATTGATGGTCTTTCTCGCAATCTACATCGCAGCAGATCCCGCTCTCTACAAACGGGGACTCATGCACCTGTTTCCCCATCGCGCGCGCCCGCGAGCGGAAGAGGTAATCACTGAAGTCGGATCGGCACTGCAACGCTGGTTGATCGCTCGTCTCATCGCCATGGTGGTCGTTGGCATCGTGGTCACCGGAGCGCTGATGCTCATCGGGGTGCGGTCAGCGATTGCGCTCGGTGTACTCGCTGGACTTCTGGAGTTCATCCCGTTCTTCGGTCCGATCATAGCGGCCGTTCCGGCCATCGGCCTGGCGTTTGCGGAGTCTCCCGAGAAAGCGCTCTACGTGGTGATTGCGTTCCTGCTCGTGAACCAGCTCGAAGGAAACGTGCTCACGCCGCTACTTCTCCAGAACCGCGTTGACATCCCGCCTGCTCTCACGGTCGTCGCGGTCGCGGCGCTCGGCATCGTATTCGGATTTCTCGGCCTGGTGATCGGAGAGCCGCTGCTCGTTGCGGTGATGGTCGCGATCAAAATGCTTTATGTCGAAGACGTCGTTGGAGATGACGTGATGCAGGATGAACAGGCTCAGGAATCCTGATTCTTGTCATCCTGAGTTCCAGAGTGATTGGACCCCTGTGGCGAGGGATGAACCAATTGTCATCCCGAGCAAGCGCGGGTGTGCGGGAGGGGCGAGGGACCCCACGCGATGGTACATAGTTGCCTCGAGGAGAGTTCCGCACTCGGCTCTTGCTGGTGACGAATTGACTATGTACTACCGCCGGAGTTCCCTCGCCCCTCCCGCCCCGCACGACCGAGCTCGGGATGACACTCCGTGATTCATTCAGAACCTCTCAGGATGACAGCGGTTGCTACCGTTTCGACCGTTAGGGGAACTGGATCTGCGCGATCGTCGAGAAGTCGCGGTAGACCCACTGGCCCGAGTCTCTGCTGCGGCCGATGAAGTCGTACTTGTAGTATTCACACAGCTGCAGAATCACGGGAAAGCTCTGCCCCGACTTGAGGTTGAGCGTCACCTGGAGCCCGGGTGAGCCAGCCGGGCAACATGCCGCGGAAGCGGGAACACCAGGACCGATGATCGACGCAATCTCGGTCTTCGCGTGTTCGATGATTGTACCGTCGAGCCGGCAGAACTCCGGGGGAGTTACCGTCACATAGCCGCTCAGAGGTGCTGACGACGCAAACTCTACGCTATCGAAATCGAGCCGGTGTGTCGTGCCATTCGTCTCAGTCAGCGTCACGACCGGCCTGGGAGCGAGGCTCACGGTACCGAGCGCATTGGAACCTGAAACGAGATTGACCTGGCGCGTCGCAGCTTCATAACCCCATCTCTCTATGCGTACGGTGGTGGGGCCCGATGCAAGGCCGGTGATGGTGAACGAGCCATCAGCGTCCGCCGTAAAGGTCCGACCCTGCACGATGATGACGGCACCGGAAACCGAGGCGCTGTTGCCGGCTTCCACGACCCTGCCGCTCAGAGACGCCGACGCGTCGCGATTCACGCGGGCAGGTCGACGGCGATTCGTTTCGGCGTCCGGCTCGACGGCGCTATCTGCCGCCTTCCTGGCGGTGTCGCTCCGATCAGAGCGAACGCTTCGGGAGTCTGCTGCAATGCTCATCGCAGCGAGAGTAAGTATCAGAATGACAAGGAACGAGTTACGCAGCTTCGGGGATCTCGAGGAAGTCAGGGACATGGGGCATCATTCTCCGGGGCTGACTGCATGAAAATCAAAAGCCACCGGGATGCGGAAGCATTCCGGCGGTCGGTGTGTCCAGAGCAGGCATCTCAGTCCTGCTCACTCATTTTTCATACCTGTGCATTTGTGTTCTCTACGATCATGGCAATTCCCTGCCCTCCACCGATGCATGCAGAGGCAAGCCCGTATCGTTTGTTGCGGCGTCTGAGCTCGTAGAGCAGGGTAAGGACGAGCCGGGTACCGCTGGCTGCCAGGGGATGTCCAAGCGCGATTGCGCCGCCGTTCACATTGAGCTTTGCCGGATCGATCCCCAGTTCTTTGGATACGGCCAGGATCTGTCCCGCAAAGGCCTCGTTGATCTCGATCAGATCGAGCTGATCCAGGCCGAGCCCAGCTTTCTTCAGGGCGATTTTCGTGGCAGGGACCGGACCGATTCCCATGACGTCAGGATCGCAGCCGGTCACTCCCCATGAGACGATCCGCCCCAGGGGCTTCCTATCGCGCTTTGCCGCCTGCTCTTCCGTCGTGACAACGACCATTGCGGCACCGTCGACGATGCCGCTCGCGTTGCCTGCCGTAACGAAGCCGTCCTTTGCAAAGGCGGGCCTCAACTGCGCGAGACCTTCCATCGTGGTGTCCGCTCGAAGGTGATCATCGGCGTCGATCAGCGTCTTCTTCCGGCCGACCTCGACAGGAACGATCTCTTCACGGAAGATGCCTTTGGCGCTGGCAGCGGACGCCTTCTGCTGGCTTCCGAGAGCGAATTCGTCCTGCGCCTCCCGCGAGATGTCGTACTTCCGCGCGAGGTTGTCGGATGTCTGCGCCATGTAGAGTCCGCACCAGGTGTCAAGCAGTGCAACCATGAGCGAGTCTTCGAGCGCGCCCTGTCCCAGCTTGAAGCCTTTACGCGCACCACGGATCACGTGTGGCGCCTGCGACATGTTCTCCATCCCGCCGGCGAGAACGGTTTCGGACTCGCCGAGGAGGATCTGCTCGGCACCGCTGATGATCGACTGGATTCCCGATCCGCACAACCTGTTCACAGTGAGGGCCGGCACGGAAACCGGGACGCCGGCCTTGAGGCCGACATGCCGCGCTCCGTAGATCGCATCCCCTGAGGTCTGCAACGCGTTCCCCACGATCACATGATCGACTTCCGCAGGCTCGAACCCACTGCGACTCAGCGCCTCCTTTGCTGCGATCGCGCCCAGCTCCAGCGCACTGATGTCGGCAAAGTGGCCGTTGTACTCTGCCATCGGCGTCCGCGCGCCGTCCATGATCCACAAATCCTTCATGTTCTCTCCATTTACGTGTCAGAGCGTCCTTGCGGACTCCTCCGGGATTCCGGCTGCGACCGGATCGATCAGTTTTGTTTGTAAGTTTCTGCGATACAGGAACCACAACAGGAAAACGATTCCAATCGCTTCCATCACCAGCGTCCAGACACTCCCCTCGATGCCGAATGGCCCTCCAGTAAGCAGGATCGGACCCGGATCGTGCGTCGTCAGCAGGCTGGAATCGAGCTCGAGTCCGCTGACCTCATGCCCCAGAAGCGGCCCCGAGAGGACATTCCACCAGATATGCACTCCGATCGGGAGCCAGAGCCGCTGGAACACCAGGTAGGCCAGCGACAGGAGCACCCCGGCCATGAAGAGATTTACGACCGACAGAGCTGTTAATCCGTCGTTGCTCAAATGCAGAAGACCGAAAACGACCGATCCGATCACGACTCCACCCCATCGATTCCACGCGACGAGCTTCTGAAATGCGTAGCCGCGGAAGAGGATCTCCTCGTGGATCGCTGCGGGAATGAAGAGGACGAGAATCTCGGCCCAGTCGATCCCGGCGCCGGTTCCATGCCGAAGCCCCGTTGTGAGCAGAATCAGGCCATGGCTGAGCAGAATGAGTATCGACGCAAATCCGGCTCCGAGGAGTAGCTCCCAGACAGCGCGCCCTGCTCCACCGCCGAAGCCGAGCTGCCATCGCCCTTTGTCAGCCACTCTGATCGCGAGCCAGCTCGCCAGAATCGATGC
Source organism: Thermoanaerobaculia bacterium (assembly GCA_041750915.1). GTDB lineage: Bacteria > Acidobacteriota > Thermoanaerobaculia > Gp7-AA8 > Gp7-AA8 > JBGSYJ01. The sequence continues at coordinate 30,862 of JBGSYJ010000295.1, read as the reverse complement.
GACCAGTCCCGCCAGATGGAACGCCGTCTGAGACGGCTCGGGGACCAGAAACACTCCGATGATGAAGATCCCGAGATAGAAGATCCCGAAGAGGAGAGAGGGAGCGAACGCCGTTTCGAAGAAGTTTCGCAATCGGATTGCTACCATCAGAAACAAAGAGAGCACGGCGAATGCCGTGCTCTCTCGAAAAAATCGATCAGAAATTTCTTATCGAGGGACTTCCTCGACGATGATGCCGATGTTGTGCGCTCCACTGGAACGGGCGAGATCGAGGAAACGCATCGTGTCCTCGTAGTTCACTTCGGGATCACCCGCGAAGAAGATCATCTTGCTCGTGTTGCCTTTGAGAATGTCGCGCAACCTTGCCGGGAACTGCTCGGCCTGGACATCCTCTTTGTTGATCATGATCCGATTGTTGGGAAGGTAGCGGAGCACGATCTGATCGGACATCACATCGGTGGGAAGCCCGGGCGGAGCTTTCGGCGGTACTCGCACGAGGTAACCCATCTGGACCACCGGCGTGAGAACCATGAAGATAATCAGCAGCACCAGAACGACGTCGACCAGAGGGGCGACGTTGATGTTGGACTGCAAACCTCCCGAACTACCCGTTGACATTGCCATGAACGTGAGTTCCTTCCGATGTTTCTTACGGTGGATACGCGGATTACGTGCTCGGCTGCCCGGCTTGCGACACCGGCTGGGCAATGAGGCCAACGTTCTGAAATCCAGCGTCGCGAGTGGCCTTCAGTACTTCTACGACTTTTCCGTACTTAACGAGCCTGTCACCCTTGACCGCGATTTCCCGGTCCGGCGTCTTCTCGTAAATTGCTTTGAGCTCGGACTCCACCTGATCCTGCCGGACTACCAACGGTCCCAGATAGACTGATCCGTCTTCCTTTACGGAAATCTGCAGCTGCTTTTCCGTGTCGGGAGTCTTTTCAGGCTGCGAGGTCACGGGCAGGTTGACGGCCACGCCCCGCTGGATCATGGGAGTGACGACCATGAAGATGATGAGTAGAACCAGACAGACGTCCACCAGCGGTGTGACGTTGATCTCGGCCTGAAGGCCGGCCTGACTGAGTTTCTTGAGCGAGTTGCCGTGACTGTTGCTGAATCTCATGATGGACTTTTCCCTGAAGGGCTACTTGCCTTCCGGTCCGAGCTCGGATTCCTTGAGGAAGTAGATGCCCATTTCCGAGCCGGAGTTCGACATTTCGACGGTGAACCGGTCGACGCGGTTCTGAAAGTAGTTGTAGGCCCAGACTGCGGGAATCGCGACCATGAGGCCGAACGCGGTTGCAACGAGCGCTTCGGCGATACCGGCGGACACTGAAGCGATACCGCCACCCGACTTGGCCATGCCTTCGAATGCGTTGATGATTCCGAGAACGGTTCCGAGAAGACCAACGAACGGGGCGGTAGCTCCAACCGTCGCGAGCACCCCGAGGTTCTCTTTGAATTCGGCAACCGTGATCATCGCGGTGCGATCCATACCCTGGCGAGCGGCTTCAACGGCGACCTCCGGGTCGACATTGCGCTTGTCCCTGCGCGACGCCTCGAACTCGAGCAGACCTGCAGCGATGACCTTGGCAAGATGGCTCTGCTTGAACTTCTTGGTCACGTCGATCGCCTCCTGATAGGCGCTGCGCGTGAGCACGTTCGAGAGAGCGCCAATGAGCTTGACCGACTCTTTCTTGGCCTTTTGGAAAAGGATGTAGCGCTCGATCATCACCCAGATCGAGTAGACAGACATGATGATCATCACTCCGCTGATGAATTTCACCAGGGGACTCATTGTGTTCCAGATTGCGGCAGGACTCAGATCCATGAAACTCCTCCTTCAGTCACGCACCACCAGGGTGGTTTCCTTTTAGTTCAGTTTGAAATTGACAGTAAGGTTGAAAAGCACGTCGACCGGCTGGCCGTTGAGCGTACCGGGGCGGAACTTCCATCGGCGGACCGCATCGGCCGCGGCTTTGTCGAGTCCGAAGGGCAGTCCCTTGAGAACTTTCACGTCGCGGACGCTTCCATTCTTATCGATGACTGCTTCGACGATCACGATGCCGGACACGCGGGCTTTTCGCGCGACTTCGGGATAGGTGGGCTCCACTCTCGTAATGACTACCGGAGCTTTGACGTCGCCACCGACGCGAAGCGGGGCCGTCTGCACCGGAGGGGGCGGGGCCGTGTCGGTCATGACTCCGCCGATCACACCGCCAACCACCCCTCCGAGAACACCGCCTTCGACGCCGCCCTCGACACCACCCTCGACACCGCCTTCGACGGCGTTCGAAGCAACGACCGGGATCTTGTCGGGCACCATCGATGGGGCCATCTCGGCAATGTCTTTCGGGACTTCGACTCGGACGACTTCAACTGTCGCAGTGGCCGCCTTCGGAGGTGGCGGTGGTGGAGGTGGCGGTGGTGGTGGCGCGGCGGCGAGTGAATACTGCGCCACCTGCGCGGGAGAGTTCTCGGGGAAATCGACATTCCAGACGGCGGCGAACACCGACGCGCCGATGACCACGACGTGCAGCCCGATCGATACCGGGAGCGTCAGGTACTTCTGAATCCCGAACTTCTGCCGTTTCGAATCTATGACTGTGGTTTCGAACATCGGTCGACCTTGTCTCCGCTAGGTTTTCTTGCGTGCGTTGTTGATCGCGATGGCCCGGTTCCGGTACACATCGGCCTCCGCCAGCAGCGCCTGCTGGCGTTCGGGATCGGCTTCGAGCTTCGCCTGCTCCCGGAACAACAGGTTCGTAAAGACCGCCGCTTCGAAGTAGTCTTTCCTTAGTTCTCCCGCCTTGATCAGCGACGCCTTGCCCTGTTCGATGTAGTTCAGGGTCAACGCCATGTCGGGCGGCGGGTTCTTCGATACCTTCTCGTAGAGAACGACGCCGTAAGTGTAATGCGCCTCCGGGTTCTCCGCGTCGAGTTCCGTAATGCGCTTGTACCAGACCAGAGCTTCCTCGAAGTTACCCTCCTGCGCAACCAGACGCGCAATCGAGCGCACCGAGTCGAGGTCGTTCGGATTCTTCTGAAGGCCTTCCTTGAAGAAATCGATCGCCTGTGAATTCCGATTGGAATTCAGATAGAGGTTGATCAGAGACTCGCGGGCGATCGTGTCATCAGGTCGCTTGACCAGGTACGACTTGAGCGCCTGAATCGCACCGTCGGCATACTTCTCGTTCTGGGGAGAACGATCCTCCGGAGTGTACAGCCCGATGTATGAGTAGCCGACCATCCGGTCCAGATCATCGAAGCTCGGGTCGATCTCTCTGGCTTCCTGATAACCGGCGAGGGCGACGTCGTACTGCTCCTGGGCATATGCCTCATTCGCGTCACGGATCTCAATCCGTGCCTGAATCTTGCCGCACGAGATAGAACCCAGCGAAAGGATCAGTGCCATGAGCAGGCACAACTTCTTATTCATGCGGTTGTCAGCTCCCAAAGTTAGCGTCGTAGATTTGATTTTTCAGAGATTTGAAGACCACCGGGCGGCCGAGTCAGCCGAATGGCCACGCGAATATACAGATGCGGTTTTGCAGCGTCAAGCGAACCAAAAACAAATCTGAACTTTCCCCTGCCGTCCGCGCCCATCACATTCAATAATCCGAACGGTTTCTACAGCGCAACGTTGCAGCATCCGAGTTTCAGAAGTTTCACTGCGCTCTCAATATTCCGGCTTGAACTCCCCCGTCAATTCACTGATCGTATCCCAGAGACGCGGAAACTGCGCTTCCCGCGTACCGAACTCGAGTTGCGTCACCGGAACTCCCTTGAGTGATTTCACCTGCGACCCGATGATCCGGATTGCTAGACGGAGATGCGTGTATCTCCATTTCATGAAGGCTGCATCGTAGTCCATCATGGCCTCGACCAAACGATAAAGCTCGTGATGGCCCCTCGGATCACGCTGAATCTCGATCAGCGTCACTCCCCGTTCCGACAGAAGCGTCTCGAATGCCGGCCAGATCCGTACTCCCACGTCGAGCAGCCGTTTGAACCCGGGCGACTCCTGGCCGCTTCCCTTTCCCAGGGACGACACGCGGATCGCATGATAGTCCGCAGGAGCCATCGTTTCCAGAATCACGATCTGCTCGCGTAGCAGGTCGAGAATCAGCCGCGAGCGGTGCAGCAGCTCTGCCGCCAGATGCCCCTCTCCCAGCTCGATGTGTTCCCCTGCCCGGCGGATCTCGAAATCGATCTGCCGCAGCCACAACTCAGCCGTCTGATGCGTGCTCTGAAAAAGCCGCTCCTCGGCGTTGACGAGCTTGTCCTCCGGCTTCTGCAGCTCCAGCAGCTCCGGCACCCGGAGGTACCGCTCGTAATCTGTATCGCCTTTGCCTTCGAGAATTGGACCGGTGTGGCTCATGAGGGGGGATTGTAATGTAGGAAGTAGTCAGGAGTCAGGAGTCAGTAGTCAGGAGATCGAGAGTCAGGCCAAGTTGGAACAGACGGCAGCATCGTACGCAGTAGTTCAATCTCGCGAGAACCTACTGTCTACTGTCTACTGTCTACTGTCTACTGACTACTCTCCCCCTACACCAGCTCCAGCATGTGCCCCATCTTGTTCTTCTTCGCCTCGAGATACTTGCGGGTATCGGTCGACGGCGCGATTTCCAGAGGAATGCGATCGACGATCGCAAGGCCAAAACCCTCGATCGCGACGTACTTTGCTGGATTGTTCGTCATCAGACGGATCTTGCGGACCCCGAGGTCGCGGAGTATCTGGGAACCGGTGCCATATTCGCGAATGTCCGGAGCGAATCCGAGCTTCGCATTGGCCTCGATCGTGTCGTCGCCGCCATCCTGCAGTTCATAGGCTTTCAGTTTGTTGAGAAGTCCGATGCCCCGGCCTTCCTGAAGGAGATAGAGAACGATCCCCTTCTTCTCTTCAGCGATGAGCTCGAAGGCGCGGTGAAGCTGGTCGCCGCAGTCGCAGCGGTCCGACTGGAATACATCGCCCGTCAGGCAGGACGAGTGCACACGGACGAGCACCTCGTCATCCTCGTGGATCTCGCCCATGACCATCGCAACGTGCTCTTCGCCCGTGATGTCGCTCCGGTAGGCGTGGACGGTGAATTCGCCGTAGGGCGTCGGCAGCCGCGGCGATGCGATGCGGTGCACGTGCTTCTCATTCTGCATCCTGTATTTGATCAGGTCTGCCACGGAGAGGATCTTCATCCCATGTTTGCCTGCGAAAGCCTGGAGGTCCGGGAGCCGGGCCATCGTCCCGTCTTCGTTCATGATCTCGCAGATGACAGCGGCGGGTGTGAGCCCGGCTATGGAAGCGAGATCCACGGAGGCTTCGGTCTGACCGGCGCGCTTGAGCACACCGCCGGTGCGGGCACGCAACGGGAAGATATGTCCCGGGCGCTGCAGATCGCCGGGCCGCGTTGCGGGGTCGATCGCGACCCGGACGGTTTCCGCCCGGTCCCGCACGGAGATTCCCGTGGTGACTCCCCTGCCCCGCGCTTCGATCGAAACGGTGAAAGCCGTCCCGTAATTCGACGTGTTGTTCTCGACCATGAGCGGCAGCTGCAGGTCGTTGCAGCGCTCCTCGGTCAGGGCCAGACAGATCAGGCCCCGACCGTGGGTCGCCATGAAATTGATCGCTTCGGGTGTGACCTTTTCGGCCGCGAGACAGAGGTCTCCCTCGTTCTCACGATCCTCGTCGTCGACGATGATGACCATCTCGCCGCGGCGATAGAGCTCGGCCGCTTCCGTCACACTCGCGAACGGCATCGGTTATCCCGCTCCGCCCACTTTGAACTCCTGCTGCATGTTGTAGGTCTGCTTCGAGACAGTATCGATCACGCGGACTTTGAGGAGGTAGTTGCCCGCCTCGAAGCCTTCGAGCGGAATCGAGCTTCCGAGCGCGTAGTGACCATCGACACCCTTGAGCGGCTCGACCGTCGCTTCGGTGAGCGGAGCGCTCATCTTCACCTTCTTGTTCGCTGAAGTGGTGCCTTCGACGTCGAGTTTCACCTGGACCTTTGGCGCGCCCTCAGGGCTCATGCCCGGATTCCGCAGTTCCAGGAAGTACCAGAGCTCATCCGCTTTCTGGAACGTTCGATCACCCTTGGGAACGACCTTGATTCCACCGAAGGCGAACGGATCTGTCGGAAGCTGCGCCACCGTCAGAGCGAACACGTTGTTCGACAGGATCAGGCGTGAGGTTCCCGCAGCGTCCGGATCGAGCGCGGCGAGGTCGAGCTCGCTCTTCGCCATCGTCACCGGCTTGCCATTCGCCGCAAGTCCGAACACCGCGGTGTACTTGCCGGGGGCGAGAGTCAGAGACTTGTCGTAGTAGACGTCGTCCTTCGAAGTGCTCAGTGTGGCAGGCTCCTCGTAGACGCTGACGACTTCGCCGGCGGCATTTTCAATCGATGCGAAAAATGTGATGTTTTCTCCACTGACCGCGGAGTCTTTGGGAAGGTAAAGCTGCACAGGCACGAAATACTCGCCGTCAGCAGTCACTCCTTCGCCGTAGGTGACGAATGCGTTCTTGTATGTGGCCGAAGGCGCTGCCTTGAACTCGTCGACGGCAGCCTTGAACGATGCGGTCTTGAACACTGTGGTTGTCGTCAGTTCCGGTGCCGGAGCCATGGCCACCTGGCCGGTAGCCGTGGCGGGAGTCGCAACAGCGTACTGGGGGACTTGCTTGAGATTGGGGCTGATCAGACTCGCTTCAACTGCAGCCTTCATCAGAGGAATCGGGCCGCCTTTCGATCCCGGGTCGAGACGGAGGTCGCCATTGTTGTGGCGGTCGACGAAGACGATCTCGATCTCACGGCCCGGGTTCGGGGCGAAGGCTGGGATCCGTTCCTTGTCGTAAGTCCATGTCTCCATCGGGTTGATGTTTGGCTTCGCGAAATCGCCGCTCGTATCGAATGTGGGCGCTTCCTGCGTGCCGCTGACGTTGTCCGCGCGGCTCTTCTGGATCGAGGTCGGCAGACCGACGAGAATCATGACCTTTCCGCGGTCACTCATCGATCCCGTTGTACGCTGCCACGTGAAGCGGTTGTCTGCAATTTTGACCAGCTCGTCAAATCGGAGCTGGGCTTCGTTGATCGGCGTCTCCGGGGTTGGATCGCGGCGGGCCCAGAACAGATCAGCGAAGGCCTGCGCTTCCGCGTCTGTCTTCAGCGTCTTCCACTTCGCCGTTTCCTCGGGCGTCATCAGGTGCTGCACAGGCCCTTCACCCCAGGCCTTCATTTCCGGCGAGAGAGCTGCAAACGCGCTCGTCGCGACAAAGAGCGCGATGAGCGAGAGCATCAATGGCTTTCGAAATTTCATGAACGGGTCCCCCTTGTAGGTCTTCGAAATTGCAAACATCCTATCCTTCACCCTATTCCCTACTCTTCCCGCCCGTTTCCGAAGCCTTCGACCTCGTCGTAGAGTTTGTCCATCTCTGCATCGATCTCTTCCTGCTTGATGATTCCCTTGCGAACCAGAAGGGTTGCCAGCGTGTGAACCAGCATCCCGTTCTCCATGATCATCTGCTCGATCTGCTCGTCGACATCTTCTTCCTGCATGTCATCCAGCTCTTCGTCCATGTTCCCTCCTGTGCTCACCATCTATCACCTCGACCGCTACCTTGCAAGTCACGAGTTCTGAGTTGTGAGTTCTGAGTTCTGAGTTCCAGCCCCCCTGTGCCCCATTGCTGACAACCTGAGGTCCGCGCCGGAACACGTGTCATCCTGAGCGCAGCGAAGGATCCCCTCACTACTGGCCGTATCGCAAGGATTGGGGGGATCCTTCGCTGCGCTCAGGATGACACCCCGTGCATCGCGTTGACGTCATTGCCGCAGTGGCCCGTCTGTAACGACCCGGGAGTAAAGGCTGCCTTTTCCGCATCTCGACAGGGTGGATGGGAACTCACAACTCAGAACTCACAACTCAGAACTCGTTTCGTTTTCAGGGCTATGCAGCGGCCCCTACGTCCGTCCCCACGATCCGACCGTATCCCATACCGTAGCGGCAACCTCGGGCTTGCCCGCGCTGCTTTTCCCCGATCTGCGTCCCGCCGCGGCGAGCACCGCTGCGACGGCGGCGGCGTGGGGCGACCGCTCCTGCCGCAACGAGTCTCCATGCTTCTCGATGAAATGGGTGCCGACCTCCCCCGACCGGAACGCCGGATGAGAAATGAGCTGGCGCAGGTAACTGACATTCGTCAGAGTCCCGAGGATGACGTAGTTCCTCAGCGCTTGTTCCAACCGGTCGATGCAATCGTCTCGGGTCTCGGCCCAGCAAATGACCTTCGAGAGCATCGGATCGAATCCGACTGTCACCTCGCTTCCCTGATCAATGCCGCTGTCGACACGAATGCCCGGACCTGCGGGCTCCCGGTATCGGTGGACGGTTCCTGTCTGCGGAAGAAATCCCTCGGCTGGATCTTCCGCATAGATGCGGCACTCGATCGCATGACCTCGCTGCTTAAGGTCGGCCTGCTTCCAGCGAAGCGGGGCACCCCGGGCCACCTCGATCTGAGCCCTGACGAGATCGATTCCGAGGACCGCCTCGGTGACCGGATGTTCGACCTGCAGGCGGGTATTCATCTCCAGGAAGTAGAACTCTCCCGCTGGCGTAAGAATGAACTCGACCGTGCCTGCATTGCGGTACGACACCGCGCGGGCGGCCTGAAGGGCAGCCTCGCACATGGTGCTCCGAAGCTCTTCACTGAAGCGTGGGGCGGGCGATTCTTCGACGATTTTCTGATGGCGCCGCTGAATCGAGCAGTCGCGTTCGAACAGGTGCAGGATCTGCCCGTGATGATCTCCGAGAATCTGGATCTCTACGTGACGCGGCTCTTCGATGAATTTCTCGAGGATCAGATGATCGTCTCCGAAACTCTTGAGCGCTTCGCGACGGGCGGCGTCGATCGCAGCGGGCAATTCTGCAGGATCGTGAACGATCTTCATCCCCTTGCCCCCGCCCCCTGATGAAGCCTTGACCAGGAGAGGCATTCCGATCGATGTACCTTCACTCAGCAGCCGTGCATCCGTCTGGTCATCGCCGTCATAGCCGGGAACGATGGGGACGCCGGCATCCTGCATGATTCTTCTCGCGTCGGCCTTCGAGCCCATCTTCCGGATCGACTCGCCATCCGGTCCGATGAACACGATTCCGGCATCGGCACACGCGTCGGCAAGCGCCGCCCTCTCGGAAAGAAAGCCATATCCGGGATGGATCGCGTCCGCGCCGATTCTGCGGGCGGCATCGATGATTTTCGCCACGTCGAGATAGGTCTGTCTGCTGTCTCCCTCGCCCAGACTGACGAGCTGGTCGAACGTTCGAATCGCCGGAGTGCTCGCATCTCCTTCAGCGTGTGCCAGAACGGTGTCAATCTCCATCTCCCGGCATGTACGCGCAATCCGGACCGCGATTTCACCGCGATTCGGAATCAGAATCTTTCTGATCAATGGCTCACCCACGGCGCCTTCTTCTTCTGCAGAAAGGACTGCATCCCCTGCTGCCCCTCGTCGGACACGCGCCGGTTCGCAATCGCTTCGACCGTGTACGGAATCGATTCCTCGACAGAATGGGACGCTACGAACCGTATGAGCTTCTTGCACTCCCTCACGGCATCAGGACCGGAAGTGCGGAGCTGAGCGATAGCCTCATCGATAAGGCGGTCCAGCTCTGATTCGTCGGAGGCAATTGCATGGACGAGCCCGATACCGGCAGCGCGTTCGGCTCCGAACCGCTCGCCGGTGAGAAACAGTGCCCGTGCGTGCGTCTCACCTATCTTCGCGATCACGTAGGGCGAGATCACAGCGGGAAGAATTCCGAGTTTCACTTCGGACAGACCAAACTTTGAGTGCGATGTTGCAAATGCGATGTCACAGACTGAGACGAGCCCGACGCCGCCACCGATCGCCGCGCCCTGAACCCGTCCAATGAGCGGAATCGAGGACCCGTTCATGAGGGCGAACATCTTTGCCAGAAGTGACGAATCCCGAAGGTTCTCGTCGCGCGAATAGGAAACCATCTTCGCCATCCAGTTCAGATCGGCTCCGGCACAAAAATTCGGACCGGTCGCCCGCAGCACGATGACCCGGACCGACGGCCAGCGCTCGAGCGCTCCGAAAAGATCGATGGCCTCCCCGATCAGTGTGTCGTTGAACGCATTGTGGACGTCGGGACGGTTGAGAGTGATCGACAGCACTCCATCCAACTCCTCGACGAGAATCGTCTCATAGGTCATCTGTCTGCTCCGACGGGTCGAGCGGAAGCTTCCGGGTGGCTACTGAATAACGAACTGGCGTTCCAGGTCGTAACTCTCGAAGGTCCCCATATCCTCGAACATTACGCGGATGAGGTACCGGCCGGGCGGCATCTTGGTCAGCGGCGAGGCCCCTCGAATAGCATAGCAACCCGGCAATGATGCCAGCCGCGTGGGCTTCATCTTCTTCGGCGGGGTAACCCGGTCCGGATTCGATCCCCCGAACGGTCCGGAGATTCCAATGAGAACCTCCACGTTCGGCACGGCGGAAGTCGCGGCGCAGTACTGAGCAACCCACTCGAGTTTGTCCTTCGACGCGAAAGTTGTCGTTGACTTCAGTTGAGCGAACGGATCCGACGGTGCGTTCGCGGCAAACGCTTCGCCCGGAACGAGAAGGCTGAGTCGCGATGCTCCGGGGGCTTTCGACGCAACAGCTGGCTCATTGTCCTCGATCTCGACGGGGGCTTCGTCCTGTTGCGGCAACGGGAACTGGACTTCTTCCTCCTCCACGATTCTCGGAGGAACTACGGCGAATGTCACGGATGAAGCCACCACGGGGTCGACTCCGCCGCGGGCGGCCCATTCGGGCAGCTCTGTCAGGTCGGGATTGACGACAGCTTTCCGGATTGCGGTGGGCTCGGCCCGACCAAAATCCGGCCTCGAGGGATCCCGCTGCAAGCGTCGCGTTCCAGGATCTTCGATGAATACGACCTCGATCCTCGGCAGGTCGAACTTGCGCGCATCGTCCCCGGTCCAGAGCCAGGTGTCACGGACTCCCATCGTGCGATTCGCGGTCGGGTCGCCGGAAGCCTCGCGTCCAGCCTGGGATGCACTTGTACCGCCGTCACGACCGTCGTCCGTCGGGTTGCCGAGAACGATGTAGACCCGGCCTTTTTCGGTCATCGAGCCATCGAGTTTGCGCCCGACTGTTCTTCTGTCGATGAAGTTCTCGTCCGCCCAATTCACGCGAGCATCGAACTCTGCACGGAACTCGTTTGCGGGCGTACCGGGTGTCGGATCGCGCCGCGCCCAGAACAGGTCAATGAACGCAGACGCTTCCTCATCGGTCTTCACGTTCCGCCATGAACGTGTCTCATCCGGCAACATGATCCACCGCGCCGGGCCGTCACGCCACTTCTTGTACTTCTCCGAAACCGCAGCGTGCACATCGATCGCTGCGAACGCGATGAGCAGGCAAGCGATGAGTCCGTTTCTGAAATGTCTCCGACGCGTCATCAGGGTCTCCGTATTTCTGCATATGACGAGGGAAAGAATACAGGAGTTACGGCCCGGCAGCGCGAACGCCGGTCAGGTCGAAACCGGCGTCGGAAATTCCGCGGCGAAACCGGGGTTCGAAATCTTCGGATGCACGGGAAGCTCAACGAGAAATGTCGTCCCGTATCCCATGACGGAGTCGAACGTCAGATCCCCTCCATGCATCCGAACGAGTTCCCTGGAGATGAAAAGTCCCAGACCCGTGCCCTTTACCGCGCGGCCGTCTTCTTCCACCCGGAAGAACCGCTCGAAGATCAGCGGCGCTTTCTCCGGCGGAATGCCGTGACCTTCATCGCGCACCCGGAGCCGGACCATTTCATCCTTGAGCTCGAGCGTAATGGTGATGGTCGAGCCTTCCGGTGAATACTTCGCAGCGTTCGAAACCAGGTTCTCGATGACCTGAGAGACTCTGACGGAATCTCCTGGAATGATGGGAAGGTCCTCGTCAATGCTCAGGTCGACCTTGTGGCCGGACGTTGCCGCGTATTTGCGCGCAGTCTGAGAAACGATATCCGCCATGTCGATCTCGCCATAAGTAATCGAGAAGCGTCCAGCGGTCATCTTCGAGGCATCGAGCAGGTCTTCCGTCAAGCGGAGAATCTTCGCCGTTTCCCCGCGGATTACGTGAATCGCATCGAGAGCCGATGCGCTGTCACCTGCGGCGACGGCCTGCTCCCCGAGTACGGCATATCCGTTGATCGAAGTCAGCGGGTTCTTGATCTCATGCGTGACTAGCGAGAGAAATTCGTCGCGCTCGTTCTTCGCCTGCTTCTCGCTTTCGAACAGCTGGGCATTTCGCACGGCAATTGCCGCCTGTGCGGCAATGGTCTGCAGCAGCCGGAACTGCGACGACCCATACACGTCGGCCTGAAAACTCTGAACGCAGATCGCGCCGATCACTTCCTCGCCGAACTTCATCGGAGCGATCACGAGTGCTCGCGGGCGCTTCCGGCCGCTGAAGCTGTCGTCTGAATCCAGCTCTCGAGCCTGCTCACCCTGCTCATAGTGAACCAGTTCCCCGGCGAGAATTGCCCGACCCGTCAGCCCGGCGCCGCGCGGAATCCGTCGTCGAGTGATCTCGACTCCGGCCTCCGACATGAAGACCATCTCGACATGCTCGGAGTCCCGTCCGCCGAGCGCGATGAAGAATCCGTCCCAGATGAGAACCTTGCGACTCTCGCGAGCTATGATCCCGAAGATCTCATACAGGTCGAGAGTTGCAGTGATCAGGCTGCCGATGCTGTTGATCGCCTTCAGCTCGCTGTTGCCGAGTTTGAGGCTCGTGTTCAGGCGCACGACGAGAGAGATTCCGGCAAGGAAGATGAACGTAAAGAGAGTCGCGACCGTCATGCCGCCGACGTTTCCGTAGATCAGCCTGATCACGAGCGCGAATGGGATACTGACCGCGATGCTGATGGCACTCCAGAGAATTGTCGTCGGCAGAAGCTGAGAGCGGATCTCTCCGATTCCTGTCCGCGCATAGACGGCAAGGGCGGTCAGCGCGCTCGTTGCGCCGAAGTAGACCAGCGCAAATACGAGGACCACGGGTACCAGATGCGCATTCGGATACTCGTTCATCGAGGAGACACCGAACACCAGCTGAACAGCGAGCCCGCCGGCAAGAACGCCGAGGATGTGGTGGCCAACGTTGAACAGGGCGAAGAGGGCCGTCTGGACAGTCCTTTTCGTCAAACGCTGAAGGACCCAGACGAGAAAGAAGACGACAGCCGCCATCGCCGCCGTAGCAACCGCGCCGGAGACGAGGAAGAAGACGAGCAGAAACGTAGCGCTGATCGAAAAATAAGAGCTGGGGCCGATTCTGACGACCAGAAGCGCTTCGGACACGAGCATCGCCACAGTGAACAGCGCAAAATATTTCAGAATCGTGGCCGGCAGCGGGTCGACGGCCAGCAGGACAATCAGGATCAGCAGGCCGGCAATCGCCACGGCCCAACGGACGGCCACGGCGGCGCGGGGCATATCGGCAGCCGGGGTCTTGCGCCCCAGCGCTGTCATGTCGCCGAGCTCAGCCTGAGTCATCAACCTGCTCTCCCCTGCATGCCTCGGGCCGGGCTCCGATGCGAGGCACCATGCGCCTGGTCGGATTCGTTAAGCCTGCCGGTACTCGATGATTCGATGGTGCCCGAGGCCGGACTCGAACCGGCAAGCCCCAAAGGACGGCAGATTTTGAGTCTGCTGCGTCTACCAGTTTCGCCACTCGGGCAGGGGGAGCGGATTATAACATCCAGACTCAGCAATGATTTCAGCCGTACCAAGAGGGAGCCAGATCAATGAGCGGCTGCGTGCGGTCCCTGCGTTTGTTTCTGCGCGGCGGCATGGAGCTCGTCATCGGTCAACACTCGATCGGACTCTTTCGCCATCGCAAAAATCGCCTTCGCCAGAGCCTCGTCCTCCCCATAGCCGTTCACGCTGAGCCAGTACTGGACATTCGACAGGCCGGACATCGGCCCGACCTCGATGATCTGCCGCAAGCCGAACGTCCCGGCGGGTACGCCGGAATACACCCGGTCGGCGAGCCACTCGCTCCCCTTCCGCAGCGCCTTTATGATCGCTGCAGCGTGCACTCCAGTCCCGGTCCGGAACGCGTCCCTTCCGAAAACCGGATACTGATCCGGAAGCGGCACATCCGTTACTTCCGATACATACCGGACGTACTGAGGCATCGAGGTCAGATCGTTATCGATCCAGCCCATGAGCCTGAGGTTGACCATCAACAGATCGAGAGGTGTATTGCCGACGCGCTCGCCGATGCCCAGCGCGCAGCCGTGAATGCGATCAGCGCCGGCTTCGATCGCCGCGATCGAGTTGATGACCCCCAGCCCTCTGTCCGAGTGGCCGTGCCAGTCGACCTTCACCTCGGGATTCGCTTTCGCGACGATTCTCCGAACGAACGTGATGAGATTGCGCACGCCCCACGGCGTCGCGTGGCCAACCGTATCGCAGACGCAGACGCGCATCGCACCCGCTTCGATCGCAGCCGTGTAGAGCTTCTCGATGTCTTCCGGTTTTGCCCTGGTGGTGTCTTCGGTGACGAACATGACCGGCAGATTTTCGGAAACGGCGAACTTCACGGCCTTCGTCGACTGAGCGACGAGCCAGTCCATGTCCCACTCTTCCGCGAACTGCCTGATTGGGGAAGAGCCGATGAAGGTGCACGCCTCGATCGGGATACCGACCCGCTGAGAGATCTCCGCGATCGGCCTGATGTCGTTCTCATGTGTTCGCGCGGCGCAGTTGGCCGTGATGTTCATCTTCTGGTCGCGAATCTCGCGGGCCAGACGCTCGACGCTCGCAACCACATGCGGGCCTGCGCCGGGAAGTCCGATATCCGCTGAGTCGATACCGACTTCGTTCATGAAGTGGAGGATCCGGATCTTTTCGTCCATCTCCGGACTCGTGACCGAGGGCGATTGCAGGCCGTCACGGAGAGTCTCGTCATCGAATTCGATCTTCTTCGAGGGCCGCGCAGGCTGCTCGCCGTTAACGTTCCAGTCGTAGATCAGCTCTTCGAGGTTTTCTTTCATCGAGTTCCTCCAGAAAAAACGCCGATGAAAGATCGGCGTGTCATTCTGCGTAAGCGCCGAAAGGCCCGTGTGTCATCCTGAGCGAAGCGAAGGATCTCTTGCCTCGAGGCAGGTCCGCAAGTCTTCAGGGGATCCTTCGCTTCGCTCAGGATGACACGCCAGTTCATATCCCGCTCCAGTTCAGACATCACAAACAGTCATCGGCCCTGAAAATTCGCAGGCCGCTTCTCCAGAAACGCTTTCATCCCTTCCTTCATGTCCTCGGATGCGCAGAGAAGTCCGAAAAGGGTCGCTTCCAGGAACTGTCCCTCTTCGAACGTCATGTCGACTCCGTGGTTCACCGCTTCGATCGCCGCCTGAACGGCAACCGGAGACCGGCTCATCACCTTCCGGGCCAGCTCCTCCGCCGCTGCAATCAGGTTCTCGGGGGGGACAACCTTGTTGACGAGTCCGATGCGCTCGGCTTCCGTCGCGGAGATCCGGTCGCCCGTGCAGATGAGTTCGAGAGCTCTCGCCTTGCCGAGAAGGCGGACCATCCTCTGTGTTCCACCGTAACCGGGAATGATCCCCAGCGTCACTTCGGGAAGTCCGATCTGAGCCTTCTCCGAAGCGATGCGGATGTGGCATGCCAGCGCGATCTCGCATCCGCCTCCGAGCGCGAAGCCATTGATCGCCGCGATCACGATCTTCGGGAAACGCTCTATGCGGGACAGGATTGCCTGCCCGCGCTCGGATGTCGCCTTGCCCGAGGCGGGCGACTGGGTCGCGAGCTCGTTGATGTCTGCACCGGCTACGAATGCCTTCTCGCCGCCGCCCGTGAGGATCACTGCCTTCACCGCTTCGTCGTCTCTGGCCTCGTCGAAGACGCGTGCGATCTCCCCGACCGTCTGTGCGTTGAGCGCATTGAGCACCTTCGGACGGTCGATCGTTACAATCAGAACTCCGTCACGGTTCTCCGTGCGGACGTTTTCAAGGTTGTCGTAACCCATCTATCATTCTCCTCGTGATCTGGGTTGGGAAACGCCTCGCGCCCCCGCGCCCTCCGCTCTCCTGACTCCTGACTACTGACTACTGACTACCGGCCGGGCGGCGGTCAAACGCCACCGGATTCGGAGTCGAATAGTCATAGAACCCAGCGCCTGATTTTCTGCCGAATCTTCCAGCCAGAACCATTTTTCTCAGAAGCGGCGGAGCGGCGAAGCGCTTCTCTCTGTACTCGTCGAACATGATCTGAGAAATGTAATACGTCGTGTCGAGTCCGACGAAGTCGAGCAGTGTGAACGGCCCCATCGGATAGCCGCATCCGAGCTGCATCCCTTTGTCGATGTCCTCGACCGAGCCGATTCCTTCCTCGAAACCACGGATGGCATCGAGCAGGTAAGGCACCAGCAGACGATTGACGACGAAGCCGGAGTTGTCGCGGCAGGCGATCGCCTCTTTTCCCAGGCTCCGGACGAAATCAAAAGCGCGGTCGAACGACTCGTCGCTGGTGAGAATTGTCCGCACAACTTCGACGAGCTTCATCAGTGGAACGGGGTTGAAGAAATGCAGTCCTACGAATTGGGTCGGACGCGTCGTGGCCATCGACAGTTCGGTGATCGTCAGTGAAGACGTATTCGACGCGAAGATCGCGTCCTTCTTCACGATGCGATCGAGCTCCGCGTACGCCACCCGCTTGACCTCGATGTTCTCGACAATCGCTTCGATGACGATGTCGCACTCCGCCAGATCGTCGAGCCCCGTAGTTCCCTTGAGGCGCCCGAGCACGGCGTCGCGATCCTCAGCCGACATCTTTCCCTTCTCGACGAACTTTCCGAGACTCTTGTTGATGCCTCCGAAGCCTCGATCGATGAGATCCTGTGCCGTCTCGCGAACCACAGTTTCGTACCCAGCCTGTGCGCTGATCTGCGCAATACCGGAACCCATGAGCCCACAGCCCAGTACTCCGACTTTTTTGATCTTCGACATATGTTGTGCTGCTCCTTTCGAGTGATAGGCATTCTAGTAGACAGTACACAGTAGACAGTAGACAGTAGACAGTAGACAGTAGTCAGTAGTCAGTAGCTCAGGGGACGGTAGACAGTGGTCGTGGTCGTTGCCGTTGCCGTCGCCGTCGCCGTCGCCGTCGCCGTCGCCGAAGAACGTATCACGCTCACAGTCCGATCTGGATCCGGGCTGCCGTCGACGTTGCGGGATTACTCATTCATGAGGATCCCGCGCCTTGGTCAAGGTTGCACCCGCAACTCCGGAAATCTGAAGAGTGCTCACGTGTTTCGGCGACGTCGACGGCAACGGCAACGTCGACGGCAACGGCAACGGATACCGCAACACAATGGCTGCGGGTGGGACTACCGACTACTGACTCCTGGGTGGGGTGGGCGGGACGGGCAGCCCGAAGTGGAACGTGGCGCCTCGCCGGCAGAACGCCGGGGCTACCCGCGTAATCTGCTCTGTTCGAGTGGTCGGGCCACTCATGCGGGATCTCCACGCCACTTCGGGCTTCCCTATCTTTGCACCAAATCCGCCGAGCGGCAACTGGGCGAAATGGAATCTCCGAGCGCATGAATTGTTAGGCTCTTGAGACTCAGTCCTTTACAGGAGAAAATCGTGAAACTTCCTCTGCGCGTGATCGCGTTTTCGTTCGCTGTCGCGTCCGCTATCGCGGTGAATGCCTCAGCCTCAGCCGTCAGCGACAACCTGATCAAATCCCTCACCCGCTGCGCTGTCGAGCAGAAGATCTCTAGAGAGCCGTGGGAAGCCAGACTGCCCTCGGGCATCAAGGCAGAGGTGATCTCGGTCGAGAGCGAATCGCCCTATTGCGGCGGCCAGCAAGCCGCCCTCACGATGCCCAGCGGACGTTACTTCCTCGGCAAGCCCTGGCTACTCAGCTCCTACACCGGCACGCGTGAGGAAAAGCTCAAGGCGTTCGGATGGGAACAGATGCGGGCGAGCGTCTCCGCTACGATCGATGCGGCGAAGACCGAGGAGGGATTTCACCGTGTCAGGCTCGCGCAGAAGACCGAGTACGGTGATGTCGTTACCGAGGGATGGATCGATCCCGCCGGCATGATCTTTCTTCCCGGCGAGTTTCACAAAACCACCGACGACCTTGCCACGCGCCGTCACGAAGCAGTGAAAGGCCTGTTCGCCGCAAGTCCATCGAGCGGCCCTGCCTCGGCTAAGGTCACCCTTGTCGAGTTCTCCGACTTTCAGTGCCCCTCGTGCAAAACATCAAGCGCCTACCTCGCGCCGATCCTCGAGAAGCACAAGGGGAAGATTCGCTATGTGCGGGTCGACTACCCTCTGATGTCGCACCATCCATGGGCGTTCGCCGCCGCTGCTTCCGGCAGAGCGATCTACAAACAGAATCCTGACGCGTTCTGGAAGTACAAGAACTGGGTTTATGACAACCAGGCGGACCTGTCGATCTTCACGCTCGAGGATTTCTCGGCGAACTTCGTCAAGGACCACGATCTCGACGTCGAGCGATACGGACGTGACGTGATCTCGCCGGCGCTTCGATCGGAGATTCTCGCGGGGGTCGGCGTCGCATCGAAGATCAACGTCGCTGCGACACCGAGCTTTCTGGTCAATGGCGTCATGGTCGACCCTGGCCGCAACGGCGCGGCACTGGATGAGTACCTCGCCACATTGGTCGACTGAGGAGCGTCAGGAACAACCACTGTGTCATCCTGAGCGAAGCGAAGGATCCCCTCAGGACTCGCTCTGCCGCATGCAATCAGGGGATCCTTCGCTTCGCTCAGGATGACACGATCTCCGCGGCTTCGCAGTCAGGCCAGCCTCAGCACATCGGTCAACTGCTTGACCATTCTTGCGGTAAGTCCCCAGATGTCGACCTCGCCGTGGACATACGAATACGTCGGGTAGCTTCTCCCCTGGTACGCCACGTAGCGGACGTGAGGCTGGTTGTCCGTCATCAGGACATCCAGTGGCACCTCGAACACCTTGACCACCTCGCGCTCCTGGAGCACATATTCGAATCTCTCGGGGATGATTCCGACGAACGGCGCGGCGACGTATCCGCTGATCGTCACGAGATCGTCGAGCCGGCCGATCAGCTCAATCGATCCGGCCGGGACGCCGACCTCTTCCTCCGTCTCGCGGAGAGCGGCATCTTCGTGGCTCTCATCAGTCTCCAGTGCACCACCGGGAAACGAAATCTGCCCGCCATGTGCACTCAGGCTCGCCGCCCTCAGGCAGAAGAGCAGGGACCAGCCGTCCCGTCCGCGGACCAGCGGTGCGATTACAGAGGCTCGCCTGTGTTCGGGCATTTCGATCGCCACCGCCGGTCTGCGTGAGAGATGGAGACGGAGCGACTCGATCGCCTTGTCGTCGACCGACTTCACGCAAACGTCCTGACTTCGAACGGCTGGCTCTCGAACGACGGCACGCCTTCGAGCGCGTGGTGAAACCGCACCTCGCCTGCACGATGCACCGCATCGCCGGGCAGATTCAAGGTTGTTTCCTCGCCGGAGCGCAGATCGCTCTCGAGAGCGAGCCATCTGTCGGAGATCTTTCGTCCTTCCCGATCGAAAAGTTGAGCAATCATCCGATATCCCGGAACGCCGAATACAGCAGCCCGAAGTGTTTCCGCGCCTTCGTTCCTGAACGTTGCTGAGAGCCCGGCAGCGCCGGGCGTCTGTCTGATCGCAGTCAATCGCAGCGCGGGAAACAGCGGGATCCCTGACAACTCCCGTCTTACGGCTGCGTGAACTTCATCGCTCGACATCGCAGAAACATAGGCGCTGACAGCATCGGACGCTCTGCAGTTTTCAGTCAGCCATGCGCGTTGCGCCGCGGCGGCGCGCCCGCGGTCGTCGGCGCCGGTCATGAAAGCGACCAGTGCTTCGACTTCGCCTTCGCCCAGCGGAATTCGGGTCGCCACCTGATCGGGAAACTCCAGGAACTGCGCCATTCCGGTGACCGCCACAGGACGTCCGGCCGCGAAAATTCGCAGGAGTGCTCCCGAAGTCTCTCCAGCGGTCGGATACCGGAGATTCACCACGCGATCGGTCGCGGCGAGATATCGGTCAAACTCGTCCTCGGCAACATATCCGGATGTATGCACTCGGGATTCGTCCAGACCGTGTCGGGCGAGCTTTGCCTGCAGATCGCAATTCGGTGCCGGCTCTCCGACGATGAGAAGGCGAAGGTCCGGATCATCCTTCGCAGCGAGCGCAAACGCTTCGATGACGACGTCAGGACGCTTCGAATCCGTCACGAAGCCGAACATTCCGATGACGCGGCTGCGCTCTGAAAATCCCAGTCGCTCCCGCATCGCGGGCCGCTGTCCGAAGTCGAGCGTCGTTTCGAATGACATCGGGGCGATCGTTACGGGACGGTCAACCCCCATCGCCCTCAGTTGTTCTGCAGCATACCTGTTGTGCACAATGACGCCGCGCGAGCGCTGAGCGATCTCCCGCGAAGCCGGAAGGAGAAAATTTCCCAGCTCGTCGTGAAAGCCCAGAGCTCTTCCCCTCGCCCACGCCTCGCCAATCTCTCCGTGGTTCGCGCGAAGGATCTCCACGTACTCGTCTGCGAGGCCCCTTGCCAGCGTCATCTCGACGATCAGGTGATGGAGCACGAGATCGTGAAGTACGAGAATCCCAGGATGGCTCATCGCCTCGCGGTAGATCCACTCGTGATGAGGATTGTTCCCCATCTGATAAATCGCCCGGTCGAACTCGACACGGCGCGACGCGTACTCAGCGAATGAGATGACCGGAACGTCACCCAGCGACTCCTGAAGCGGATGCTCGTCAACAGCCACGATCTTCATCCGGGTGGCAAGCGCGGGAAGAAGCATCTCCGAATAAACAGAGATCCCGGAACGGGTGGGCGGCAGCGGCGAGAGAAAGGCGATCGGCATGAGCGGTAGTGTCGCGCAGAATCGATGAACTTGTCATCCTGAGCGAGAGACTGTGTCATAGCCCAGAACGTGTCATCCCGAGCGTCGAGCGAGGGATCTGGGCGGTGGTCCATGGGACGAAACTGCACGCAGATCGATGTCTCCCGAGCAAAGGCCCCCACCCAGATCCCTCGCTCGACGCTCGGGATGACACTTCGGCAGTTTTCACACAGTCTCGCGAAGCGGTGGACCTTGTGTCACTTAATTCACATCTCTCCGGATGACAAGCCTCAATCAGCGGCCTGCCTGACACCTTCGGCAAGATACGCTTCGACGAAACCATCCAGCTCTCCATCGAGAACTCGATGGGGATCGCCGACTTCGTATCCCGTCCGCAGATCCTTGATCATCTGATACGGCTGCAGGACGTACGAGCGGATCTGGCTTCCGAAGCCGATCTCTCTCTTGACTCCCTCGATTTTCGCCTGCTCTTCCTGACGTTTCTCCACCTCCAGCTCGTAGAGCTTCGAGCGGAGCAGTTTCATGGCAGTCTCGCGATTGCGTCCCTGACTCCGTTCGTTCTGGCAGGTCGCCACGAAGCCGGTGGGCAGATGGGTTATCCGAACCGCCGAGTCAGTGACGTTCACGTGCTGACCTCCCGCTCCGGATGAACGGAACGTATCGATGCGGAGGTCCTTGTCGTTGATTTCGATCTCGATCTCGTCATCGATCTCGGGGTAGATGTGAACGGATGCGAACGAAGTGTGCCGCCGTTTGGCTGAATCGTACGGCGAGATCCGGACGAGCCTGTGGACGCCGTGCTCGGACTTGAGATAGCCGTAAGCGTAGTCGCCGCGAACCATGAAGGTCACGCTCTTGATGCCGGCCTCCTCACCTGCCTGGTACTCGAGCGTCTCCGTCTCGAAGCCCTTACGCTCGGCGAATCGGAGGACCATGCGCATGAGCATCTCCGCCCAATCCTGAGATTCGGTTCCGCCGGCGCCCGGATGGATCGAGACGATCGCATTGCGGTCGTCGTGCTCGCCCGAGAGCTTCATCGTCAACTCGATCTGACCGATTTCCGCGAGCAGCTCGGCGATGAGGTTCGAGATGTCCTGTGAGACGTTCTCTCCCTCGCTGGAGAGCTCGAGCAGAACGTCGAGCTCTTCCGATTTCCGATCGAGGAGCTCACCCCTGGAGACGCGCTTCTCTACCCTGCTGCGACGCCTTCCGGTCTCCTGCGCCTTCTCGGAGTCGTTCCAGAATCCGTCGGCTGACATCTCCTGCTCGATTTCCTCGAGCGCTTTTTTCGCGTTGGCCGGGTCAAAGATAGCTCCGAATCGCCACCAGACGATTCCGGATGTCTTCGACCTTATCTGAGAAATCTTCGTTCATGACGTTCCTTCACTTCGAATGGAGTTGCCGCGCGGAAGCAATCTAGGATGACACGCGCGTCCGGAATCTCAAAGCGACCCCGGCGATCAGAAACAGGACACAGGCCACGGCCGACCAGTCGCCGAACCGGACGTACGGCGTGACCGTCTGGCGTGGACTGAAACCGACCATGAGAGTGCCCTTGAGGTTCTCATCGAGAGACTGCACGATGCGGCCCGTCGGGTCGACGAGTGCCGAGATGCCGGTGGTCGCTGCCCGAAGCAGATAGCGATCTCCCTCCACCGCGCGCAGCCGTGCCATGTTGAGATGCTGCCGCGGCGCCGCAGTGCCACCGAACCAGCCGTCGTTGGTGATCGTCACCAGAACGTCCGCGCCGTTCAACACCTGGGTTCTCGTGATCTGTGGATAGACGACCTCGTAACAGATCGCAGGCCCGTAGTTGAACTTGCCTTTCAGCGGTCTGTCGTTCTCACCGAACTGAAAGTCGCCTACGGCACGGACCAGTTTCTCCGCAAAGAAGAGCATCTCCCTCATCGGGACATACTCGCCGAACGGCACGAGGCGGATCTTGTCGTACCTTCCTGCCGTCTCACCGTTGCTCACAAGATAGGCGGAATTCCACAGGCTCGCACGATCTTCGGGATCTTCGGCGACCGAACCTAAAATGATGTCGACGGGTCCGGAGCCAGCTCCATCCCTCGAGGCTCTCTCGATCGATTCACGGAACAGATCTGTCGTCGCGTAAGTCAGCGGAATGGTGGATTCCGGCCAGATGACAACCTCCGCGCCAGCGGCAATCGCATCGGCATTCATCGCTTCCATTTCGATGAAGAGCTCAGCGACGCTCGCACTTCCCCACCGCATCTCCTGCGAGATGTTCGGCTGGAGAAGCGCCGCGGTCGATTTCACCTCCGCAGCCATCCGCGCCTCCTGGCGCTCGACGACCCAGACTCCGTGCGCGAACCAGAGGGCGAGCATCACGGCAACTCCGGAAGAAACTCTGATGATCGTGCGCCTGCCTGCTCCACTGACCGCGGCCCACGCCAGGAGCGTGGAGGGAATCGCGACGAAGAAACCCGTTCCATACGGACCGATGAGACTCGTCAGCTGCACGAACGGGCGCAGATCGATGATCGCTGCGGCGAGCTGATGCCAGGGAAAGCCCGACAACAGATGCGTTCTCGCAAACTCGATAGTGATCCACGCCGCGGGCACAAGAAGCCATGGCAGCGGATTCTTTCCGAGATTGAGAAGGCGAACGGGAATCCCGAAGAAGACGCCTGCGAAGACTCCCAGGGCCAGGGCGAGCGCAATGTAGATCGCCACACCTACCGGATACGGCAGTCCACCGTAGTAGCTCATCACCATGATGACCCATGGGAGATTGATCAGCCATGTGACCATCGTCCCGAGCGTCGCCTGGAAGAACGCCTCAGCAGCTCCTCGCGAGAGAACGACCGCGATGATGATCGGGGCCAGCGCTATGAAGACCAGCGGTCCTGCTGCGACGTTGGGAAACGCAAATGCGAGCAGCGCTCCACCGACGATCGAGAGCAGGAAACGCAGCAGCATGTTCCTCGACACTCTGGAGGCAAGAGCGCCTCGGTTCATACCGGCGACAACGGGTTGCGATGGCGAAGCGTCCGGTCTGGCGCGATTGCGGCGCGTGGCTGGTAACATTCGGATCGGAAAGCGCTACTTCTTAAAGAGATTGTCGAACGCGGTGCGCGCGTCGTCCGGCGTCTCGATGCGGCCTTTGCCGGCGCTCAGATCACGGATGATCTTCGGCGAGAACAGGAGACATTCGTTGCGGACGTCCTTGGGAGAAACGCGCTCCGGGATGTTCATTGACTCCTTGCACTCCCATCGGACCATGGTGTCGAAGTTCTTGCAGTTGCTGCAGGCGTGAAGGTCCGAGTTGCACTTCCGGCACACGGCGTCCATCTCGACGCCATCGACGAAATGCTGCTGCTCTCCGCAGCGCATGCACTTGAAGACCTCCGGGCCGAAACCACCCGCTGACCTTCCCCTTGGCGCTCCTTCGAGCCGCGGCGGACGAGACTCCGGTCGAGGACCACGAGGCCCGGAAGGTCCCTTCTTTTCGCTGTCCTGATAGCCCGAATGCCGGTACTTTCGATCGCTCAATCAATTCACCTCAGAAATAGGTAGTAGACGGCCGCAAACGCTAACGCTGCCGCAACGAGAAACAGGACGAGACGGATCACGGCCTGCCCCACCTTGACCGCGACCCATATGAGAACGAGCACGATCGCCAGCAGGACGAATTTGTTCACCAGAGCGGGATCGAGAAAGTCTACCATCCACTGCCGGCCGTCGCGTCAAAACCCGGTCTGGCGTCCGGGGAACCGGCTGTTCATACCAACAACCGCAAAGGCTGCTCGAGATATTGCTGAAGCGTCTGCATGAACTGCGCTCCCGCCGCTCCGTCGATGACCCGATGATCACACGAGAGTGTCAGTCGCATTCTGTCACGGACCACGATCTGACCGTCGACGACCACGGGCTTCGGCGCCGCTGCGCCGACAGCGAGGATCGCGGCGTTCGGGGGATTGATGATGGCAGTGAACTCCTCGATGCCGAACATTCCAAGGTTGGAGATCGTGAAGGTACCACCCTGATACTCATCGGGTTTCAGTTTACGATTCTTCGCCTTCTCAGCGAGTTCGCGGATCTCCCCCGCGATCTCGATCACGCTCCGCTGGTCCGCATTGCGGACAATCGGCGTGATCAGCCCTTCCGGCGTGGCGACTGCGATTCCAACATGAATCTCACCGTGTTGTGCGATTGCTTCGCCGGTAAAGCTGGAGTTGACGACCGGATGATGAAGCAGCGCCAGCGCGGCAGCTCGCACCACGAAGTCGTTCACACTTGCTCTCGCCTGCTCGATCTCATTCAACTGTTGCCTGAGAGAGAGCAGAGTCGTGACATCCGCCTCGATGGTCAGAAAAAAGTGCGGAATCGGTCCGAGGGATTCGGCAAGACGCTTCGCGATCGTGCGGCGCATCGCGGTGAGTGGAATCTCCTTCCCCTCGATGGATCCGGGACGCGTCATGGGAGTCTTCTGCTCGCTCGGCTTCTTTTCGACCGACTTGCCCGCGTCTTCAGCTTTCTTTGGCTGAGCAGGCGCTTTCGCCGCGTTCTGAACGTCGGAAGCGATGATCCGTCCCGCCGGCCCGCTGCCCCGCAGCGATGTCAGATCAACCCCGAGATCGCTGGCAATACGCCTGGCGAGGGGCGAGGATCTGGGCCGCTCTCCATCACCGCTTTCGGACGGCGGTCTCTCATCGGCCGGCGGTTTCGCTTTCACCTTCTCGGACGGCTTCTTCTTGTCGGAGGATTTCTTTTCCCCGTCGACATCGGCCTCGATCTCGCCGGCTGATTCGGCTTCGCTCTCTGTGTCTTCGTCCTCAGCCGGTTCGCTCTCCTGATCGTCGGACTCCGACGGCTCGGACTTTTTCGCATCCGCCTTCGGCGTTTTCTCGGGCTCCGGCTGCGCCTCTTCGCCTTCAGCGCGGACGTAGGCGAGGCGGACTCCGACCTCGACGGTCTCGCCTTCCTCGACCGCTACGTTTTCAAGTGTTCCTTCATCCTCGGCTTCCAGATCGAGGTTGACCTTGTCCGTTTCAATCTCGAGAACCGGCTCGCCCACTTTGACGGCGTCGCCTGCCTTCTTGTACCAGCGGACGACCTTCCCTTCGGTCATTGCGTCGCCCACTTTCGGCATGATGATTTCGCCCATCGGGTGTCAGCCTCTCCTCGTTCTCATGGAATTCATCAGTTGCGGTAAAGAACGGCGTTGATGCCGCGGATCACATCTTCCTCATGCGGCACGGCGAGCAATTCGAGATTGCGCGCATACGGCATCGGCACATCCGCGCCGGTCACGCGATAGACGGGTGCGTCGAGATCGTCGAACGCTTCTTCCATAATCCCCGCCGCGATCTCCGCTGCCGCTCCGAAGGGCTTCCACTGCTCCTGGATCACCACGGCGCGATGCGTCTTGCGCACGGACTTGATCACCGGCGCCATCTCCAGCGGGCGGATCGTGCGGAGGTCGATGACTTCAACTTCCACACCCTCGTCGGCAGCCAACTTGTCCGCCACTGCAAGCGCAAGATGCACCGAACGGCTGTATGCAACTACAGTCACGTCCGAACCTTCTCGAACGACTTTCGACTCACCGAAAGGCACGAGCGCATCGGGGTCATCGCTCACTTCGCCTTTCATGCCGTAAAGACCGGCGTTTTCGAGGAAGATCACGGGATCCTTTCCGCGGATCGCGGTCTTGAGCATCCCCTTCACATCGGCCGGCGTCGAGGGAGTCACGACGTGAAGCCCCGGGAAATGGCCGTAAAACGATTCGAATGCCTGCGAATGCTGAGCGGAGAGCTGCGCTCCGGCACCCTGAGGGCCCCGGATGACCATCGGGATGTCGACCTGCCCGCCGGAAAAATATCGAATCTTGGCCGCGTGATTGAGGATCTGGTCCGCGGCAACGATCGCGAAATTGAAAGTCATCATCTCGACGACGGGTCGCAGACCGAGCATCGCCATTCCGATGGCCGTCCCCGCCATGCCCGCCTCCGCGATCGGCGTATCGATCACACGCTTCGGGCCGTATTTCTTCAGCATACCGGCAGTGATGCGGAAGGTTCCTTCGTAGACCCCGATGTCCTCTCCCATGAGAAGCACCGAGTCGTCGCGTTCCATTTCTTCGGTGAGCGCATCGCGAATGGCGTCCCTGTACGTTCGCTCAGCCATTGCGCCAGTCCCCTTCAACGTCTTCACCGTCGCTCATGACATCGGTGTAAAGCTCCTCGGGGGCCGGCTGATCACTCTCTTCAGCAAACTTGACGGCAGCGGCCACACGTTGCACTGCTTCCTTTTCCATCTCCTCGGTGTCCGAGTCGGTCAAACCATTGATCTCCCGCAGGCGCTTGCCCAGAATCTGAATCGGATCCCGGTTTTTATATCGCTCGACTTCCTCCTTCGAACGGTACGGCTGAAGGATGTCCGCGGCTCCATGCCCAGAGAATCTGTAGGTGATCGCTTCGATGCAATGAGGAACACCTGTCTCACGGATCTGGCGCACAAGCCGGTCGGCCACGCCGCGAACGGCGAACACATCCTGCCCGTCGACCCTCTCCGACCGGATCGCGTAGGCACCCATTCGAGCCCCGAGGTCGGTGACTGCAGAGTGCCGATCAACGGAAGTGCCCATCGCATAGCCGTTGTTCTCGATGACGAAAAGCACCGGACACATGCCTTGTTGGCCCCAGAGCCCGGCCATGTTGAGCGCCTCATGGAACGACCCGATGTTCATCGCTCCGTCTCCGAAATAGCAGACTGCGATGCGATCGGTCTTCCGGTAGCGGAGCGCGTATCCGGCCCCGGTTGCCAGCGTCAGATGCCCTCCGACGATTCCGTATCCACCATAAAACCCGTGCTCGACGTCGAACAGATGCATCGAGCCACCCTTGCCGCGAGAGACGCCGGTACCCTTCCCGAACAGCTCCGCCATGACGGCTCCGGGATCGCTGCCGAGAAGGAGCGCGTGCGCGTGATCGCGGTAGCCAGCGAAGACGATGTCGTCCGAATGAAGTGCCGTGAGAATTCCGGACGCGATCGCTTCCTGCCCGCTGTAGACGTGCAGGTATCCGCCGATCTTCCCTTTGCGAAACTCCCGCTCCGAAGCCTCTTCGAACTTCCGGACGAAGATCATCTCGCGGAGGATTTCCGTCCAGTCGGGGGCGCCGGCGGGATTGTCCATGACTGCTGCTGAGGATTCCTGTTTGCGTTTTGCCATCGTTTCCATGTCCGGTCCGCGATTGTAGAGACAAACTCTCGAAAATTACATTACAACCGTTTGACGTCGGTTTTTCCCAACATGAAAAAGGAACCCGCAATTGCCAGACAGACTGCGTTTGTAGCGAGCGCAACGGTGACAGATGAACGCTCTGCGATGAAGCCGGAGAGAAGGCTCCCGAGAGGCATTCCGCCGCGGAAAGCCAGCAGAAATATCGACATAACCCTCCCCCTCATCGCGTCGATCGTCGCCAGCTGTACGAGCGAGCTGACCAGGGCGATGACGCAGATCAGACTCGCTCCAGCCAGAAAGATGATCACCATGCTCAACCAGAGCGACCGCGAAAAGGCGAAGGCGAACAGGCAGACTGCGAACAGAATCTGCAGCACGATCGCCAGCCTGCCCTTTCGCTCACTGTGGCCGGCAGCGGCGACGAAGAACGCGCCGGCTACGGATCCTGCACCGTACGATCCCAGGATCCAGCTGTAGCCGGTCGCGCCCACCTGAAGCACCGACTGCGCTACCACCGGTAGAAGTGTCACGAGCGGTACCCCGAAGAAGGTGCTGATGAACGCGAACAAACTCAGATGCATCAGAGACCGTCGCTCGCGCATGAATCGCAAGCCCTCTCGTATATCGGCCAGGACGCTCGACTGTTCCTTCTTCTCGGGCGAGAAGGGAGACCGGATCATGAAGAGGACGATGATCACTGCGACAAAAGACAGACCGTTCAACCCGAAACAGGCAGCGGCTCCGAACGCGGCAAGCGCGCCACCTGCGAGAACCGGCCCGATTACGCGGGCGAGATTGAACTGGATGGAGTTCATGGCAATGGCGTTTGGCACATCCGTCCGCTTCACCAGGTTCGGCATGAGGGATTGGAAAGCCGGCCCTCCGAAAGACTGAGCAGTTCCGGTCAGGAATGAGAGCACGAAGATGTGCCACACCTCGATCCGGTCGAAGTAGATCAATCCCGCCATCGTGAACGCGAAGGTAAGCTGCAGAAACTGCGACATGAGCAGCAGCTTTTTCCGGTCGAGACGATCAGCCGCAACGCCTCCGAGCAGCGAGAAAAGAATCATTGGAAGTGTCGCGAGAAACGCGTCAAAGCCGAGGAGGAACGCCGAGCCAGTCATCGAGAGCACTACCCAGCTCTGCGCAACCGTCTGCATCCAGGTCCCCGTGGTCGAAATGAACGCCCCGGTCCACAGCAGCCGGAAATCGCGGTAGTGCAGGGCGCTGAACATCCGCCGCACACGCCCTTCGGGCGGCGTGGGATGAACGGGAGATTCTTCGTCCTGGTCGAACAGCGGGTCTGTCATCGCCGGCGGCTCGCGCCGGATGGTGGATTGCATTGCATGCTGGTACGGCCGTCTTGCGAGGAAGGTACCGCCTCCAGCGTTACGATTCGGGAAATGAATGGAAGTTCGCTTCCTGAGCCTCACCATAGCGGAACCCGTCAGCGTGATGAGGAATGAACCAGCCGGTGTCATCCTGAGCGCAGCGAAGGATACCCTCCCTCGACGCGGCACCGCAAGTTCTGAGGGGATCCTTCGCTTCGCTCAGGATGACACTTCCGAAATTCAGGATGCTGTGCACGAAGCACTCAAACCTGTCGCGCCAGCCGGACTCGGGCCGTGAGCGACCATGAGTGGGCGTGGCAGATCGCGAGAGCGAGGGCATCGGAGGCGTCATCCGACATCACGAGCTCGGCGCACCCAGGGAGCAGGAGCCGGACCATCTTCTTGACCTGCTCCTTCTCGGCATTGCCATATCCAACAACTGCGCTCTTCACCGAACGGGGCGAATACTCGAAAATCTCCACTCCCGCCTCCCGCGCTGCGAGCAGGATCACGCCTCTCGCATGAGCGAGCTGAATCAGGCTCTTGACGTTTCGACCCGCGAATGGAGCTTCCACGGCGACGGCCATTGGAGCGCTCCGGGCGATGACCTCTCGAAGCTCCCGGTGAATCTGTTCGAGCCGCTCAGCCAGCTCCACGCCTCGCGTCGTCCGGATCGCCCCATGCTCCACGAGCGACAGGCGGCCGCTCAGCTGATCGATCACGCCGAACCCGGTAGTAATCGATCCAGGGTCGACTCCGAGGACGCGCATGGCCTCAGGCCTCGAGAAGCTCGTCGGGGATGTCGACGTTCGACCAGACGTTCTGCACGTCGTCGTGATCGTCGAGCGTGTCGATGAGCTTCATCACCTGCCGTACCTTCGACGCATCGATCGATACGAAGTTGCTCGGGATCATTCCAAGCTTCGCCTCGAGCGTCGGGATCTCCGCCTTCTCCAGCGCTTCTCTCACATTCTCGAATGCTTCCGGCGACGTGTAGATCTCGTAGGCCTCGGGATCAAGCGTCTGCAGGTCATCCGCCCCCGCTTCGAGGGCGACCTCCATCAGCTTGTCCTCGTTCACCGCCGACTTTTCAATCCCGAAATAGCCCTTCTTGTCGAACTGGAAGCGGACAGAGCCGGGCGTTCCGAGATTTCCGCCATTTTTTTCGAAGATATTCCGGATCTCCGGCGTGGTACGGTTGCCGTTGTCGGTGAGGGTCTCGACCATCACCGCCACGCCTCCGGGACCGTAACCCTCGTAGGTCATCTCCTCGTAGGAGCTGCCTTCGAGCTCACCGGTACCTTTCTTGATAGCCCGGTCGATGTTGTCCTTGGGCATGTTGTTTGCCTTCGCCTCAGCAATGGCTGCGCG
>JBGSYJ010000294.1:0-2345 GCA_041750915.1 Thermoanaerobaculia bacterium | reverse complement strand
AGGGTGACACCGCTCGAGTTGCGATCCACTGAGAACTTCCGGATCACCGATACGAGCTCCGGAGCCTTCTCCTGAACGGCGAGTCTCCAGCCCGACAGGAGTCCTTTGACGGTATCTTCGAGGAGCTCTCTCGTCTCCGCGTCATCGGTCTTCGCTGTGGCGCTGAACGTCATCGAATCGCCTGCATCCTTTGCCCAGACGTTGACGAACGACACCGTCTTCAGCGCACCGGCGATCGCGGCGCCCTGGCCGCTCTTCGACCCGGTAAAGTTTGGCGTCTGATTGAACTTCGCAGAGTTCTTAAAGTCGACGACGAGCCACGAGGTCGCGGAAGGATCGACTGAGGCTGCTTCGCGTCCGAGGGCGGTGCGGAAGAACGTCGTTCCTCCGGATCGTCTTGCGCCGAGGGCTGCTTTAACAGCGGACTCGGAACCGGCGATCACGAGATTCGTGCTGAGGAAAGCGACGGCCCCAGGCTCGCCGTCCTCCTCCGGAAGCATGTAGTAAGCGCCGTTCTGCGAAGCCTTTTTCACGGCACCGCGACTGACGATCGCTTCGGCAAGACGCGCAGGGTCGAAGCGTCCCTCGAAGCCGACGAGAACGCGCGGCTGACCCGATGCCTGGGGGGTCATGGAGACGACCGCAACGTCGACATCTTCGGCAGGCCTGAGGCCGGCCTCACGCATGAAGCGCGCTGCCTCTCCGTCGATCGACTTGTCGGTTTCCGAGAACAGCCGGCCCGTGATCGCGCTCGATCTGAGGTCGCTGATGCGGGCCATTCCCACGGTTGTGGCGTCGGCCGGAACGAGTGCAAGCGCGCCGCCGGACTGTGCCGCCATCCCGTCTGCCATCAGGCTGACAGCCATCACGGCGAGGCCAAGACGCAAAGTGTGAAGTCTCTTCATGCGATTCATTTTAAAACTCCTTTCGTTGAAACAACCAGAGGGCGAGAGCCAGACAAGTGAGACCGAACAAACCGGTCGAGAGGAAGACTCCTGTATTGAGGGCCGAGGTCAGCTCCGGGGGTGCTTCGGTCCCGTAGACGAGGGCGATCACCGACTGGCCGAGTTCCGAGGTCTTTGGAAAAACCCAGTAGAGCGCGTGAACCAGGTTTGCACGCCATTCAACGGAGATCGCGGCCTCGATTCTGTCGTGTGCAGCGAGGATCGCCGAGAAGAAGAAAATCCCGTAGGTCGTCATGATTGAAACGGCAGTCGACGAAGTTACGACGCCGACGAGAAATGCAAATGCCAGCAGCACCGCGATCGTGAAGAGGATGACCAGTCCCCCCAGCAGAAAGCGTGGATGGACCACGCCGGTCTTCCAGATGACGATCAGCCAGATGCTTCCAATCAGATAGATCAGGTTCGCGGCGGCCAGTGCGATTCCGGCAACATAGCGCGAAAGCATCAGTTTCGCCCGGTGAATCGGACGCGAAAGATAGAGGTCGATTGTGCCCTTCTCCATGAGCCGGGGCACCAGATGTGCCGTCGCGAAGATGGCGAGAAAGGTTCCGATGAGGTAGAGAAACGCCGAGAATCCGGACTCGAATCCGAGGACGAGTTTCTCGAGGCTCACCTGACTTCCACCCATCTCCACCGAATTGCCGAACAGTTGTGCTCCTGCGAGCGCACCATCGACGACATCGAGGTTCACTGCGAGCGCGAAGATCAGAATGAAGAGCGACGAAAGAATGAAGTAGGCGAGCAGCGTCCAGCGAGCCGCGGCTTCGCGGAAAACTTCCTCTACGTTCGTCAGCAGGACTCTCATGCCTCCACCTCCGACTGCGCTGCCCCGGTGACTTCTTCAGCCCTGACGAGATCGACGAACACATCCTCGAGAGTCGAGCGCACCGGCGAGAGCTCCGAGATCAGACCGCCGCGGCTCCGCAGCCGGTCAACGAGCGCATTGAGATGCTCGACGTCGCGCACCGCGAGTACCAGATGTCCATTGAGACGCTCGACACCGGCACCACTTTCACGGAATTCCGAGACCACAGCCTCATCCATCGATGACGCGACCATCTTGTAGCGCGCCTCGGTGCGAGTGAGCTCATCGATGGTTCCGGCGGCGGCCAGCTTCCCGCGACGGAGCACGGCGACCCGGTCGCATGTCAGTTCGATCTCCGACAGCAGATGCGAGTTGACAAAAATCGTCGTTCCGTTGTTCGCCTTCTCACGCAGCAGATCGCGGATCTCGCGCCTGCCTACAGGATCGACCCCGTCAGTTGGCTCATCGAGTAGAAGCAGCGACGGCTCGTGAATCAGTGCCGAGGCGAGACCGAGACGCTGGGTCATCCCTTTGGAGTACTTCTTCACCTTCACGTCGATCCAGTCCGCAATTCG
>JBGSYJ010000293.1:0-11023 GCA_041750915.1 Thermoanaerobaculia bacterium | reverse complement strand
CGAAAGTCGGCGAGGACGGGCTGCAGATCGATCAGATCGAGTGAATTCCGCTGGGGTCGGTTCATTCTGCCTCCTGATCTAGTTCGGGTGGAGCCAGCGAGTCTAGCGCACGGGCGCACGAATGCGCGACCTTCCGTGCCTCGCGGGCTGGGGGGACGTCTCATGTGAAAATGCCTCTATGCATGGATCAGTCCGATTTCGCCAGGCGGGTGTCGAGCTCGCCGGGCCGGTCACCATTCTGGCGAACATCGATTTTGCGATCGCTGATGGCGAGGCTGTTGCCTTCGTCGGGAGAAGCGGTGCCGGCAAAACGACTGCACTCCGGCTCATCAACGGCCTCGCCCGCGCGTCGACCGGCGAAGTTCTCGTCGACGGTGCGATCCACGACGAGAGCTCGCTTCCCCAACTCCGGCGAAGAATCGGCTACATCATCCAGGGAAGCGGGCTCTTTCCCCACCGCACCGTTTTCGCGAACATCGCCACCGTGCCGAAACTCCTCGGCTGGAGCCCCGAGCGGATTCACGATGCTGTCCATCAGGTCATGGAGTCCGTACAGCTTCTCCCTTCGCGCTACGCCGAGCGCTATCCGCACAGCCTTTCGGGCGGGGAGCAGCAGCGCGTCGGAATCGCCCGCGCCATCGTTTTCGCGCCGTCGATCCTCCTCTGCGACGAGCCGTTCGGTGCGCTCGATCCGGTCGTGCGGCGCGAGTTGCAGGACCTGTTCGCCGGCATCCGCCGGGATACCGGATCGACGCTCGTCTTCGTGACGCACGATCTCGACGAGGCGATGCGCGTCGCAGACAGGCTGATTCATTTCGAGCGCGGCCGCGTCGTAGCCGACGTTCCGTCCGGAGAGTATGTGAATCATCCCGATCCCGTCGTCCAGCAGTTCGTTGCCGCTGTCAGAACGCCATTGGATTCGAGGTCGTGATGTTCCCGGTTCCCGCCCGCGAGCTTCTGCACGTCACGGCCGAGCATCTCGGGCTCGTTACGATCGCCGTTGGAATCGCGATCATCATCGGCATCCCGGCCGGCATCTACTGCGCGTACCACCCGCGCGCAGGGAAAGTGATCCTGCGGCTGACCGACCTGGTGCAGACGATTCCGTCGCTTGCCCTGTTCGGTTTTCTGATTCCAATCCCATTGATCGGCGGGATCGGAATGCGCACGGCCACTGTTGCGCTCGTCCTCTATTCGCTGCTTCCGATCGTGCGGAACACGCTGCTGGGAATTCGAGGAGTCGATCCACTCGTGCGCGAGGCGGGAGTTGCGCTGGGTTTCACGCCGGGGCAGCTCCTCAGGGAGGTCGAGCTTCCGCTTGCCGCTCCGGTAATTCTTGGCGGGGTGCGCATTGCGACAGTCGTCTGCATCGGACTGGCGACGATTGCGGCCTTCGTCGGTGGAGGGGGCCTGGGAGAGCTGATTCTCAGGGGCGTTGCGATGGTCGACACCAATCTGATACTCGCCGGCGCCCTTCCGGCGGCAGCCCTTGCGATCGCGGCGGATGTCGGATTGTCGGCGGTTGAGCGCGCACTCGCTCGGCGGCGGGGTGCGTCTCGGTAACCCGAAGAAACCGAAGCAGTGTGTCATCCCGAGCGTCGAGCGAGGGATCTGGGCGGCGGCTCCCGTCTCAGAAGGCCCCCTCCCAGATCCCTCGCTCGACGCTCGGAATGACACTCGCGACCAGTTCACAACATCTCAGGATGACACCTTCCCCGCTAACCTGGCCTTCAGTCTGTGGGATGATTCGCCTATGAATGTTTCGCTGCGCATTTCCGCGGCACTCCTCACGTTGCTCTTCGCCGTGTCCTGCACCGAAGAGGACAACACGATCCGGGTGGGCTCGAAGAATTTCACCGAGTCGGTTCTGCTCGCGGAGCTTCTCGCCCAGACGCTCGAGGCCAGTGATTGCGACGTCGAGCGCCGCACGAATCTCGGAGGCACCATCGTCGCCCACAACGCCATCGAAGCCGGTGAGATCGATGCCTATGTCGAGTACTCCGGAACCGCGCTCACTGCGATTCTGAAAATGCCCGCTACGAGCGACCCGAAAGCGGTCGACGATCGCGTGCGCAGCGAATACGCGAAGAAGAATCTCCGCTGGGGACCGAGCCTCGGTTTCAACAATACGTTTGCCATGATCATCAGAAAGGCGGATGCCTCCCGCCGTGGCCTCACGACGATCTCTGATCTCCGTAAGGTCGTCGGAGAGTTCCAGCCCGGTTTCGGGCCGGAGTTCGCAGCACGGCCTGATGGCTACGGAGGCCTCACGGCTGCCTATGGGCTCCGATTCTCCAAACCGGCGAAGACGATGGATCTCGGGCTGACCTACCGTGCGTTGCATTCGGGGCAGGTCGACCTGATCGCCGGAAATTCCACAGATGGGCTGATCGAAAGCCTTGGACTCGTTGCGCTCCTGGACGACAAGAAATACTTCCCGCCCTACGACGCTGCAGTGGTATCGCGAAACGACATTGACAGCAAATGCGGCGGCGCCGCGAGCGCGCTCGAGAGCCTCGTCGGCACACTGAACGAAGCAACCATGCGCAGGTTGAACTTCGAGGTCGACGGCCGGAAGCGCGACCCCCGTGAGGTCATCCGGGAGTTTCTCTCCGCACCGGGAACAGCATCCGCATCGCCTTCTGTTGGAACGGGACTGTAGAATCATTCGGTACCTGTCGTTCTGGGCCAACCATCATGGGCATTCGCGAACGCATTGATCATCTGATTCCCCGCCTGGCTTCGTCGCAGCAGTTTCCGACGCAGGGAGAGACTCTGTTCGTCGACCTCGAGCGACAGGAAGTCCGGCGCGCATGGATCCCGCGCTCGGTTGCTGAGAGATTTCTCGGCGGGCGCGGCGTAAACATGTACCTGCTGCACAACCTGCTCGATCCGATGCTCACGCCGCTCCATCCCGAAATTCCGCTGATCTTCGGAACGGGGATTCTCACTTCGCTCGTCCCTTCGGCATCGCGCGGGAACTGCACTTCGTGGTCACCCGAGAGCGGCGTCCTGCTCGACAGCAATGCGGGCGACTACTTTCCCTCGTTCCAGAAGCTGAACGGAATCGACCACCTCGTGCTCTACGGGAAAGCAAAAACGTGGACGCTGCTCCGGTTCCGAAACCGCGAAGCGGAGTTCGTCGACGCCGCGCCGTATGTCGGGATGAACAACATTGATCTCCGCGAAAAGATCTCCGCCGATTTCGCCGGCGTCGAAGGCAAGGATTTCGGACTCGCGGCAATCACGACCGCCGGCGAGAATCTCGTTCTCACTTCCGGAATCATGGCAGGGCCGAAGGCGATTTACGCGCGCGGCGGACCCGGTGCAAAGATGGGATCTCTCAACCTCAAGGCCGTGCTCATCGAAGGGCGGACGGCCGATCTCACTCCAGCGACTCCGCACAAGGGAAAGAATCGGGACATCGCGAAGCGGCTCCTCGGTACTTCGGTGGTGAAAAATGCCCTCAAGACGCGTGGCACCCCGTTTCTCTATCGCCCCTCGCGCATGCTCGGCGCGATGGGAACGAAGAACAATCAGGAGACCACCTGGACCGACAAGCTCGATGCCGAGAACATCGACCCGTTCCGTCCCGGCATGGAAGGCTGTTTCGCCTGTCCGGTGAACTGCCGTCCGCTGAACGACATGACTGGAGTTCACGGAGTTCCGCAGGATCGCTACGTCAAAGGCGACGGTCCGGAGTACGTCACGCTCGGGAAGTTCGGGCCGAACGTCGGGATCTCGGAAGTCACCGAGGTGCTGCGTCTCAACAACATCTGCAACGATCTCGGGCTGGACACTGCCTCGACCGGTTCGGCGATCGCGTGGGCGATGGAGCTCTACCAGCGGGGCCTGCTCGCACGTGAGCAGGCGGGGATCGACCTCGAGTGGGGCAATTACGAAACAGTAGAAAAGCTGCTCTTCATGACTGCGGCGCGCGAAGGGATCGGAGATGCGATTGCCGACTCTTCACAGGCCGTCGCGAAGGGCCATTACCCGGCCGAATCGCTCGAGTATCTGATGGCGGTCAAAGGGCTCACGCAGAGTGATCCTCACGACGCGCGCATCCTCAAAGCGTTCGCGCTGGGACTTGCGGTGGCAACCCGAGGCATGGACCATCTGCGCAACAGGGTGACGCTCGAGATCAACGCGAAGATCAACGACGATCCCGAATTCAAACGGGAGCTCTACGGCGGTCATGTGAGCGCGGAGCCGAACAGCTATGAAGGCAAGGAGATCGCGGTGCGTTGCTGCGAGAACGTCTTCGCAGTCGGTGATGCGGTCGGCATGTGCCGGTTCACGACGAAGCTGTTCAACTCGCCTTCGCTTCCCGGGCTCGAGGAGTTTGCAGATCAACTCGCGAACGTCTGTGCGATCCAAAAGACGACTGAGCAGCTGCACGCGGTGGGCCTCGACATCAACGGAGTCGAGCGGATGATCAACTACCGGCTCGGCGTCCGTCGCGCCGACGACACCCTGCCGAAGCGCTGGTTCGAGGAGCCGATCACCGTCGGGCCGTACAAAGGCGAGAAGATCGACCGCGATGAGTTCGATGCGATGCTCAGCCGGTTCTACGAGCTTTCGAATCTCACCGATGAAGGAATTCCGAAAGAAGAGTGGAACCGCGATCTGATGTCCGTCCTGGGAGGTGTATGAGCTTTCACCTCACGGTCCGGCTGGCAGAACCACTCCGTGAAGGCGTCGGTGAGACGATCGACATCTCGACGCCGGTCCGCAACATCGGCGAGCTGGTTCTGCTGCTCGCGCAGAGACTTCCGGCTTTCGCGGGAGCACGCGACGAGCTGTACAACTTCGCGATCAACGGCGAGCTGCTCCTGCACGGAGAAAAGAACGCGCCGCTCGCGAGCGGTGATGAAGTCGAGCTTCTCGTCGCCTTCGCAGGAGGGTAGGAGGGGGGAATTGAGAATTCAGAATTCAGAATTCAGAATGCAGAACGCGGGACTTCTGATTAGGGCGACAAAGGAAAGACATCGCCTGCTGTTTTTTCTGAATTCTAAATTCTGAATTCTCAATTCTTCAGCATGAAGACTTTTCAATCTCGTGAGCGCAACGACGCCATGCTCTCCGTCGAGGAGGCACAGGAGCGCGTTATGGCCGAGGTTTCTGCGCTCGACGTTGAAACGGTGGCGCTGAGCGATGCTCATGGACGCGTGCTGCGAGAAGACGTTACGGCAACCTACGACGTCCCGCAGGCCGACAACACCGCGATGGATGGCTATGCGATCCGGAGCGCAGATATCGCTGCTGCGAGTCGTGAGCAACCGGTCCCGCTCATGGTCGTGGAAGATCTTCCTGCAGGGAAAGTTGCTTCGCTTCCAGTAGGGGAGCGGCAGGCCATCCGGATCATGACCGGGGCGCTGATGCCGGGCGGTGCCGATGCCGTCGTTCCCGTCGAGCTCACCGATGCCGGCTCCCGAGAGGTGCGCGTCTTCAAAAGCGTCGCCGCAGGCGCGAACATCCGCAGGCGCGGCGAGGACATGTTCCGCGGAAGCGTCGTTCTGCCTTCAGGGAGAAGGATCGGCGCCGCTGAGATGGGCGTCCTCGCCACCGTCCAGAAGAAGACCGTCAGCGTGGGGCGACGCCCAGTCATCGCGATCCTCTCGACCGGCGACGAAGTGATCGACGTCGACGGGAAGCTCGAGCCGGGCAAGGTCGTGAACTCGAACTCGTACTCCCTCAGCACGCTTGCGATCGAGACGGGCGCGGTTCCCCGGCTTTTCGCGATCGTGCCCGACGATCGAGCGGCGACGATGCGCGCGATCGAGACAGCTTCATCGGCCGACTTCGTCGTGTCATCAGGCGGCGTGTCGGCCGGCGCCTACGATTTCGT
The DNA here is from genome assembly GCA_041750915.1 of Thermoanaerobaculia bacterium. Taxonomy (GTDB): domain Bacteria; phylum Acidobacteriota; class Thermoanaerobaculia; order Gp7-AA8; family Gp7-AA8; genus JBGSYJ01. The sequence goes on along the minus strand of JBGSYJ010000293.1, from coordinate 5,172 downwards.
CAAGGACGCGCTCGACGAGGTGGGCGCCGAGACGAAGTTCTGGCAGGTCGCGATGAAACCTGGGAGGCCGGTCGTGCTCTCGAGGCTCAATAGTACGCTCTACTTCGGGCTCCCCGGGAATCCCGTTTCCTGCATGGTGTCGTTTCTCCTCTTCATCGCCCCGGCGATCCGGAAGGCAATGGGACAGAACCACGCGATCTTTCCCCCCACCGTGAATGTGAAACTCGACGCACTGCTGAAGTCGCGGGGCGACCGCCGGACGTACCAGCGGGTGCGTGTCGTTGCGCGCGACGGAGAGCTGCTTGCCCTTCCGATGCGCGCGCAGGGCTCGGGAGTTTCGACGTCGATGGTCGGCGCGAATGCATTCGCAGTGCTCGAGGCGGGAGTGACGCGAGCCGAGGCGGGGAACATCGTGCCGGCGGTGCTGTTTGGCGCCGTCGAAACTGAATGAAAGCCTATTCAGCCACGACGTCGGTGAGCCAGTATCCGTCGTCCGAAACGTGAAGCGTCGCCTTGAACCGGGATCCGTTCGGCGGCAGGTCGGCGAGCTCCGCACCTCGGACCTCGTAGTTCATCGTCATCGCTTCCATGAAGTTGGGGATCTCGTCATGGTCGGTGCGGATCTGTTTCTTCGCTTCGATGCGGGAGATGATCGTACCCGTGATCGGATAGGTTTCCGTTGCGGCAGCTGGAGCCGCTTCCGAGTGAGTCTCACTCGAGTTGCAGGCTGCGAAGGCAATGAGCATCGTGGCGATTGAAGTGATGAGCAGATTTCTTCTCATGAGCTGATCATCCTCTCTCGTTGGTTTTCAGTATGAAAGTCATGGAGCGGCCGGGGTATCAACCGCAACTGCAAACGTCATCGCAGACCAGAAACTTTCGTAGTCTGCATCGTCGCACTTCGCGCACGGCCGCATGTACGTCGTGCGCACGAGAAGATCGCCTGCTGAATCGAGAGTGACTTTCGCGTTACCCGATCGATCCGTCCGGACCATCTTTTCTCGTGAGATGTTGCCATCCTGCCTCGAAACGACACCGACTCGGGCCCCCGCGAGCGGCTTGCCCTCGAACAGCACCCGAACTGGAAGCTTGCTCCCGGCCCTGAGCCCGGCCGGATCGGCAAGCGGCAGAATTTCGAGCTTCGTGCCGAACTGGTGCGACCAGGCTTCTGTAGATTCACCAACGGAGAGGATCATTTTCAGGTGACGGGTGTACCGCTCTCTCCCGTCCTTGGCGTACGAGCCGTCTTTGAGACGCGCACCCACGATCGCGTGATGGCCTTCTTCCTCGAGGTAGCTGTTGAATTTTTCGGCATCGAGCGTGATGAACGAAGGCTCCCTTTCCATGGCAATCGCGAAGGTTCCCGGATCCGACAGCGCAATTGCGGGGAGGATGTCGCGTCGTCCCTCCGGCGTCATATCGAACTTTCCCGACGAGCTCACGACCTCGAGCCGTGTGATCCGTTCGCTCACCGGAGGGAGCTCCTGCTCCGGCTTGAATGCTTCACCGACGAACATCCGCAACGAGATGATGTCGCCAGCCGCCGGGTGGAACCCGTCCGAGGGCTCGAGCCAGAAATCGTGCGCGAGCGCGGCAGAGGGCAACATGAGAAGGACGGCGATAAAGGTGGCGCGCGAAGTTTTCATGACGGAAAGATACGTCATAACAGCGATGGTCGGATTGGTTTTCGGCGCGAGGTAACTCTGAATGACGTCGATGGGTGTAGAGTGGCGCCGTTTTCCCCATGAGATTCGACGAGGAGGAACTTCATGCTCCAGGCAGAATCGTTCGCAGGCAGGGTCGGCATCATCACGGGAGGCGGCACCGGGCTCGGGTTCGCAATGGCGAGCGAGCTTGCACGCCTCGGGGCGCGAGTCGTCCTCGCCAGCAGAAGCGCCGAGCACCTCGAGCCGGCGGCAGACTCGATCCGCTCCGCCACCGGACGGAAAGACGCGGCAGGAATCCATTCGCTCGATGTTCGCGATGCGGCTGCCGTTGAGGAGATGGCGGAGAAAGTCGCGACCGATTACGGTCGCATCGATTTTCTGATCAACAACGCTGCGGGGAACTTCATCACTCCCGCCGAGGCCCTCACTCCCAACGGGTGGAACGCGGTCATCGGGATCGTGCTGAACGGAACGTTCTACTGCAGCTCGTCGGTTGGCAGGCGGATGATCGCCGGCAAGGGCGGCGGCTCGATCCTCAACGTCGTCGCGAATTACGCATGGACCGGTGCAGCCGGCGTCGTCCACTCGGCGAGCTCCAAAGCGGGGGTCATCGCGATGACGCAGACGCTCGCCGTGGAATGGGCCCGGCACAAGATCCGGGTGAACGCCATCGCGCCCGGTCCGGTTCATACCGAAGGCGCTTCCTCGAAACTCTTTCCCGACGAGCGCATCGCCGAAGGCATCCGGCGGACGATTCCACTTCGTCGTTTTGCATCTGCCGAAGAAATCGCCCATGCCGCCTCGTATCTGCTCTCGGACTACGCTTCGTACGTCACCGGCGAAGTCATGGTCATCGACGGCGGCCAGTGGCTCTCGGGCGCTGATTACTGGGGAAGGGTGAAGGGGATGGGGCAGTGAGGGGAAATGGCGAGTGACGAATGACGAATGACGAGTGACGAATGACGAATAGGGAACGAGGTTCCCTACTTGGACAGTCTGGCGGTTTTGATCGAGGAGACTGTGATTGCCAGCAACTCATTCGCTTCTTTGGCGAGTTCGCCCAGTTTTGATTCCGGGATGATCTCGGCTTCCTGAAGAAGTTCGAGCCAGTAGAGGGTTTCGTCTGTTTCCTCTTCGACGATTTTCATCTTGGCGATGAAATCCGACCTCGACTTCGCTCTACACGCCGCACGGTAATTGGCGCCCACTGATGTGCCTGACCGAGTGAGTTGGCGCCCGAGCACATCCGCGCTTCGTGTGCGCGGCAGTGTCTCGACGAGCCGCAAGATAGCGAGAGCAAAGTTCTTCGTCCGCTTTCGAAGCTCGTCGATGGTCATCGTTACTCACTTCCCGTTTAAACACCGCTACAGGCGGGCGCGTCGTCGGTCCCTCGTTCCCTATTCGTCATTCGTCATTCGTCACTCGTCATTCCCCCCTCACTTCCCCCTTCGATTCACAATCGACATGAACTCGTGCCTGGTCCGTTCGTCTTTGAGGAAGTTGCCGCGGAGGACATTCGTCTCCATGAAAGACGACTCCTGCTCCACTCCGCGCATGACCATGCAGAGATGGGTTCCTCCCATCCAGACGGCGAGACCCTTCGGTTCGAGGATCCGTTCGATCGTGTCGGCGACGTCGTGCGCGAGGTGCTCCTGCGACTGGAGCTTCCTCATGTGCACCTCGACAATTCGCGGGATCTTTGAGGCTCCGATGATCGTCTTTTCCGGGATGTAGCCAACGATGAAGTGCCCGAAGAAGGGAAGGATGTGGTGCGCGCAGAGCGTCTTGTACGTTCCGCCGATGACGACCAGGTTCTGACACTTGTCGTCTGCAACCGAGCACCCCTTGCGAAAGAGCGTCGTCAGTTTCTTCGTGTCGGTGTAGTCATAGCCGCTCGTCATCGTGATGAGCGAGGCGGCCCATCGTCGAGGGGTGTCGCGAACGTTCTCGTCGTCGAGGTCGACGTGAAGCAGTCGCAGCACCTCCCGGAGGTGTGCCTCGAGCCCTGCGGCGTCGACCGTAGGACGCGGGCTCAGGAGCAGGCCTGCTTCGTCGAGTAGCACTTCGAGGGGAGCCGCTTTGGTCATTGCAGTTGTTTTCCTGGTCATGAAGTTCCTCGTGTCTGAGGTTTGGGTGAGAGCTGGAGTTTGGTGGGTAGAGAGCGTGTCATCCTGAGCGCAGCGAAGGATCCCCTCAAGGGCTCGCACCGCCGGCAGGAAGGAGGGGATCCTTCGCTGCGCTCAGGATGACACGCAGTCTCCACCCTCCAGTCGTCGATCTCCAGCCTCTACTCCTTACCCGGTGCATTCTGGCCCATAACCCCTCCGAATCAAAGGAATCGGCCCGATTCTGGCAACGTTCTGTCTTTCGGGATTGACACTGAATGAGCATTCATTCAGACTCTTGAATACCCCGTATCGCTGGATTGAAAGCGGCGCCGTTCCGGATTGGCCGGGTCGTCGCTGGAGGGGAAACCCCCAGTCGTATTGCGAAGGAGACCATCATGAAAGAATCGAAGTCCGCCGGCGCCGTCGAGGCGATGGAAGTCGCCGAAGCCAGTCGCGAAACCGAATGGGAAAAGCCCTCATTCGTTGGTGATCTCTTTCTGGGGAATCTCAACGTCGACCTGATTCATCCGTTCCCTGAACAGTCGAAGGAAGACAAGGCCATCGGCGACGCGTACGTCGAACGTCTCGGACGATTCCTCGCTGAGAACGTCGATCCAGACGAGATCGACCGGACGGGCGAATATCCCTACGAGATCTTCGAAGGGTTCAAGGAGCTCGGCGCGTGGGGGATGAAGATTCCGAAGGAGTACGGCGGACTCGGATTCAGCGTGACGAACTACAACCGTTCGATCGCTCACGTGGCGACGTGGTGCGGTTCGACAGTCGCATGGCTCTCTGCGCATCAGTCGATCGGCGTTCCGCAGCCATTGAAACTATTCGGCACGCCCGAGCAGAAGAAGAAGTGGCTGCCCCGTCTCGCGAAAGGTGCGATCTCCGCGTTCGCGCTCACCGAGCCCGGAGTGGGTTCTGATCCCGCAAAGATGGAGACGCGCGCGGTTCCATCACCAGATGGAAAGGGATGGATTCTCAACGGCGAAAAACTCTGGTGCACAAACGGCTTGAAGGCCGAGCTGATCGTCGTCATGGCCCAGACCCCGACGAAGACGGTCAAAGGCAAAGAGAAAAAGCAGATCTCCGCGTTCGTCCTCGAGATGGACACTCCGGGCATCGACATCGCGCACCGCTGCCAGTTCATGGGACTTCGCGGCATCGGCAACGTGCTCATAAAATTCAAGGATGTATTCATCCCGAAGGAGAATCTCCTCTGGGGTGAGGGCCTCGGGCTCAAGCTCGCGCTCATCACGCTGAACACGGGACGCCTGACGATCCCTGCCGGCTGCGCCGCAGCGGGCCGCCGATCGCTGGAGATCGCAAAAGAGTGGGCGAGCGAGCGGGAGCAGTGGGGCGCGCCGATCGGCAAGCACGAGGCGATCGCA
>JBGSYJ010000292.1:0-8552 GCA_041750915.1 Thermoanaerobaculia bacterium | reverse complement strand
GTCCGCATGTGCGTCAGCATTCTCCTGCCGGATCGCGTCGAGCAGACGTTTGAGCTCCTCGTCCATTACGGCGTCATTCTACTCCCGGAGGGTGCGAATAAGTCACTTGGAAAAGACGGGTCAGACCCCGAAAAGACACGCTTGGAAAAGACGGGTCAGACCCCGAAAAGACACGCGTTTAAGGATGGAATAAGTCACTTGAAAAGACGAGGCCAGACGCCTTTCCTGCCGTCCATACCCCGCACAGTCTCGTGATCGAGTACGGCTACTTCACCTGAGCCCAATGAATCCGGCATCCCCTTTCGAGCGAGCCATCGAAGTGAAAAGACTCTGCGCGTATCGCGGGGCGACCCAACTCGCGCTAACATAGCCGGATGCCGATCAAGATTTCGTCGAAGCTCAAGAGCGCTCTTCCCGCCGCACAACGAGAAGACATTGAAGCCTTCCTTCAAGTGAAAGCTGCCGACACGTGCCATCTCTGTGAAGGAAGCCTGAACTTTGCGGCCGAACAAATCGTCGCGGACCATGATACGCCGACCGAAGAAGGCGGAGCGACTATTAGAGATAACTTGAACCTTACGCACGAAGGTTGCAACGCTTTCAAGCGAAATCATGCGACGGTTAACGTTAGACCGTTTCTTCGGTTTTCTCAGTTTTTTCGCGGTCAAAGACGTTCATTGAAATACGGCGACTGTCTGGATCACTTCGGAATCGCACCGCGGCCCAGTCACATCTCACGTGATGGAAACATGATCTCAATTTCATTCGCAGATGGCACTCAGCAAACGACCCCAGTGGTGATCGAATCCGTTGGAGAAGAAATTATTGAAACCTGTTTCATGCCTGTTCCTGCGGTGGCGATTTTCAACGACGACGAATGTCAGCCGCGAAACATAAACTCGTCTCACATTTGGCAAATCTTTCTCGACATTTCCAGAAACCCACTTCACGAGTCTCCGGGATTGCGATTATCGCCTGACAAGAAGGGCGTCAAGCTCCTCCTTTTCGATGGCCAGCACAAGACCATCGCCACTTGGCTTCACGCGCGTAAAGAGATCACGGCAAAGATTTATCTGAATCTCGACAAGCAATCGACTATACGCCTCGTGAATTCGGTTCAGAAGCTCATCAAGAAGCTGCCCCTGTCCCCATTCGAGCTGGCCGCCAAAATGTCTGAAGAGTTTCGGGATCTAGCCGATAAGTACGAAGCGGAAGTGTCAACAGCCAAAGCTTCCGAGGCAGGATTTCTTAGATGGCTTGATGTAGATCAAAGGAGACGCGGGAAAGCTGCATTTCAGGACGCGTTGATTCAGGATGTGATGGAGGATCCAAACCTAACGTTTACCAATTTCGTGAAGAGGGCCGGTGATCCCAAGCCTGACACGACAAACTCTGCTGGCTATCTGACCGAAGCCGTGTTCAGGAACAAGATTCTCCGGGAGTTGATTCATGTTGATCCTCTCACTGAGAACTTCGAAGGCTCACGGACACTCAGGCAAACGGAGAAGCAGACGATCGTTGATTTGTTAAATTCGGTCGCAAAGGCCGTCTATGAGCCCGCTGTCTCAAAAGACGCCACTCAAAAAGAGAAGGATCGGGCGAAGAGATTTTCGTATCAAAGCAGCATTTTGTATGTGAGCTCACTGCTTAGGAAAGCGGTTGGTCATCATCTGGCGGTCGCAAGCCCGAATGAGCTTCTTGAGAAAGAACTATCGCCGGATAGTCTCGGTAAAGTTCAAGCAGACATTCGGCGTCTTGTTGAGCACCCAGTATGGACTTGCGATCTCTCAAAGAACCCTCGCCTTAGAGAGGTTCAAAATGCGCTCAGCAAGAACCAAGATGCAAAAAGAGTCTTTGAGAACGTCGGGTTGAAGCTAGGCTATATGGTGGGCGTTGACGACCTGGACTCTGAAATATTCAGCTAGCGTAGGCGAAGGGTTGGTACTTCGGGTTGATGCGCCAGTGCGGTTGGGTGAACCATTGAGTCGGCCGTCTACTCTCCTGCAGCACGATAGCGACTGAGATCCTGCGAGACGCTTCCAGCGAGCAGGGGTCCGGCTGCGGAGAGGTGCGCGTTAATGACAGAAGTGATTCGACGCGCCACGGCTTCGACTGCGGCCACGCATACTGAGTTGCCGAACTGCCTGTATGCCTGAGTGTCGGAGACAACGATCGGAAGGTTGTCGGGAAATCCCATGAGGCGCGCACACTCTCTCGGAGTCATGCGCCGCGGGTTCTTTCCCTTTTGCGGGATGAGGATCTCGGATCCATCTTTGTGATAGCGGGCACTCAGGGTTCGTGAGATGCCTTTGAGGTCAGCAAGTCCAAAGCCGAAACCGTTTCCCATGCGGCGATGCTTTTCGGCGTACCGTTGCAGGTAATCCCAAAGGTGGTCGCTGAGTGTATAGCGATCGTCAACACTCTTTTCCAGAATGTCAGCCAGGCGCGGCTTCTCCTTCGGCGGCTTTGGAAATTCGAAGGAGAGAACGTCTCCGAACACGTCCTTACGAAAGCAGACTATGAAGAATCGTTCCCTATGCTGTGGAACCCAGCCTGCAGCATCAACGATGTCAGAGAAAACGCGATAACCGAGCTCTTTCAGCGTGGCTTCAATGACGGCCCAGGTCCTGCCTTTGTCGTGACCGCGGAGGTTTTTGACGTTTTCGAGAAGGAGCACCGGCGGGCGTTTCGCCTCGACGATTCGGGCGATGTGAAAAAAGAGATTTCCCTGTTTCACGTCTTCAAAGCCGTGGGCGCGCCCGAGGCTGTTCTTCTTCGAAACGCCCGCGATCGAGAACGGCTGGCAGGGAAAACCGGCAGCTAAAACGTCATGATCAGGTACGTCTTTGGCCCTGATTTCGCGGATGTCACCATGAGGCGTCTCGCCGTGCCACGCGTTGTAGGTCTTCTGCGCCCACCGGTCCCACTCGGAAGTGAAAACGCAGCGGCCCCCGACTGCCTCGAGTCCGAGGCGAAAGCCTCCGATGCCGGCGAAGAGATCGATGAATGTGAACGGTAGACTTCCGGGAACCACCCGATCCTTCTGGCTCGATTGGAAGAGGGGCATTTGACTGCCGCGGCCGTACGCATCGCGCAGGATCCCGAGGAGGATCTCGTTTTGAGTCTGCCGTGTCTCGTCACGTGTCAGTCGAAGCCAGTTAGAAATTTCGTCAGGGACTTCGCGGATAAAGAGTTTGGTGGGCACGTTCCCATTCTCGCAGGGAGAAAGTGATATCGCAAGATATCAATCCTTCCCAGCGATGCTCGGCGGGAGTTCAGGGTCAATTGGTGCTTCTGGCCCGATTACAATCCACAGATGGTAGATGTGCACTCAACCGAACAGCGCAGGCGCAACATGGCTGCCATCAAGGGCCGGGACACGAGGCCCGAGATGGCGGTCAGGCGACTGATCCACTCCCTGGGCTACCGCTTTCGCCTTCATCGCAAGGATCTGCCTGGAAAGCCCGACCTTACTTTTCCGAGTCGGCGAAAGGTCATCTTCATTCATGGATGTTACTGGCATATGCATGATTGCCGTTATGGGAGCGTTGTTCCCGCCACCCGAACAGAGTTCTGGCAACGGAAAAGACGAGGCAATGTGCACCGAGATGAGTTGCAGCGTAGAAAGCTCGCAGACTCTGGGTGGGCAGTCCTCATTATCTGGGAGTGTGAAGTTCGGCATTCACCCATTCAGAAGAAACTCGAGAGGTTCCTGAATGCCTGACCTTCGCAGTCTTTTTACGCGCATTGCCTGGAAGCGACTGGCGCCCGTCGATATCGCTGGACTTTGTTCGAATCAGCACGAGATTAATGGTGATCGATCTCTCAGGAAGTTTTTTGGCACCTCTGCACGGACAGAAACTGCGGTCGAGTGGCGCTACTTCAGGCTCTCCGGCGAGGTTGACACAGAACTGGGCGAACTGACTTTCTATGACGCGCGAGAAAGCCAGCAGCATCGATCCGCCGAGTGGCGCTTGTACTATAAAGGGGATTTCGTTACTCGCGCCGAGCCGGGCGACCTCCTGATACTTGCGAAAGCAGATGGAGGGTCTCTGCACGCTCTTCTCTTCCCGTCAGCATCGGGCCTTGATCAAGCCGCGTCAGTCCTTTTCGACCTGCCATCTGAATCAGGCAGTTTGTTTGGTTCAAAAGAGGTTGCCGATCGCGCTCTCGGTTTCGTCGAGCGTCGGATCAGTGAAGAGCTTGGGTTCGAAGTCGAACCGGAAATCGACGCGGCTGTTGAACAGCGGGCTAAGCAAATACTCATGGCAGCGAATGCCGCTGGTCTAAACTTCCCGTCCACTGAGGCAATGGCCCTCGCGGCGCGCGAACTCGATGCTGGCGACCCGAGTGAGCCCGATAAGACACTGGTTGCATGGTTGGACCGGGAAGAACAGCTCTTCTATGCAGTTGAGCGCGAAGTTCTGGTTCCAGTGATCAGTCGAGGATTTGCCGATCCGGATGAGTTCCTGACGCTGGCGAAGTCCGTGACAAACCGAAGGAAGTCCCGAATGGGCCGGTCGCTCGAGAAACACCTCGCAGCGATTTTCCGGGCGCACAAGTTGCGGTTCTCTGAGCAGACTGTGACCGAAGGCAAGAACAAGCCGGATTTTCTTTTCCCCGGAGGCTCGGAGTACCACGACCTGACCTTTGCACCGGGGCGTCTCGCTGTACTAGCCGCGAAGTCCACTGCCAAGGACCGTTGGCGTCAGGTTCTCACTGAGGCTGAGAGAGTTCCTTCGAAGCATCTCATTACTCTCGAGCCCGCGATCTCGGCGGATCAGACCACAGAAATGCGCATCCACGGAGTTCAGCTAGTCATTCCGCTTGCACTTCATTCGACGTATTCGGAGAACCAGCAGTCAGAGATTCTCACGCTATCCGAATTTATTGAATATGTCCGCGCGCTATAGCTACCTCACTTGCGCCCACCATCACAGTGCCCTCGCGGATTCCGGGTTGGTACGTAAAGGTGGCCCCTCACCCGGCGCGCTCGCAGTCTGGCGGACCAACGAGCATCGCGATGCGGCGCGCCACCCTCTCCCCGAACTCACGCCGTCCCTGACAACACACCTTCTGGCGGGGGGAGGGTTGAACGATCAGACTGTGCTTTCTGCTGCTGATCTCATCGAACCTCTTGACGAACGATTTTTCCTCTGGCCCACTACGCGACCTTCAACCATGAACGAAAGAATGCAACAGCAGTTCAGTCTTCCGCACGGCGATTGTTTCGCGGGCTGGTCCGCGCTGTCTCCCTGAGAGGGTTTGCAGTGCGTGTTCCGTGTAACGGGTTCTGACGAAGGAGGGTACGAAGTCGCGCAAGCGTGTGTAGCTCAGAGGGTAGAGCAAGGACTGACTCCTGATGTCGCGGGTTCGACTCCCGCCACAAATGGCTTTGGACGGCCGCGTGATAGAGCCCCGAAAACAAATGAAGAGGCCTCGGAAGTACACGCTCAGGAAGAGGGCGGAACAGCAGGAACAAACGTTGTGAATTGAGGGCACGCCATCGCCCACGCGCTCGAGTTCACCACCTGGCAGTCGCTCGATCGGTAAGGGATCGCCGACAATGCCAAGACGGAGATGATGGTCCGCTGGCTGGAGGCTTCGGCGCGCGTTCAGGGGCGTGGCCCACGCCATCGCCGGGCAGGAAGAACCGTGTGAGCGAGGCGGAATCTGTCGGGCGTCCGAGGTGCTACCCCACAGATTTCATGGGGTGTCACCGCGCGTAGCGGAATCACTGCAGCTCGTTCTACGAGGAGCTCGAGGTTGTCCTTCATGTTGCGGGCGCGCGCCTCGTTCGCGCCGGCATCGCTGCGTACGACGGCCTGTACGTGCCGTGCATCGTCTCGCTCGAGACATTCGTCGAGGACCGATGAGAACATCTCGGGAGGCATTGAAAGGTCGAGCGGGCACGCCTCTCCCTGTCGCGCGTAGAGCCGCGAGGCGGTCCGTTCGTTCAGAGTCACGCCGTCGTGCGAGCAGGAGAGCACTGTCTTTGCTGCCAGAGTCTTTCCCTCGACGCTCGACTGCAGATAGAACCTCGTACCGTAGCGAACCCAGGTTCCCGTCGCCGCCTCGCCTCGTGCCCCTCCTCCGCAGAAGAGCGGGCCGTCGGGTGCATCGACGCGAAGATCTACGGCGTCGCACCTGCTCTCCCAGAAAACGCGGAATGCGCCAACTCCCTTTTCATCGATCGGGAGCAGGTGGGGCTCGAAACGGATCATCCCTTCAGTACAGTCGTCCGGCATCGATCGGTTCTTCCGCCGGATTCCCTCTCCCGTGCTCACAGGAAAGAGCGTGATCCGGCGGGGGAGAATGCTGCCGGGGCGGCGATAATCCCTCCGCGAAGGTCGATACGGTGTGCGGGGAGCGGCGCGCGTATCGGGGAACACGCCGGTGTACTTTTCGCCTGCGTCTCCGATCGTACCGAGACGTCCAGGTTCGAGCGTCAGGTCGAACCGCATTCCGAGGGACTCGATCAGCTCGATCGTGGCATCGTCCATCCAGTGGTCACCGAACCGGAACGTCTCGCAGGAGCCCAGCGAACGGCGCGCGACCGCGATTGACGACCGCACGCATTCGGCGACCCATCCCGGGTCACCAAATGCCTGAATCCACTCGCCCGACTCCCTCCGGTAGGGATGGACATGGACACCGATCGAGTCTCCGGCACTTCGAGCACGAGTGAGAGTCTCGCGATGACTTTCGATTGCGTAGTCGGGCCGTCCGTAGACGGAGGCGATCATCGGATCGGTCCGAACGAACCAGTTCAATTTCGCCGCGACCCCGGTCATTGCGGCGAAGCGATCTCGAAATCGCTCGAGAAGCACGGACGTCGGACGGACTCCAAGCCAGCCGTCCCGTGCCCGCGGAATCGAACGACCATCGGGCTCGACGTCGACGCAAATCAGGAGAGGGATAGGCCGCGGACTCATGGGCTCTCGTGCATCCAGAGCACGCACAGCCGGTGCGCCGGATCTTTCATTTCAGTAGTTTTGACCGGACCAGATTCGAGAAGTATAAGGGCCAGGCAACAAACCTCGAGAATTTTAGACGGCGAGGCGAGAACGGACTCGTTCCGCAGGCAACTATGTACCATCGCCTGAGATCCCTCGCCCCTCCCAGCACACCCACGCCTGCTCGGGATGACAAGTCCTGACGATTTTATGCGATGAAGCTGGCGTCGTCATTTTTCGCTGAGCTTTTTCACATGCTCGAGCACGCGCATGTGAATTCGATGGATGATGGCGTCGGACCAACTCGTCCAGTAGAGCGCCGGCCATAGACGATGCTGGTACCACGTTGTCCCGACGATGCGCGTGCGGCCATCCGGAAGGGACTCGAGAGACGTATGCGTCCACTCCCGCCTCGGCACCCGTGCAGCGCTCCCACTTCTTCTGATTCTGGAAGCTTTCGAGACATCTCGGTAGAGCCGGAATGGTACTTTCGCGCCGGCATCACTCTCCTCCAGTGAGGGAGGGGCAGACTATCGAGAAGCTGTTTCGCTAACGCTGCACGTGATTCCTGCTCCAGCTCGAGAGCTTCGGCGGCTACGTCTTCCGGTGAGCGGCTCATGTCGAATTCTAGTGCGTTTCATGCCTCGCTGCTCCTGGAGCCATCGAAAGAACCGTGCACGCTCCAGGTGTCGTACACCTTAACTATTCGGGGAAGGCAGGGCCTGGGAAGGCCCTGCCACATGGTAGACTTTCCGTTCCTGCTCGGCCCCTCATTCACATCCCAACTGGAGTCTCATGCTCGGAACGAAGCTCGGAGATCGGTACGAGATTGTCGCGGAGCTTGGCCGCGGTGGAATGGGTGTTGTCTATCGCGCGCGCGATCCGCTTCTCAATCGTGATGTCGCCGTCAAGCTGATCCCTCCGTCTCTTCTCACTGAACAATCGGAGGAGCGCTTTCAGCGGGAGGCACAGCTCGTTGCACAGATGAATCATCCGGGCATCGTGTCGATCTTCGACATCGGACGACACGAGGGCTCGATGTACTTCCTCATGCCGGTGGTGCAGGGAAAAAACTTGCGCGCGTTTCTCAAGGAAGCTCCGCGCCGGCTGGGTGATCTGCTGGACATCATGATTCAGGTGGCCGACGCGATGGAGTACAGCCATGCGCGGGGGATCATCCATCGTGACATCAAGCCGGAGAACATCATGGTCTCCGAAGAGGGTGGAGGAGTCCGCGTCTGGGTCATGGATTTCGGTCTCGCCCGCTCGAGCGGCGACCAGCGCCTGACCAAGACCGGGACGATGATCGGTACGGTCGCCTACTTCAGCCCGGAGCAGGTGCTCGGCAGAAACATCGATCACCGTTCCGACATCTACTCCCTCGGAACCGTATTCTACGAAGCGCTGGCTGGCGAGCCACCGTTCACCGGTGAGGTGCAGGCGGTCGTCTACCGCGTAGTCCACGAGATTCCCCGGTCGCTGCGCGATACGGGAGTGGGGATCAACCCGCAGCTCGAGGGCATCATCGAACGATCGATGGCCAAGGATCCGGCGAAGCGCTATCAGAGAGCTGGAGAACTGGCTGAGGATCTGCGG
>JBGSYJ010000291.1:0-25511 GCA_041750915.1 Thermoanaerobaculia bacterium | reverse complement strand
GGAAAGATCACGGCGCTGAATCGCTCGTTCGAGACGAAGACCGGCTACAGAATCAATGACTGGATCGGTCGGTCGATCGCTGAGATCCTTACCCCCGAGAGCGTGCCCATCGTATTCGAGGAACTGAGCCGGGTTCTGCAGGGTGAAGAGACGGCGCCTGCCGAGTACAGAATTCATACTGCTTCCGGCGCAATCCTCGACATCGAAGCCTCCGGACACCCCCGCATCGTCGATGGAGTGGTCGTGGGATCCGTCGGCATCATCCGGGATGTCACCGAGCGCAATCTCCTTCAGCAGAGGCTGGAAAATGAGAAGAGGATCTCGAGTCTCGGCCAGCTCGCTGCATCTGTTGCTCACGAGTTCAACAACGTTCTCATGTCCGTGCAGCCGTTCGTGGAGATTCTGCTTCGATCCTGCGCACCGTCCCAACAGGCGGATACCGCTGGACGGCATATCAAGGAAGCCGTCTCACGCGGTAAACGGATTACCAATGAAATTCTCATCTATGCGAATCCGAAAGACCCGCAGCTCGAGCCGATGGATGTCTCGGCCTGGCTCGAGTCTTTCGTCGCTTCCGTCCGTGAGACGTTTCCGTCGACGATCTCGGTGTCCTACGTAGAACGCTCGACCTCGTGGGTTCTGTGCGATGAATATCAGCTCGGTCAGGTGATCATGAATCTGGCAACGAATGCGAGTGACGCCATGCCGGGCGGAGGCTCCCTGACGATCGAGTTGAGCGAGGACGTCGCCGTTTGGAAAATGCGCGCGGGACTCGTTGCTAATACGAAGTACGTCCGGATCAGCGTCACCGACACGGGCTGCGGGATTACGCCCCAGGGGCTGGCGTCTCTCTGGGAGCCTCTGTACACCACCAAGAGGGGTGGAACAGGTCTGGGTTTGCCGATCGCGAAACGGCTGATCGAACGGCAGAACGGAGTCATAGTCGTTGACACGGAACCCGGCAAAGGAACCGCCTTCCATCTTTTCCTTCAGGCCGCAGAGCCTTTCCCCGAAATGCCGGCGTTGAAAGATGAAGCGACCCCGCATGCAACTCTCGAAAGAGTGCTACTCGCCGAGGATGACGAAGCCGTTGGAGAAGGAATCGAGGCGATGCTCGAGCTCGAGGGAATCCAATGCAGACGCGTGTTGACTGGAGAAGAAGTCTTCGACGCCATGCGAGAGTTCAATCCTCAGGTAATCATTCTCGATATCAACCTCCCCGGAATCAGCGGCATCGAAGTCTGCGAGCGGATCCGCAGGAGCGATCCCCGTCAGCCTGTGATTCTCTCGACTGGCCACGTGACTGGGATCGAGATCTCGCCTCACACCCGGGCCCTGCTCAAACCCTACTCCTGCGATGAGCTGATCGAGGCGTGCCAGCTTGCGATGGAAGACTGATCGCCACGCATGAAACGCTGCGCATTTCTCTCCACGGACGACCTGACGGGTCATGTGACGGACGACCATCTCTCTATCGAGCCCTTCGGCCGGCGGGGATGGGAGATCGAGCCTCTCGCCTGGCGGAGACCGACCGACTGGCGCCGCTTCGACGCGGTGATCATCCGTACGCCGTGGGATTATCAGCACGAGCCCCAGGCATTTCTCGAAGTTCTCGAGCAGATCGAGAGCAGCGGAACACCGCTCGCGAACCCGCTGTCACTCGTTCGCTGGAATCTGAGTAAGAAGTATCTCGAAGAGCTCGCGCAGTCCGGGGTCAGAACCGTCCCGACGGCCTGGCAGCGTGGCTGGAACTTTGAAGTCGTTCGAGAATCATTCGAAAGATTCGACTGCGAAGAGATCGTCATCAAGCCGCTCATCGGTGCGAGCGCAGGAGACACGTTTCGGATCAATCGGCGGGCAGTCGAGGCTCTCGAGGCCCAGCTCGAGACGATCTTTACCAACCGTGATCTCATGATCCAACCGTTTGTGAATGCGGTCGTCTTAGAAGGTGAGTTCTCGCTCTTCTATTTCGCCGGCCGCTTCAGCCATGCGGTGATCAAGACTCCGAAGGATCGCGACTTCAGGGTTCAGGAGGAGCACGGTGGACTGATCCTTCCAGTCAACCCGTCAGAGGAATGCCTGCAAGTCGCGGAAAGGATTCTCGAACTGCTCGATACCGAACCGCTGTACGCACGCGTGGACCTCGTTCGCGACGGGAACTCGGGGTTTCTACTCATGGAGCTCGAGCTGATCGAGCCGGCTCTATACCTGCGCACGGATGCACTGGCCCCCTCACGCTTTGCCGCCGCATTCGACGAATGGTTTGCTGCGCTGACGCATAAACCCTCCCGAAATGTTGATCCTTTGTTAGCCTGAACGCCTATGCCCGTGAATCTCAAAGCAGTTCTGATCTTCAGCGACGGCGCGTGCACCGGCAATCCGGGGCCCGGAGGGTGGGGAACGATCGTCGTCCGGCCTGAGGGCCGCGTGACGGAGCTCGGTGGACGCGAGCCGCACACGACGAACAACCGGATGGAGTTGATCGGATCGATCCGAGGGCTCGCGGCGATCGAATCGCCGTCTCCCGTACCCGTGGAAATGTTCACCGACTCGACTTACGTGATCCAGGGCATCACGTCATGGATTCATGGCTGGCGGCAGCGCGGGTGGAAGAACTCCGCCGGGAACGATGTCCTGAATCGTGACCTGTGGGAAGAGCTCGCGCGCGAGGTCGGCAGACTTTCACCTGCAAAGATTCAGTGGCACTACGTCCGCGGACACACCGGGATTCCGGGAAACGAACGCTGCGACGAGATCGCCGTCGCTTTCGCCACAGGAAAGCCGATCGCGCTGTACGACGGCCCCCTGGTGCAATACGAGATTCCGATTTACGACCTCCCTGAAGATCTGTCTGTTCCGAAGAAGAAGGCCTCGGCGGCTTCGACAAAAAAAGAAGCAGCCTACTCCTATCTCAGCCTCCTCGGCGGCGTGGTGATGCGTCACCGCACCTGGCCCGAATGCGAGCGCAGAGTCAAAGGACAGCCGCGCGTGCGATTCAAGAAGACCACCTCCGCCCGGGACGAACGGGAAGTGCTCAGGAGCTGGGGACTCGATCCGGACCGCACGAAGATCGAATGATCGATTTCGAGGCGATTACGGGTGCGATCAGCCCGCGCGTCCGTTCCATGCCATGTAGACGAAGATCGCCACCAGAATGAGAAGAAAGATGCGCCCCATCCCCATCAGGCGGGTTTTGGCAACGGGGCGCGTACCTTTCGGTTTGATTCCCGTGACGGCAGCAATCACGGCGACTACGACAGCCAGGCCAAGCCAGAAGATCCAGTCCATGCCCGTCACTCTACAAGAGGCGAGCCAGCTCGAGCTCGAGCCGGCACCGGTCGCTCATCTGTCCACTTCCGGTG
This sequence comes from Thermoanaerobaculia bacterium, assembly GCA_041750915.1. Classification (GTDB taxonomy): domain Bacteria; phylum Acidobacteriota; class Thermoanaerobaculia; order Gp7-AA8; family Gp7-AA8; genus JBGSYJ01. Next base: position 22,149 of record JBGSYJ010000291.1, on the reverse strand, counting down.
CCCAGGTGCCGAAGCCTCGAGCGCGCTCTCGCCGGTCCATCGGTGTGCGGCCGGTTGGAAAGATGCCGAGGCTGACGAGCTGCGGGCGGAACTCGTATCGGATTCGCACCACTGCGGAGGCCTCTTTCTCGAGCTCGAGCCGAATCTGCTCGACTTCGTGACGTCGCCGCTCTCCCATGCCCGTAGCGGCATGTTCATCCGAGAGGGCGTCCTTTGACGTCGGTGCCGCCTGAACGCCTGATTCTGGCGCTGCTCTGCCCGTTTGACCTTCCGCGCGGGAGCGCTCCTGTCCACGCGCGTCATCGCGCTCGTAGATCGGAGCGGGACGCCAGGTTCGCACCGGAGCCTTCTCGCGGAAGAATGCTGCCTCGATGACTCCGAGGTTCTCGGTCTTCCCGAGGGCGGCGCCGTAAGAATGGCGCTCGCCGGTGAAGAAGAACTGGCGCGCCGCCCACTCGTTCACCTGCCAGCCTGAGATCACGATGGAGTCGTACGGCTCGATGACCCACTTCGAAGCTTTCGACGCCGTCGTATGTTTCGCGTCGATCGAGTTCAGCCCGTCGACGGACAGTGCGACCCCTACGCGGTAGGGGAGGGGATTCGTCACGCGGAGCTCGTAGCTCCTGCCGCGAAGCGCCTCGACGTACGTGGTGCCTCGGGCGTGGTATTCGTCGCGCGGGATCCCGTCGACGAGCACGGTGAGCTCAAAGCCGGCCCGTTCTGCTCCCCGAAGATCGGGGACGAGCAACAGTAAGAAAGTCAGTCCAAAAATTGTGAATGTGCGGCAGCGCATGAGGTCCTCCTGTTTGCTTAGACACAGGAGGTCGGCGAAATAGAACCACATGTGGCAGGGCCTTCCCAGGCCCTGCCTGGTCCGCATCGTGAAGAGTACGACACCTGGAGCGACGAATCGAATGGTTCGCGCTCCAGCTCCCGTACATCGGATCGATCCTGAAGAGGCAGGGCCTCGGAGGGCCCTGCCACATGGCTTCAGTGAAGTGTGAATGACGTCAGCGTTGCACTCGACCCGTCGCTGCCTGTCCTCTTCAATGTGATTCCCAGTTCTGCATCGACCCACAGCGACTCCGGCTTCGCATCGCGAATCCGCTCGAACTGCAACGCATGCCTCGGCATGTTCGCCACGTCGATGTGTTCGTCCGGGAGCAGTCGGATCGAGATCCTGTCGACCTCGCCTTTCGTTCCGCAGTCACCGAGGATGTAGCAATCAATCTCGCGCTGGACATCGCGAATCCTGCGGTACGCGAAGCCGGACGATGCGATCGCGGTCGTGTCGACTGTGAGCTCGTCCGGTACGTGGACGACCTGACTGACGATGCCCGTCGTATTTCCCCGTGACTGCGCGCGGATCACGTCGCTTCCCACGCGGTACCGTGTACGGCGAGAGTCGTTTCCCGAATGGTCGGTGACCTCGATGAACGTCGTTCTTCCCGTCGTGTCGAACGTCTGCCAGATCTCGCGGATGCGATCTGTGCTCGTGATGACGCTGTGTACGAGATGCCCTCCGGAAGGCGTGGAAAAGATTGCCCAATCCTCGAACGAGGGCGCCTCGCTTGCGCCTCGGACGATCGCGTAGCGGCCTGACGCGAGTCTTGCTGCGCGCGCGATGCGACCCTGGTGAGCTGGAAGCGTGCCCTGAACGATTGCCGCAAGATCGCCTTCGAGCGTCGGGGTGGCCGGCGTCTCGACGATCCTTCCGAGCTCGCGTCTTCCGTCGTCCAGAATGATTGTCGGCACGTTCATGATTCGGTTCTCCTGAATGAAGTCGAGCGGATCATCGAAGTCGGGCCCGATATTCAGGAGCTCTACGCTGATGTTGGGGTTCGCGGCGGCGCGAAGAGTCGCGAGAACCTTCGGCACGTAATTGCGGCTGTCCCCGCACCAGGTCGCGAAGGCGATGCGAACCGTCAAAGGTTCGCTCACCGACCGGAGGGCTGTCACTGATGAAGCTTCCGGTTGATACGCCGCCGCTATCGCTTTCCAGACCGGGAAGTCCCGGAATAGCTCCTCTTGGGTCAAAAAGCCCGCAATGCTATGGTGCGAGGTGAGCGCGAGAGCCCGTCCCGCGACGTTCGCGAGGTACACGCCATTGTTTGTCGTTCGCAATTTGTTCGTGCGGCGAGGCTCGATCTGTTCAGGCGTCGTAGCCGTGAGTCGGTCAGCCGCAAACGTCCAGGTCGTCCGCGGCATCGTGGAGACCCGCTTCGCTTCGAGATCGAACACGACGGCCTGACGCATCTCTGTGGAGAAGACGGCGATCCTTCGCGGAGACTCTGCGGTGAGGATCTGAGCGGGCCGATCGATCTCGCCGTCGATATAGAGGTCGCGTGGGGTATCGCGCCAAAGGGTCGTCGATGCTGAAGCGACCGGTGCCGAAAGCAGGAAACTGACAAGGAGCAGACCGGGGAAGATTCGGGTCATTGACGATTCTCCTATGTGCCGTGGTTTTGCAAACTTGGACGGCGTGCATAGGGAAAGGTCACGCGCCGGGCGGACCGACGGGTCGCTGGCGGTTCACGCGGGTTCGCTACGTTCAGGCCGCAGCGCCGGCTGTCCGCGGTCTGAGCTTCCATGCGACGTAGGGTCGCGCCAGCTGGCGCAGTGTCGCATTCTTTATTGCATAGAGTGAGCTCGCGATGTTCGGCTCGACGAGATCCGCCGCTTCTTCCGGCTGAACGACGAGCGAAACTTCAATGGGCAGGATACCGATGGGAAGTCCCGCCCGCCTGCAGCTCTCGTAAAGATATGCGAAAACTTCTTTCATCTCCTCCGGTTCAGGAGGGGGGAACCTTTCCATGTCACTGTCGATTGTCGGACGGAAAATGCAGACGGTGGGAAATGCACCGGCGTCGACGATGCGGTCGATCCCGCGCTTTGTCGATTCGATCGGTTCGACGCCCGCGATGATCTCGCCCGACACCCGTCCGCGGCCCAGCTTTCTGGCCGTGAACTCCATCCCGTCAAAGAACGCTTGCTGGCCGACTGTGATTGCCTTTCCGGGACAGATCGTGGCGAAAATGTCCGGATCCTCGAATTCATAACAGAATGAAAAGTGATCGACCCCGGCATCGATCAAAGCATCGTATTCATGAAATTCGGATTTCGGCACCGGCACTGCCTGGACGCCGATGAATCCGCCAACGCGACTGCGCAGCGCACGAACGTAAGGCTCACACTGCCGCAGGCCGTGCATCGACTCTCTCTCCGGGCGATCCTCGAAGTGATATCCGGTGTTGAGATGGGTGAAGATCGCTCCTGATTCCTCGCGAGCAGCACTCGCGACTTCTACGACGTCCTGGACACTCTTTTTCCATTCTTCTGCCGTTCCAACATTCTTCCCGGTCGTGCAGAACTTGCATGCGTTGGAAAGGTTCCAGTAAGCGCAGCGGCTGGCCACGTAGATGCCGAGGTAGTTGCCCTGAAGAACACCGATGCGGCTCATCGGCACGCCGGCGCTGGTCTCCTTTGAATACCATTCCGGTTCTTCCGGAATGTGGACCGGATACTCGGTGCCGCTGCGTTTATCGACGATATGGAAAGACTCGTCCTGCCGCTCGAGGATGAATGGCGACCGGCGCACGAAGGGTTCGACCACCGGGACATTGACCCAGATCGGCTTCTTCGCCGGGATGACGATCTCCAGTCCCGATCCCAATCCCGCACGAGTGCGGCTGATTCGCCTGGCGCCCTTCACATCCTCCGAGAGGCCCATTCCGCGGCAGAACAGCTCGATCTCCAGCTCGACAGGCTTCAACATGCGTTCTCCATCAGGTTCGCGAGAATCATGTCGCCGGGGCGAACACGCCGCTATGACGGCTGTCATGCCCATGTGTGATCTGCATGACACAGCCCACCGTGGCAGGGCCCTCCGAGGCCCTGCCTGTTCGGCAATGTAACGATGTACGAAAGCTGGGGTCACCGAGAGAACGGTGCTCGGTCCAGGTCTCGTACACCCGAACGATCCGGAAGAGGCAGGGCCTCGGAGGGCCCTGCCACATGCGGGAAGCTACTCTCCGCGCTGAACAGAAAGTCGCCAGAAGGCGAAAGCGAGCAGGCCGAATGCCGTGAGCGCCACAAGCGGAGCGATGGCGCCCGCCCAGGCGTAGCCGAGTCCTGCGGGTGCTCGGGCGAGTCCGACGGCCACGCCGGCGATCACGACGCCGAGCAGACCCTCGCCCCCAACGAGTCCCGAGCCGAAGAGGATTCCGCGCTCTTTTCTCTGCGCGGATTCCTCTTCATTCGGCGCTTTCTTCTCGATGAAGTAGCGAAGGAGTCCTCCGAGAAACACCGGGACCATTGTCGCCACGGGGAGGTAGACGCCGACGGCGAAGGCGAGTGTTGGCAGTTTGAAGCCTTCGGCGACCAGAGCGATGCCGACACCGATCAGCACGAGAATCCACGGCAACGACTGTTCCAGTACACCCTCGATGACGAGCTTCATGAGGGTTGCCTGAGGCGCGGGAAGGTCGGTCGTGCCGAAACCGTACGCCCGGTCGAGCAGAATCACAGCCATGCAGACGAACGCAGCCGAGGTGAGGACGCCGATGAGCTCACCCGCCTGCTGCCGACGGGGAGTGGCGCCGAGGAGGAACCCGGTCTTGAGGTCCTGCGACATGTCGCCGGCGATCGATGCCGAGATGGCGACGACCGTGCCGACGGTCAGCGCCCCGATCTTCCCGAGGTCGTCGGTCCATCCGAGGAGTAGAAACACGGTGCTGGTTCCCAGGAGAGCGGCGATCGTCATGCCGCTCGTCGGATTCGATGTGACGCCGACGAGCCCTACGATGCGCGAAGAGACCGTTACAAAGAAGAAGGCAAAGATGATGACGAGGATCGTCGCAACGAGCCTGTGCGGAAAGTCGAGCACACGAAATGCCTGGGGGAAGAGGATCAGCATCGAACCGATGGCCACGATTCCGATTCCTACGACCTTGAAGGGGAGATCGAGGTCAGTCCGCAGCTGAGTCACTGCCCCGTGATCGAGCCGCTCTTTCATCTGTTTCGTGCCGAGCTTGAAGCTCTCGATCATCGTGGGGATGCTCTTGATGAGCGTGATGATCCCAGCGGTGGCAACCGCACCGGCGCCGATGTAACGGACATAGCGCGACCAGAGCTGACTGGGCGTCATCTCGGCGATCGTCAGAGCAGTCTCTGGAAACAGAGGGACCGTGCGCCCGGCGCCCCACCAATCGATGAGCGGAATGAGGACGAGGGAGGAAAGCAGACCGCCGCTGACCATGACCGAAGCGACACGCGGACCGAGGATGAACCCGACGCCGAAAAGTGCGGCGGACATCTCCGAACCGATGCTCCCTTTTCGAAGAAACGGCACGGCGGATGTCACCTGGTCGGGAAAGATGTGCGCCCATCCCGCGAGACCCTTGAACAACGCCCCGGCGCCGAGTCCGTAGAAGACGTTCTTTGCGCGGGCGCCGCCGACTTCGCTGGCGACCAGCACCTGGGCGCAGGCGGTGCCTTCCGGATACGGAAGTTTTCCGTGCTCTCTATCGATCAGATACTTCCGCAGAGGAATCATGAAAAGGACGCCGAGCATGCCTCCGGCAATCGCCAGGAGCGTCATCTGAACGAGTGTCGGGTCGAGGTTCCAGAGAAAGAGCGCGGGGATCGTGAATATGACGCCGCTGGCGACCGAGCTCGATGCCGAGCCGACGGTCTGGGCGATGTTGGCCTCGAGCAGAGTGGCGCGCGTGCCTGCTGCCGCGAGGAGCCGGAACGCGGCGACAGTGATGACTGCAATAGGGATCGAGGTGGAGATGGTCAGACCCGCGCGGAGGCCGAGGTAGGCGTTCGCAGCGCCGAACAGGATCCCGAAGAGTACGCCAGCGATGACGGCCTTGGCCGTAAACTCGAGGGGAGACTCCGAAGCCGGAACGAATGGATCGTAGCTGGACCCCTCGGGGATCGGCTCATACGCCTTGCGGCTCAATCCGGTTTTCATTCGCTTGTCGCTCGCAGGCTGTCGGGCGACATCGTAGGGGAAGGGGCGTCGCGAGTCCAGAGAGAGTTCGGTGCCAATCAGGAAGTCGTGTCAAGCCTTGGTGGTTGAGGTGGCGACTGGCAACTGGAAGCCTCAGTAAGCTATTCTACGGCGCCTGTGAGTAGCTGTGCCCCCGACCCGAGTGATTCTGACCGACATGCGCCCCATCCCTGCGTAGTGACGGCGATGAGGAATGAATGGTTCTGATTGTCGGGGTGATTCTGGTCCTGGTCGCCTTCAACGCGCTTTACGTCGCGGCAGAGTTTGCGGCGGTAAGTGTGCGGAGGAGCCGGATCGAGCAACTTGCGGCTGAGAAAAACCGCTTCGCAAAGATCCTCGTCCCGGTTCTCCGGAATCCGGAGGCGCTCGACCGTTATATCGCCGCCTGCCAGATCGGGATCACGATCACGAGCCTGGTTCTGGGCGCTTACGGACAGTCCAACCTCGCTCCGCGGCTGATCCCCCTATTTGAGGGATTCGGAGGGTTCGAGCGTGCGGCGGCGGAGTCGACGGCTGCGCTTGTCGTGCTCATCTCGCTGACGATCTTCCAGATGATCATCGGGGAGCTCATTCCGAAGTCCGTTGCGCTGCAGTTACCGACGCAGGTTTCTCTGTACACCGCGCTTCCGATGAGGTGGTCGGTGCGACTGATGCGCGGTTTCATCGTCCTTTTGAACGGCAGCGGAATCGCCATTCTCAAGCTGATGCGCATGGGAGCAGGCACGCATCGCCACATACATTCTCCCGATGAGATCGTGCTGCTGATCGCCGAGAGCAGAGACGGTGGGCTGCTGGAACCTGACGAGCATCAGCGCCTGCACAGGGCCCTCAGAATGGGAGTGCGGCCGGTGCGCCAGGTCATGGTTCCGCGGACAGGCATGGTTGCTATCAGCTCGGATGCTACGCTCGACCAGGTTCGGGAGCTGATCGAGGCGAGCCCATACACACGCTTTCCGGTTTATCGAGGGTCGATCGACGACGTGCTCGGGTTCCTCCACACACGTGATTTTGTGCGGCGGACCGCCGCCGCCACGCTGCTGACGGTGCCGCTCGAGAGCATGCTGCAGCCCCTGGTGGTGGTGCCGGAGACGACGACAGTCGACAGGGCGCTTAAGTACATGCGTCAGCAGAGAACGCATCAGGCGCTCGTGACGGATGAGTTCGGAGGGACGGCGGGTCTGGTGACGCTCGAGGATCTCATTACTGAGGTCGTGGGCGAATTTGGAGACGAGTTCCGAACCGACAACCGCAGATCCGAGGTGCTTCCTGACGGCAGAATCCGGATACCAGGCTCGACTCTGCTCGACGAAGCGGAGAGCCTCATCGGCATCCGATGGGAGGGGAATGTCGACACGGTGGGGGGCCGGGTCGTAGAAGAGCTCGGGAGATTTCCGGAGAAAGGTGAACGGCTCACGATCGACGGAGTCGAGGTCGAGGTCGAAGAGATCACCAATCATGTGATTGCCTCGATCGTGGTTCAGCCCCTGCCGGAGAAAGAGGAGTCGGAATGAGCATCCTGGTTCCGATTCTGATCATCCTTGTTCTGGTTGCCCTGAACGGCGTATTTGTCGCCGCGGAGTTCGCGATCGTGGGAGCTCCAAAGTCGGCGGTGGACCGGCTGGCTGCCCGAGGTGTCGGCTCGGCCATTCGAGTCCAGAAGATCCTGCGCAATCCCCAGGCCCAGGATCGCTACATTGCGACCGCCCAGCTCGGAATCACACTCGCGAGCCTCGGGCTCGGTATGTATGGCGAGCACGTCATGGCTGGATGGATCTTCAACGCCCTCAATTCGTTCGGACCGGTCACGTGGATTTCCGTGCACCTGGTTGCCAGCGTGATCTCCGTATCCATCCTGACCTACATGCACATCGTCTTCGGCGAGATGATTCCGAAGTCCATCGCATTGCAGCACGCGCTGGCGACTTCGCTCTGGATCACCCGGCCGATGCTCTGGATCAAGTTCGTGTTCTATCCGTTCATCGTCTTGCTGAACGGTATAGGCAACACGCTGCTCCGGCTGGTGGGTATCGATCGTACGGAGGCTCACTCGCAGTATCACACCTCGGAGGAGCTCCAGTTCATCGTCAAGGAGAGCGAGCAGGGAGGGCTCATCCGATCCGAGCAGGGTGACGTTCTGCGGGAGTTGTTCGACTTCGGTGATCTGACCGCGGGGGAAGTGATGGTCCCGCGCGTGCGAATCGTTGGGCTGCAGGTAGGACTGTCTCGTGAAGCGCTTCTGGGAATCATCGAGACCTATCCTCACACGCGCTATCCGGTTTACGAGGAGAACCTCGACAGGATCTGCGGAGTGGTTCACATCAAAGAGCTCATGGTTCTCATTCACCGCAACGACCCGCTCGGAACGCACCACCTCCATCGTGTGCCTTTTGTTCCTTACACTGCGTCGCTTCCCACTGTGATTGCGGCAATGAACGAAGCCCGCACGCAGATGGTGGTCGTCATGGACGAGCATGGAGGCACCGAAGGGATTCTGACCATCGAGGATCTCTTTGAAGAGATCGTCGGCGACATCGAGGAAGGAACATCGATGCCGGATCTTCGCCACGTTGACGGCAGGCTTTTCGTGGCGGGAATCGTCCGGCTCGACGAGTTGGGCACGGAGCTGGATGTGCATCTGGAACATCCGGACGTCGACACGGTGAGCGGGCTGACCCTCGCACTGCTGAATCGGCCGGCCCAGGTCGGTGACGTCGTCGAGTACGGCAACGTGAGACTGGAAGTGCTTATGACGAGTGGCAACGGTGTCGCGCAGGCCGAAGCGACGCTCCTTCCTGCGGAAGAGGAATGATTTCACCGTCAATGCCTGCGCCGCACGTTTTTGACGTCTGCATGACGAATGCTTGACGGCCGCTGCGTAAAGTCAGCGCAGGTCCGGAGACGTCGCCGCTGATCCGGACTCAGGGTCACGAAAGCGTGTCGCTTTTGTGACCCGAAACTTTTTATGGGCACTATGTGGCAGGGCCCTCCGAGGCCCTGCCTCTTCCGAGATGGGAGGATGTACGAGTCCTGCAGCATGCATGCTGTTGCGCTCCATGTGGCTGGGCCTTCCCCGGCCCTGCCTCTTCCGGGATGGGAGGATGTACGAGTTCCGCAGCATGCATGCTGCGTCGTTGCTCCAGGTGACGTACGTCTCGACGATTTCGAGAGGGCAGGGCCTCGGAGGGCCCTGCCACATGGGGCTGTGTTAGATTCGCTCTATTCCAAAACCAAGAGGCACGAGGAGCAGAGCGCTTGAACATTCGTGTGTTAGTCACGGCCGGGCTGTTGCTCTTCGCCACGAGTTCAGTTGCCGCCGCGTCCATCGGCGTAAGACCCGACGGCGCAGTGCTGAGCAACTCCGGTCTTCATCTCGAAGTCAGCCTCGACGATGCCACCTCGCCGATCGCGGCGCAGATATTCGTCAACGGAGCGCTCGCAGACACCGTGGAGTTGAGCCCCGGAACAAACGAGATCTCGCTGGCTGCGGTGAGACTTCCCGCGGGTGCGCACACTTTGGAGGTTCGCAGCGGACCACTCACCGGGGCGACTCGACTCCGCGCGATTCCGGGCTGGCTGTCGATCCTCCCTCCGGTGATCGCGATCATTTTTGCGCTGGTGCTCAAGGATGCGCTCCTTGCCCTGTTCGCCGGCGTGCTCGCCGGAACGCTCGTCCTCTTTAACTGGAATCCGCTGATTGCGACGGGGCGTGCGCTCGATTCGTTCATCGCGCCTGCCCTCGCTGACCTCGATCACGCGAAGCTCCTGATCTTCACGGCGCTCGTTGGCGGCATGGTGGGCGCAGTCAGCAGAAGCGGAGGAACGCATGGAATCGTCGAGCGTCTCCGCGGCTACGCGACGACGCCGCGGCGTGGCCAGGTCGCCACGTGGCTGATGGGAATCTTCATCTTCTTCGACGATTACGCGAACACGCTCATCGTCGGTTCCACCATGAGGCCGATCACCGATCGGCTGCGAATCAGCAGAGAAAAGCTCGCATACATCGTCGACTCGACAGCGGCACCGGTTGCGAGTCTCTTTCCGATTTCGACATGGATTGGATTCGAGGTCGGACTGATCGCCGCGGCATTCGCGCAGCTCGACCTTCCGATGAACGCATACGGCGTCTTCGTCGCTTCGATCCCGTTCAGGTTCTATCCAATCTTCGCGCTCGTGCTCGGAGTGACCATCGCGATCTCCTGCCGCGACCTGGGGCCGATGCTCAAGGCAGAGCGGCGGGCCTCGACTACAGGCGAAGTGTACGATCCCAAAGACGTTCCGCTGGCGGATTACTCTTCCACGGCGCTCGCCCCGAAACCGGGTGCGCCGAAGCGGGCGAGAAACGCAGTGATTCCCATTCTCGTCCTGATGTTCGGCACCGTGGCGGGGATGATCATCACGGGGGCACCGGCGGTAGAGCAGGCTCCCGGCGCAGGGTTGTCGCAATGGGTCCGGGACGTCTTTTCGAACGCGAACAGTTTCGACGCGCTGCTGTGGGCGAGTCTCGCGGCCGCGATCACCGCTACGCTGCTTCCCGTGATGCAGAGAATTCTCTCTCTGCGCGAAGCGATGGAAGGACTCGGCGAAGGCATGAAGTCGCTGATGCTCGCAATGATCGTTCTCGTTCTCGCATGGTCGATCGGAGACGTTTGCGCTCAGCTCCACACGGCCGACTTCGTCGTGGGGCTGACGAGCGCAGTCCTCTCGCCCCATTTCCTGCCCGTCATCATCTTCATGGCGGGCGCTGCGATCGCGTTTGCGACCGGGACATCCTGGGGAACGATGGCGATTCTCATGCCGCTCGCGATTCCGGTGGCGAACGGCCTCGCAGTGTCCGCTGGGTACGCGGCCGGTTCGCCCCAGTACTACACGCTGATGGTCGGAACGATTTCGTCAGTGCTTGCCGGAAGCGTCTGGGGAGATCATTGCTCGCCGATCTCGGACACAACGATTCTCTCCAGCACGGCAGCCGGTTCAGATCACATCGCTCACGTAAAGACGCAACTGCCGTACGCGTTTGCGATCGGTGTCCTCGGGATGATCGTTGGCGACATACCAACCGCGTACGGGCTCAGTCCGTGGGTTTCGATCGTCATCGGGTCCGTCGTGATCGTTGCAGTGGTGATGATGTTCGGAAAGCGAAGCGACTGGGATGGGCGGGAGACGGAGTCGAGTCTCTAGTTCTACCGTGCGCGCGCAAGTGTCATCCTGAGCGCGAGACTGTGTCAAAACGCTAGACTGTGTCATCCCGAGCGTCGAGCGAGGGATCTGGGTGGGGGCCTTTTGCTCGAAAAGTCATCGATCTACCTGCGTTTCAGAATCGATATACCGCCGCCCAGATCCCTCGCTCGACGCTCGGGATGACACTTCGGCAGTTGTTACACAGTATCGCGCAGCGAAGGATCGCCTGGAGACTTCCGACAGCGCCCGAGGTGAGGGGATCCTTCGCTTCGCTTAGGATGACAAGTCCTTACGGTCCTTGCGTGTTGCAAGACACATCGATCTCTAAAGCCAGCCCTTCTCCCTCGCGATCCGCCAGGCTTCGACGCGATTGGCAGCGCCGAGTTTGCTGATTGCATCCGAAAGATAGTTACGAATCGTTCCCTCGGTGAGCCCGAGCGCCCCGGAGATCTCGCTTCCCGATTTTCCCTCGCCGGCGAGGCGTAGCACCTGTCGCTCCCGTTCCGTGAGTGGGTCTGCTTCCGTCCACGCTTCCGTGGCGAGATCGGAATCGATGACCCGCCCGCCCTGCGCCACTCTGCGTACAGCGTTAGCGAGCTGCTCGGAGGGAGAGTCCTTGAGCAGGTATCCTGACGCACCGCTGTCCAGAGCCCGACGAAGGTAGCCGCTTCGCGCGAACGTCGTAAGGATGATGACTCTGGTTGGAAGCGCCTCGGCCCGGAGCGCCGCCGCCAGCTCGAGGCCGGTCATTTCAGGCATCTCGATGTCCGTCAGAAGAACGTCGGGCCGGAGCGTCCGGCAGGCCTCGAGGGCTTCAGCACCATTGGCCTCCCTGCCGACGACCTCGATGTCGCGTTCGATCTCCAGCAACGCGGAGAGCGCGCCCAGGACCATCGCCTGGTCCTCTGCGATGACGACGCGGATCATGCGATCTCCCTGGTTGTCGTGAGGCGGGCGCGATCGACCGGCATGGTGATCTCGATCGTCGTACCCTCGCCGGCTGTTCGCTCGAGGCGGCCTCCGGCGGCTTCGACTCGTTCGCGCATACCTTTCAGTCCAGTGCCTTCGGGCGCGCTGCTGCCGAGCCCGTCATCATGGATGCGAAGGATCACTTCGCGGGCAGTGCCTCGAATCCGGATCTCACACTGTGACGCCTGGGCGTGGCGAAGAATGTTCGTCGAGGCCTCACGAAGCGCCAGAGCAAGGACGGACTCCTGCTCCGGCGAAAGCGACACCTGCTCGGTGTCGACGGCAACGGTAATTCCTGCGTCCTTCAATGCACCGACCACGGAGTCGATCTCGCCGCTCAGACCCGCCGACCTGTAGCCTCGAACTGCAGCGCGAACTTCAGAGAGTGCCTCCCGCGAGATTCGTTCGACGTCACGGATCTCCTGCACCGATCGCTCCGGACTTTTCTCCGCGAGTTTCGAAGCGAGCTCGGATTTGAGGATGATGACTGAAAGCGTGTGGCCGAGGAGATCGTGGAGGTCGCGTGCGATGCGTTCGCGCTCGGCGATCCGTGCGAGCCGTTCGATCTCGTCCTGAGCGAGGCGGATCTTCCAGTTGCTGCGGCTGACCTCCGCATAGTGAATGTTGATTGCACCGATCAATATGGAAAAGACGATCGCCCAGACCCAACGGAATAGCGGCAGACCGAGGATCAGGGCTTCGATGCTGCATATGGCAACGATGGCCGCAATGATCCATGCTGCTCTGGATGGCTTTCCGATCTGCGCAGCAAATCCAGCCGCGTAAATGAAAAAGACGCCACCCGATTGATTGAATGGAAGGTAAAGAGCGCCCAGAAGACCGATGCCCGCGATGATCGGCAGGATCGCGTTGCCCTTCAACCAATGCCCTCTCAGGTAGAGACCGAGGAAGACGACGATGCCGGCGATCGTCAGCGTCCATTCGATTGCGCCGGCGCGGGTGACCGCCGGGTGGATGAACAGCGTCACCAGATAGATCAGCCAGGCGTACGGCGTCCAGCCGAGCTCTTTTCTGTCAGGCAGGAGTCTGAATCGTTTCATTGCCAGCCCGCGATCCTTCGGAAGAGGTCTGTTTCAGGATGCCACATGAGAGTCCTATCTCGAAGGCCCTACCGGAAGCGAACGTTGTCGACCTCGAATCGGAATGTTCCCTGACTCGACGCTCCGAAGAAGAATGCCTGAACATCGCTCCGGTTATTCAGTCCCGCCTCTTCGAAGGGAATCGTCACTTCGGTCCATTCCCCAGTGATGGGAAATCCTTTGCTGAGGGGTGTGCGCCCTCTATGAGTGGCGAAGATCAACAGCTGTCCCGATGGGATGTTTCCGCGTACGAAGAAGCTGAGCGCTCTCCACTGCGACAGGTCGACAGCTTGCATCGGCGAGGCGCCGGGGGAGAACATCCCGCCGGCCCACGGGTATGCGAACCCGGGCTTCAGCTCTCCCTCGATTGCGAGGGCAGCGCTGGAGGAGACCGCCCCGGGTCGCGAGATCCCGATCGAGGCGACCGACTTGCCTCCCGCCATCTCGTCGGTGGACGCCATCCAGCCCGCTCCGAACGTTGCCTCCGGTTTCCCCGACTCGAAGTCGCTGATCAAGCCGCTTTTCGGGACATCGGCCACAACCGTACCCGTCTTTACCGGCTTGACCCGCTCGACCTCGACGCCTTCCTTCCAGATTCCCTCGATGTTCCTCGAGTCGGTGATCTCGCTCGCTGGATCGCCGGATACGAGGAGCAGATCCGCGCGCAGGCCGGGCGCGATCCTTCCTCGATCCCTCAGCTTGAACATGGTAGCCGGAGCTGAGGTGGCCGCAGTGAGGGCTTCGACGGGTGTGAGACCGGAAAGAACGAGCAGCTCGAGCTCCCGATGCATGCTGGCGCCGTAAGCAGTACCGGGATTGGGCGCGTCGCTACCCGCGAGAATCGGGATTCCGGACGAGGAGAACGCTTTGACCGTTTGAAACGCATTGGGCATGTTCCTCGATGCCCGCGGGCTGGCAGGAAACGCGCTCGCGAGGTTCGCGGTCTCCTCCGGGGTGAGGTACTCGGTGAACCGGGCATCCTTGGCGAGCGAGGCTCCGCTGGCTATGCCAGAGGTGCCCTCGATCACGGTCAGCGTCGGCACGATGAACGTGCCGTTTTTTTTCGCGAGAGCCACGACTTCGTCGTCGGCTTCCGCATCGGCGAATGTGTGCACCAGGCCATCTGCTCCTGCAAGGATCACCTCCCTCGCCCGTTCGAGCTTCGAGACGTGAACGACGACCATCTTGTCGTGCGCGTGACCTGCCTCGATCGCAGCTTTCACGGAGGCGAGATCGAGCGACGGAAACGAGATGCCGTACGCAGACCCGTCCTCGTAGACGACCTTGATGAAGTCCGAGCCTTCAGCCACCCTGGCTTTGACGAACGCCGGTACATCCGATGCAGACTTGATTGTGTCGATCGGGAAATACTGTGATCCGTGACCTCCCGGTGCCGTAAGCAGCGTTCCTGAAGAAACGAGGTCGGCTCTGCCGGTCGCCTTTCCCTCAGACTGTTCTTTCTTTGCAGCTGTCATCAGAGGAACGGCCGTGAACATGTCGAGTTGAGTTGTCACGCCAAACTGGAGTGCGCGTTCGAGCGCATTTCCGAAAGAATGAGTGTGGGAATCGATGAGACCCGGCATCAGGGTTTTTCCTTTGCCTTCAATCACGCGGGCTCCGGCTGGAATCTTCGCATCGACACCGACAGCGACGATCTTCGAACCGTCGACGACGACCGTAGTTCGAGGAATGATCTTCGTACCATCGAAGACCTGGACGTTTCGAAATGCCGTTTGAGACGTCGACTTCGTTGTCTTCTTTGCCGGCGGCGCTCCATTGATCGCGCCCGTTGCGATTGCGGCGAGTGCGAACAGCGCGATGAAGGGAAGCACTAGTTTGCGGGGGTCGTTCATGACTGATTCTCCTCGTTCGACATCAGAACTTCATGCATCAGCAGTCGAGTGTTGTTCATCCAAACGTCTTTCCCTCGTCACGCTGGTACGCAATCCTCGCGAGCACCAGAAAGAGAGCTGTGAATCCTCCGAGTGCGAGCAGGTGGCTCCAGACGGGAGCACCGACGCCTCCTCCAATCGTTTTGAGCGCGAGTTGCGCGAGATGATACGGCGGAAGCCACGGCGCGATGCTCTTCACGAGTGACGGAAGCGCCTCGACTGGAATCCAGAGTCCCGAAGCGAAAGCGAGTGGGAGGTAGACCAGGTTCGCAATCGCCGGTGCGGAGTTCGGCCCGGCGGTGTATCCCATAAACAGTCCCATCGCGCAGAAGGGGAGGGATCCGGCAACGAGCACGACGAGGAGCGCCATCGTCGGTGCCCAGCCGAGAAACACTCTTCCTGCCGCCGCGACGACGAGCAGCAGGACCACGATCGCGATGCTGAAGAGAGCAGACATTGCGAGCTTCGCCGAAAAGTACGCCCCTATCGGCATGGGCGTCGCGCGCTTGATCTGCAGCCATCCCTGGCCTCTCTCGATGGCCACTCCGATCCCGAATCCGAATAGCGAAGCGCCAATGACGCCGAAGGCACCATATGTAGCCAGGAGGTACGCGCTCAGCGGAATCGACCCGACGGACTGCGTACCGCCGAAGGCGAGCCCGAACATCACGTAGAAGACTACGGGAAAAGTGAGCGTCGGGATGACGTACGCAGGAAGTCTCAACTGCTTGAGAAGCTCGTACTTCGCTTCGAGGAAATACATTCTCAATCCGGATCCGGCGGGCGGAGTAGTGATCTTGTCGTTGATCGTGAGCGTCGATGTCATGAGGCCACCTCCAGCTGTGCATTCGTTCGAGTGAGTGAAAGAAAGGCCTCTTCCAGTCCCGCGCTGTCGACCTCGAGATTCGTGAGTGAGGCATCGAGCGTGAGAAGCTCCCGCACGACGGGTTCTGCAGCGCTGGCGAGGATGACCAGCGTGTCTTCGTCGCGCTCGACAGAGGTGACTCCCGGAATCCCCGCAATGCGGCCGGCATCGGTCAGAGTTGAACAGCGAATCCGTTTTCCACTCGCCTTCTTCTTGATCTCAGCCGGCGTCCCCTCGGCCAGAATCTTCCCGCGGTCGATCACCACCACGCGGTCCGCCAGCGCATCCGCCTCTTCGAGGTAGTGCGTCGTCAGAAGGATTGATCTGCCCTCGTGCACCAATCGCCGGATCTGATCCCAGAGCAGACGGCGCGATTCGACGTCGAGACCGGCGGACGGCTCATCGAGAACCAGCAGGTCGGGGTTCCCGCAGATCGCGAGTGCAAATAGGAGTCGCTGCTTCTGCCCGCCCGAGAGCTCGCCGAACTTCCGCTGCTCGATGCCGGTGAGTCCTGCCCTCGCCATGATTTCCGCCCGGGGAAGCGGGTCGACGTAGTACGAAGAGAAGAGGTCGATGTGTTCGGCCACGCGCAGGGTCTCGGGAACCTTGCCGATCTGCATCATCGCTCCGGTTCGCATGCGATGCTGTGCCTCGAGAGGGGATCGGCCAAACACTTCGACCTGACCCGTATCCGAGCGAGAGAGTCCGAGGATGAGGCGGACAGCCGTCGTCTTGCCTGCGCCGTTCGGACCGAGCAGGGCGAGGACTTCGCCCTTCCGGATCTCGAGATTGATCCCGTCGAGAGCGACGATCGATCCATATCGTTTCGTCGCATTTCGAAGCACTGCTGCGAGGGGGCTGTTCTCCGGATGCCTTACTCTCATCGAAACCTCCATGCATGCCAGTATCGGTTCGAGGCAGGCCGCCCAACATTGCAGTTTGTCAGGAGAGGAAGGTGACAACTGTCATGAGGATGAGGGTGCCGCGATGCGTTGCGGACAGGAGCATTCCGAAGTATCGTATCGACTTCCACGAAACGAATTGCCAACCGCAGTAGAGGGATCCCTTCTACCGCAGTCCGATCCGGGGTGAGAGGAGGATCGATCGCTGTGAATGACGCCAACGAATACGACCTCGTCGTCATCGGATCCGGCCCTGCGGGAGAAAAAGGGGCCGCCCAGGCAGCCTGGTTCGGGAAAAAGGTCGCGCTGATCGAGCGTCATCGCGTCCTCGGGGGAGCCTGCGTCAATACCGGCACCATTCCGTCGAAGACCCTGCGCGAGGCGGCGCTCCAGTTGTCGGGCTTCCGGCGTCGCGAGGTCTTCGGAATCGATCTCGCCGTCCGGGACGACGGCACGCTTGCCCAGCTGATGAGCAGGAAGAACCAGGTCGTCGAGCAGCAGTGGGAGTTGATCGACGACAACCTCGAGCGCCACAACGTGGACCGATTCTATGGAACGGCGCGCTTCGTGAGCCCCCGTGAGCTCGTCGTTCAGAGAGGCGACGAAGAAGAGAGCATTACCGGAAAGGTCATTCTCATCGCCACCGGATCATCTCCCTATCGCCCGGAGATGATCCCGTTCGATGACACGTCGATTTTTGACAGCGATTCGATTCTGAGTATCGATCGAATGCCGAAGTCTCTCGCGGTTATCGGAGCCGGGGTGATCGGCTGCGAGTACGCCTCGATATTCGGCGCGCTCGGAGTCCGGGTCGAGATGATCGACGCGAGAGAAGACCTTCTGGGACACATGGACCGGGAGATCGTCGAGGTACTCTTCGCCTCTCTGACCAACCGATTCGATATTGAACTTCACCTCGGAGTGGAAGTTCGATCGGTGAAAGTCGACGAAGCAGTCCATCTGGAGCTGGCCGACGGGAAGGTCATTACGACCGAGAAACTTCTTGTGGCCGCAGGGCGTTCCGGAAACACGCGACATCTGAACCTCGAGGCGGCGGGAATTGTCACGAACGCGCGGGGAAACATCCCGGTGAACGAGAAATACCAGACGAACGTGCCGAACATCTATGCAGCGGGAGATGTGATCGGCTTCCCGGCGCTGGCGTCCACCTCGATGGAGCAGGCTCGGGTCGCGATGGTTCACGCGTTCGATCTCAAGTACAAGACCGAAGTGGCGTCGATCCTTCCTTACGGCATCTACACGATTCCGGAGATGGCGACGATCGGCCTGACCGAGGATCAGGGGCTCGAGCAGGGCCTGAACGTCACGGTGGGGAAGGCTCGGTATCGCAACAACTCGCGCGGACAGATCATCGCAGACGAAGAGGGAATGGTGAAGCTGGTCTTTGATTCCGAAAGTCTCGAGCTCCTCGGCGTGCACATCGTCGGCGAGAATGCGGCCGAACTGCTGCATGTGGGGATGATGGTGATGCACATGCACGGAACGATCAACGCGTTTGTAGAGAGCGTCTTCAATTATCCGACGCTCGGAGAAGCGTACAAGTACGCCGCCTACGACGGACTGGGAAAAGTCGCCAGGCTGAAAGCGTTCGTTGCGGATGCCTGAGGATTCTTCACCAGAAACGCACCTCTCTTACAATATTGCCGTGATTCAGCCTGTGAACGATCTCGGGCAGCCTGTCGGCCGGCCCGTGGATGGATGGACACCACGTGCCGTTCCTCCCCGCACGCCGATGGAAGCTCGCCTCAGCATCGTCGTCCCGATCGACGTCTCACTCCACGCGAAGGAGCTCTATCTGGCCTCGCTGGACGATCCTGACGGGCGAAGCTGGACGTACCTTTCGGACGGGCCCTTTTCGACGTTTGATGCCTATCAGCGGTGGCTCTCGAGATTGAGCGAGAGGGAGGACCCGATGGTTCATGTCGTGATCGATCGGCGCAGCGGAGCGGCCGTCGGTATCGCCGCCTTTCTTCGGATCGATCCATCGCATGGCGTGATCGAAGTGGGACATATTCACTACACCCCGCTGCTGCGGAAGTCCGCCGCTGCAACGGAAGCGATGGCGCTCATGATGTCGCGGGTTTTCGACGAACTGGGTTACCGGCGCTACGAATGGAAATGTGACAGCCTGAACGCACCGTCCCGCAAGGCCGCATCGAGACTCGGGTTCACCTTCGAGGGAGTGTTCAGGCAGGCAGTTGTTTACAAGGGACGCAACCGTGATACCGCGTGGTATTCGATTCTCGATCGCGAGTGGCCATCGATGCGGGAAGCGTTCACGCGATGGCTCGCCCCGGAGAACTTCGACGAGTCGGGACGCCAGCGGCAGCGGCTGAAGGAGTTCGTCAAGCCGATCCCGATGATGGAGTGACATCGTAGCGGCGCATTCCGATGCGCCGTTCTTCGCGGTGTGAAAGGCTCGCGAGCTCTGGCGCCAGCGGCAAGGCTTCCATGATCGAGCGTATCAGGATGCTGGCAGGACCTTTCCCGTCCTCACCCTCCCTCATTTGGTATGGTGTGCCTCATGAAAAAAGCAATCGTGCTCTCTCTCACCGCGATGGGGATCTTTGCCGTAGCTTGCGGCGAGCCTGCGACGACCACGACAACGGCCCCGGAGCCGGTTCCGGCAGCAACCCCGGCCCCGCATCCGGCCGATGAATTTCTCGCCCGGCTTGCAGAACACTGCGGACAGGCGTTCGAAGGCAGGATCGTCGCAAACGAGCCCGAACCTGAGAACGATCCATTCACCGGCCAGACGCTCGTAATGCACGTGCGGGAGTGTAGCGAACAGGAAGTCAAGGTTCCGTTCCACGTCGGCGAAGATCACTCGCGCACATGGGTTCTGACCAGGACCGCCAGCGGACTCCGTCTCAAGCACGACCATCGGCACACAGACGGTACGGACGATGCCGTGACGATGTATGGAGGCGATACCGCTGCCCCCGGAACGGCTCGGCGACAGGATTTCCCCGTCGACGAGTTCTCAAAAGAGATGTTCAAGCGGGAAGGTCTCGATGTCTCTGTGACCAACACCTGGGCGATGGAGATCGAACCGCGAAAGCAGTTCGCATATGAGCTTTCCCGTCCCGGGCGGATGTTCCGCGTCGAGTTCGATCTGACGAAGCCTGTTGCGACGCCGCCGACTCCGTGGGGCCATCCGGAGATTGCCGCCGGGCATGCAACCAGTAGTCAGTAGCCAGGAGTCAGTAGTCAGTAGTCAGTAGCCCCACCCCTATACGGAGTCAGGTGCGGGTCTGATTCCAACGGCATTGAGTTAACGGCGAATGAACGCGTGTCAGCCTGAGCGCAGCGAAGGATCCCCCTACGACTCGCTGTGCCGCAAGCAATTAGGGGATCCTTTGCTGCGCTCAGGAAGACACCTTTCCTCTTAACTTCAGGCCATTGAAGTCTCATCGGGGAAATATCACATCCGGCGGGGCTCCTGTCCCTGACTCGCCGGATTCTGCGAGGCATCCGCAGTTTGTATCGGGGTGGGGCTACTGACTCCTGACTCCTGACTCCTGACTACTGTTCAAGGGCGGCGGAACGCGTCCTTTCGTCGCCTGCTCGAATGCGTAGGAAATCGTCAGGAGTTCCGGTTCGCTGCATGCCATGCCGGTGAAGCTCACCCCGAACGGTGAGGGCTTCGCCTGGAACTTCTCCTCGAGGGGAGGAGTCAGTGCATTCGGTACGAACCCGAACGGAACGATCACGGACGGGTAGCCTGGTTTCGCAGCGATCCCTGCACCCCAGGAGGCGGGAAACATCAGCGCGTCGAGCTTCATCGACTTCATCACTTCGTCGATGCCATGGGTTGCTGTCAGGAAGAGATCCTTCGCACGATCCTTCTCATAGCGGGCGCGATCGGACGCCACGTCCATCTCGTCCGACACATCGAGAAGCGACTGGCCGTAGCGGATCGCATCTGCTCTCTGGTGGGCGATGTTCCACTGGCGCAGTTCTGTCAGCGATTTCACGGGAGCCGTCTCGCCAAGGGATGTCAGCCACTTGTTGAAATCGCGCTTCATTCCGTACTTGAATACGATTGAGCAGTCGTTGTCCCTGCCGCGTGACTCTGCTCCGCCGCAGACATTGAAGAGCAGAAGATTGCGCTCCCCATCTGTGTCTACTACGCTTGGGATGTCTGCGGGATCGACGACGATTGCTCCCTGCTTTTTCAGCACTGCAATCGCATCTTCCATCAGCTTCTTCTGTTCCGGAGAAAGCCCCCCGCGCGCGCGATCGCTGCCGGGCGCCTTCGTCTCGTTGTAGTAGAACGCGCGGGGGAGCCCGATTCGCTTTCCCTCGAGACCCTTCACATCGAGAAATCGCGTGTAGTCCCTTCCCGCTGGCGCAGCGCAGGTCTTCGTCGCTGAATCTTCAGGATCAGGTGCCGGTGATTCCAGCACGCCGAGCAGAATGGCCGCCGATGTGACGTCGCGTGCCATTGGTCCCGCCGTGTCCTGGTCCGCCGTGATCGGGATGATGCCGTGGCGACTGATACGACCGACCGTAGGTTTGATCCCGACGAGCATCGTCTGATTGGCAGGACTCAGAATCGATCCGGATGTCTCGGTTCCGACGTTCGCGGCCCAGAAGCTGGCGGCCGTTCCCGCACCGGAGCTGGAACCGGCCGTCGAGAGGACGGGGCGGCCATCGAACGTTGCTTCTCGCGGATCACGTCGTGGGTCATAAGGGTTGTAAGAGTAGCCCGAGAGACCGTTGTAGTTCCCGGGCATCGGGTAGGGGGCGCCGGCGATCCAGTTGGCGAGCTCGGTCATCGCTGTTTTAGCGATGATGATCGCGCCGCCCGCACGGAGGTTCGTCACGAGGGTGGCCTCGTACGGCGGCACGTATCCGTCGAATGCGAGCGCACCCCCGGTGGTGGGCATGTTCGTCGTATGAATATTGTCTTTCAGTGCGATCGGAATTCCATGCAGTGGACCTCGTACTTTCCCCGCCGCCCTTTCGGCATCGAGCCGGTCGGCTTCCGCGAGTGTGTTTGCATTCACATGGATCGACGCGTTGAGCTTGTCTTCGTACGTCCCGATTCGGATGAGCGATTGCTCGACGAGCTGGCGAGAGGTAGTACGTCCCTCCGCAAGCGCCTTCTGCATTTCGGGTATCGATGCTTCGACGACATTGAAATCGGAACGTGGTTGTGCGGCGAGAGAGCCTGAGGTGATGCCCAGAATCAGAAGGATGA